>CAYZKS010000141.1:0-9010 GCA_964478725.1 uncultured Anaerolineales bacterium
CCGGTAGACTGCGCGGCGTCGTGCGGCTTGTGGGTCGCTCCAACCATTCTGGGACCATCGTCACCATGGCAGGCCGGTACGCACTCACTGCCGCTGACGGCCAGTTCCAGGTCGAGGGCGTGCCGGCCGGCGTTTGGTCTGCGGCAGCTAGCCACGCGGGATATCTGTCGGCCCTGCGCCCTTCCGTGGTGATCCTCAGCGGGCAGGACGCACGCCTGCCTGATCTGAATCTGGCTGGGGGTGATGCCAACGGCGATTGCCTGGTTGACCTGTTTGATCTGGTCACGGTGGCCGCCACGCTGGACCCCAGCCGCCCGGCGTCCGACCTGCGGGCCGACCTCAACGCCGATGGGGTAGTGAGCCTGCTTGATCTCACCCTGGTCTCGATGCACTACGGGGCCATGTGCCCACAGGTCTGGTAGGGTCGCGCCAGGACCAACCAAGAAAGGGGGCCGGAGGGAGCATGAGAAGAACGCGCAGTACCGCCCAGCTACTGGCTGGCTTGGCGTTGCTCTGCCTGGTGCTCTATGTGTCCCAGGCCACTTGGCTGGTCACTCCTCCTGCCACGCGCCAGTACATCGCCCAGCCAGGTGAGACGCTGCAGGACATCGCTGATCGGTACGACGTCCACGCACAGGAGATTTGGCAGGCCAGTGGTCTGCGTGTGGGCATGCCGGTCAATGCGGGGCAGGTACTGACGATCCCTCTGCCAGCCACGGCGCCTTTGCGTCAGTGGAAGGTGCAGTGGGCAGGGGTGTTGGGTACGCTGCTTGGTGTGCTGGCCGGGCTGGGTCTGGCGCATTTCTCGGGGTTGCTGCGCCGGGGCACGCGCGCTTTGATCATCTTGCTCGCGGCAGTGCTGGCCATTGTGAATTATGCGTGCGTTCAAGTGACCGGCGGGCAGTTGCAGGCCGCAGTAACGCCCACCTTCGTCTTCCAGGCTGCGACGGGCGGGTTCGCCTGGAGCGCCTTCTTGCCACTGCTGCTGGCGGCCATAGGCCTCAGCTAGACACCGCCCGCTGCGATTGCCAGCCAGCAGCAAGTCTCTGCATCACCAGAAGGCGCTCCGGCGCAGTCCCGGGGCTGAGTTCACCGCCGGTGGAGAAGACAAAGCCTCCTCCCGGGCTACCAGCCGCAAGGATGCGCCTGCATTCCGCCTGGAGCAACTCGTCGCTTCCCTGCAGAGCCACCCGCAGCGGGTCTAGGTTCCCCATCAGTGCCACCCGCGTCCCGATCTTTGCCTTGGCCACCTCGATGGGCACGTGCGGTCCCAGGTGCCAGATATCCATGCCACATTCCGGCAGCGCCTCGATCAGGCGCGCCGCATCCCCATCGTTATGCAGCAACTTGACCGCATGCGGGAAGGCCTCGAAGAGCCGGCGGTGGTAAGGCGCTACGAACTCCAGGTACTGCTGGGGGCTCAGCATGCTGGGCAAGTCCTCAGCCAGCATCACCCAGACCGGAGGCCCGAACTCCTGTGCCAAGGACTGTGCGCCCATCAGGCTGGCTTGCGTAAAGACATCCATAGCCGCGTGCACAAAACCGGGATCTGAGTACATGCGCCCAAACCACTCGACTCCCACGTTGAGCGCAAGCCGGTCAAACGGATTCTCGAAGCGAATCAGGCCTCTGACATACCCCAAGCGCTCTGCCAGCTCGACCGGCAGGTTCTCGCGGTACCATGCGATGACTTGCAGCGTCATCAAATGCTCCGGGCAAGAGTCAGGGTCCGGGATGCGCACCTGCGCCAACTCATGCGCGCTGTGCAGGCGACCAACGCGCAGCCACTCCTCGGGGCGCTCGTAGTAGGCCTCGCGATTGTCCACCTGGCGCAGCATGTTGAGGTGAAGGGCAGCGCAGGGCGTGATCACGAACAGCAGGGGAAGGTCAGGAAACAGCTCTGCGCCGCGCAGCAACATCTCCAGCTTGGCCTGCGGATCGTCCGCATCGGGGATTCCCAGCAATGGACCCAGGTAAAAGTCCGAGACGGCCCCCACAACCGGTACTTCATCCACAGGCTGGTGCCGCGCAGCGCACAGGAAGCGCGAGAAGGGAGTCACGGATTGTGCAAGCGCGAGGCTGCCTTCTCAGCCCCGCCCGAGGGCAGCATGCATCACCTGCAGAGTACGCTCAATGTCCTTGCGCTCGATGCCATGGTGCGTGACGGCGCGCATCCGAGTCGCGTTGCTGAGCATGATCAGAACGCCTTCCTGCTTCAGTGCCGCCTCCAGTTGGAGCGCATTGGTACGCTCGGACACCACATCGAACCAGACCATGTTGGTCTGTACACGCTCCAGATCCACGCGCACACCAGGTATTGCTGCAATACCTTCGGCCAACGCGTGCGCATTGTCGTGGTCTTCCTGCAATCGTTGCACCATCTGTTCCAACGCCACAATTCCGGCTGCTGCCAATACCCCCGCCTGCCGCATGCCGCCTCCCACGATCTTGCGCATCCGCAGCGCTTGGGCGATGAACTGCGCACTGCCGCACAACATGGAACCTACCGGCGCGCACAACCCCTTCGAGAGGCAAAACATGACCGAGTCCGCCTGCGCAGCCAGCTCGCGCGCCGGGATCCCCAGCGCAATAGCTGCGTTGAAGATGCGTGCGCCATCCAGGTGCAGCGCGAGGCCGTGCTTGTGGGCCACAGCCGCGGCTTGGGCCATATACTGTGGCTTCAGAACGGTCCCACCGCAGTAATTGTGCGTGTTCTCCAGACACAGTAGCTTAACGTAAGGATGATGGATGTCCTCACTGGGGATGGCCGCCTCAACCTGCGAAAGGTCAAGCGTGCCATCAGGCTGGTTGGACACCATACGGATATACAGCCCGCCCAACGCGGCCGATCCGCCAGCTTCGGAGATGAAGGTGTGCGCCAAATGGCCCATGATCACACCCTCGCCTCGGCCGCAATGGGTCAGCATAGAGACCAAGTTGCCCATGGTGCCGCTGGCGACGAAAAGCGCCGCCTCCTTGCCCATGCTTTCGGCAGACATCTCCTGCAAACGATTCACCGTAGGGTCCTCGCCAAGGACGTCATCGCCCAGCTCGGCGTGATACATGGCATCGCGCATGGCCTGAGTAGGAAGTGTGACGGTATCGCTGCGCAGATCAATCAAGTCCACCATTCGTTGCCCTCCAGTATGCAGTCTATCGTAACCCAAGACCCAATCGGGTACTCGGTCCAAACCAGAGCAATCTCAAGCACACACCCAGCCATTGGCGCAAACAGGCTGGCAAAGGAGCATCTTGCCAGATGCCTACAGCTCAGCAAGGAGTCTTTTCACGTTGCGCACGCCGTCCTCGGCCGCCTGCCGCGTGCTCGGCAACGGCAAAGCCTCAAAGGCAAGATAGCCCTGGTAGCCAAGTTCACGCAGTGTGCGCAGCACTGCCCGCATGTCAGTATGCCCGTGGCCGGGCACCTGCCGGTTGCTGTCCACCAAGTGCACATGGCCCAAGTGCGGAGCAGCCCGTCGCAGGCTGGCCGGGATGTCTGCCTCCTCGATATTCATGTGGAAAGTATCCACCAGAAGCTTGAGGACCGGTGAGCCTACCTGCAGCACAACCTCCAGCGCCTCGTCCACGCTGTTGAGGAAATCCGTCTCGTAGCGATTGATCGGTTCAATCACCAAGAACACGCCAGCTTTCTGCGCCGCTCCACAGCACACGTCAATACACTCGAAAAACCACTGGAGGCGAGTGGAGCGAAGAACGGGGTCCCTGCCCAGCGACCCACGGATGAGCCCAATCGCCACGGTTGCACCGATGTAGCCGGCGAGCTCAATCTGCTGCAGCATGCGCCCGACCGCGCAGCGTCTCACCTCGGGGTCAGAATCCGTGAAAGTAAGACCGTCTTCACCCGCCGCCATGCCAGTTCCAATCATGCCAAAGCCCAGGCCCAGTTTGTGCGCCAGCCTCTTGACTGTGACGCGGTCCATGTCGCCGGGTCGTCTGAGGTGCACCTCCACACCATCATAGCCCAGTTCTGCTGCCAATCTGAGACCATCTTCCACAGGGCCGCGGAGCAGAATGGGCGCAAAGCGTGCCGGGCTGGGGGTGACCGACAATGCCAGTTTCATCTTTTCACCATGCCATGTCTTTGATTGCCAGCGGCGGTCTGGTTAGAGGGGCCCGCCGCTGACCGATTTCGTGCTTGTCCTTCTCGAGGTATTTCTTGCGCGAGTCGACCGCCCATTCTACACACCTGCAGCGCAAAGGGCAAGTCGTCACTGCCGTCGCGGCCTCACTTTGTATTCCGAGTTGCCAGGTCGCGTCTCTTGTGGCACAATATGGACCATGAGAAGGAAGAAAGGAGACGACGTTGGCAGAGTTCGACAAAGCAAAGGCACTGATTCGCGAGTTCAAAGGAGATAGCTACATATTCGGCTCCGGCGTGCTCACCCAGTTGGGGAAGGTGACGTCCGCACTGGGCAAGCGCGCGGTGTTGGTCTACACCGTCTATCCAGGTAACGACGTCCTGATCCGCAGGATTCGCCAAGAACTGGCAGGCTCCGGCGTACAGTTGCTGGACGAGATCGAAGGGGCAGGTCCCAACGCCCCACGTGAAGACCTGGATCGCATCACGGCTGGCCTCAAGGCTGCCAATCCCGACGTGATCGTGTGTCTGGGAGGGGGCAGCACGCTGGACGCCACCAAGTCAGCGGAGGTGCTGCGCACCCTGGGCGGAGGGATTGATGAGTACTTTGGGACTGGCAAGGTGACTGCGAAGCTGCAAGCCACCGGTAAGAGACTCACCCCGCTGGTGGCGATCCAGACCGCAGCGAGTTCGGGTGCCCACCTGACCAAGTACTCGAACATCACCGATGTTCACACGGGGCAGAAGAAGCTGGTGGTAGACCCGGCCATCGTGCCCACTCGTGCCATCTTTGACTACGACGTGACGGCCTCAATGCCGCCTGCGCTCACCACGGATGGCGCACTGGACGGCGTGGCGCACGCGCTGGAAGTGCTCTACGATTCGGTGCACAAGCCATACTACGCCAAGATGATGGAAGTGGCGCATGAGGCCATTGCCCTTGTCGTGCGCTATGTCGAGCCAGCGGTGAAGAACCCGGAGGATATGCAAGCGCGCACCGCTCTGGGCCTGGCTACTGATCTGGGAGCTTACTCCATCATGCTGGGTGGCACCAACGGCGCGCATCTGACCAGTTTCTCGCTCGTAGACATCCTCAGCCACGGGCGGGCCTGCGCGATCATGAACCCATACTACACGGTCTTCTTTGCCCCGGCCGTGCAAGAGCCTCTGCACATGGTGGGCAAGATTCTGAAAGAAGCTGGCTTGACCTCGGCCGAGGTTGACGCACTGCAAGGGCGTGAGCTCGGAGTGGCGGTTGCGGAAGCCATGATGGCTCTCAGCAAGCGTGTCGGATTCCCGACCAGGTTGAGCGAGGTCAAGGGCTTCACGGATGAACACATTGAGCGCGCCCTCAAGGCTGCCAAGGACCCAGCCCTCAAAATGAAGCTGGAGAACATGCCAGTCCCGCTCACCGCCGAAACGGTGGAGCAGTACATGCGTCCCATTCTTGAGGCGGCGCGCGATGGCGACCTGAGCAAGATCAAGAACGTAGTGTAGCGCAATCGACGTAGCAGCCGCATTGCGCGCGAGTCGGGGCGAGTCCCGGTCGCGAAGGTCAGCCGCCTGCGGCGGCTGACCTTCGTCTGCGTAGATTGCCCATGTGCAACCTCGATTGACAGCCCTCTCCAGATGTGCTATCCTCATGCAGAGTTTCCAGGAGGCATGGCGCAATGGAAGACTATATGTTGCGGCAGCGTGAATACCTGCTGCGCATCAGCCGCGCCATGACCGCGCGGCTGGACCTGCCTTCGCTGCTGCAGCTCATTCTGGAGAACGCGGTGGAGATGCTGCGCGGCGAGGCCGGTTTGATTGCGCTGCGCAGTCCCGACGACAGATTCGTGGTCCGAGCCATCTACGGCTTCCCGGCCGACACACCACAACTGTTCGCTCCGCTGCTAACCGACATCCCAGTCAGCCACAGGCAATGGCAGGTGCCCGATCTGTACAGACGACTGCAACTGGTCGCTGCCAGCGCAGGCATAGCCCTGCGCCAGGTGGTCGGTCTGCCACTGACCCTCGACGACGAGTTGATAGGCTTGACCTACATCTTTCGCACGCGCGATTCCGCCTTCTCAGCCAACGACCGGCGCGTGTTGTCCAGCTTCGCGGACCAGGCGGCGATTGCGGTTCGCAACGCCAGCCTGTACCAGCGCGTGGCACAAGAGCGACAGCGTCTGGATGCCATCATCGAGCACAGCGCCGATGGCGTGCTGATACTGGATGCACACTTGAACGTCCAGGCAATCAACCGCGCCCTGTCAGAAATGACCGGCTGGACGCAGGAGCAGGCCCGTGGCCGGCCATGCAATGAGGTCATCGCCCTTCGCAACTCTCAGGGTCACAACGTCTGTCAGGAAGGCTGTCCTCTGGAAGGGCTGAACAAAGAAGGCACCCTGCGAGCGGAAGGCAACCTCGTGCGGCCTGATGGTCGCCGCAAGAGTGTCAGCATCACCTACTCGCCGCTCTACGACCAGGATGGAACGCTCGTAAACATCATCGGCAGTGTGCACGATGTCACCAAGTACAGAGAGGCCGAGGAACTCAAGTCCATGTTCATCTCTGTGATTTCGCACGAGCTTAAAACCCCGGTGGCTCTGATCAAGGGCTACGCCAGCACACTGCGTCGGGAAGACGCCCACTGGGACTCCAAGACCGTGCAGGAGAGCCTGGCCATCATCGAAGAAGAAAGCGACCGATTGGATCGCCTGATCAACGACCTGCTGGAGGCCTCACGCATCCAGGCAGGAACGCTCAAGCTGCAAATGGGCGATGTGTCCATTCCCAAGCTGGCGCAGCGCACGATCGAGCGCTTCCGCGTGCAGGCTGGCAAACACAGCCTGCAACTGGACTTCCCCACCAACTTCCCTCCCGTAATGGCTGACGAGGGGCGCCTGGAAGAGGTCTTCTACAACCTGGTCAGCAACGCCATCAAGTACTCGGAGGGTGGGACGATCCGGGTCGGCGGGAAGGTCGTGGGTGACCATGTGGAAGTTCATGTTTCTGACGAGGGATCGGGAATCCCTCTCGATCAACAATCCAAGCTCTTTGTGCCATTCTATCGCATTGACTCCAGCTTGGGTCGACGCACCCAAGGGGTCGGACTGGGTTTGTTCCTGTGTAAGGCCATTGTGGAAGGACACGGAGGCAGCATCTGGGTGGAGAGCGCGCCTGGCAGAGGCTCGACCTTCCGCTTCACGCTGCCCATCAAGTGAGCGTCTTCAGCGACCTGGATTGCACCCTGTAGACGTTGCATAGAGAGAAGGCTGGCCATGCCCGAGCGAGACAAGAAACTGATCTTAGTGGTAGATGACGAACCGCGCATGGTGCGTTTCGTACGCATGAACCTGGAGCTGGAAGGCTACCGCGTGAGCACGGCCGGCAACGGCATGGAGGCGCTCAACAGAGTGCGCGAGGAACTTCCCGACCTGGTACTGATGGACGTGATGATGCCGGAGATGGATGGCTACGAGACACTCGAGCGCATCCGCCAGGTGTCCAACGTACCGGTGATCATGCTGACGGTCAAGGCTGAGGAAGAGGACAAAGTGCGCGGCCTGGAGCTGGGTGCGGATGATTATGTCACCAAGCCGTTCTCCTCACGCGAGTTGGCCAGCCGCGTCAAAGCTGCTTTGCGCCGTGCAGAGATGCCAGCTCCGGCCCAGAAGACCTTGATGGAAATCGACCAGGACCTGGCGGTGGACCTGCAGCGGCGAGAGGTACTGGTGCGAGGCCAGCGCGTCAAGCTACGTCCCACCGAGTACCGCCTGCTGTACCACTTGGTGAGCAACGCAGGCTGGGTGATGACCCACGAGATGTTGCTTTCCAAGGTATGGGGCTACGAATACCGCGATGACACGCAGCTTCTGCGCCTGTATGTCACCTATCTGCGCCAGAAGATCGAGCCCGACCCTTCCCATCCGCGCTACATCTTTAACGAACGCGGGGTGGGGTATCGGTTTGTGGATTTCCGCAAGCCTTCCGGCACGGCACCGCAGGAAGCTGCATCCAAACCCGGTTAGAGCAAGGTGCCGCGTGAAGCCAACGCGCAGGACAGACGCAGCGAGCCCGAGCAGGTCCGCATCCTGCGGCCAGGTCGTGTCACCCGAGGTGCGAGCATGTGGGCCTGGTGGCCTAGGCGAGGCTACCAGGCCTGTCCGACCTTTTACCGATGGTGTTGCTGTGGCATGCGCTTCTGCACCTGCGGCGTTATCCAAGTGAGGAAGGCGTCCGTGCTGCGCGTCTGCATCAGAACCGGACCGGGACCGGTCAGGTCCACTACCAGCCCCTCGCCGCTGAACAGCGTGGACTTTAATCCTCCAATGGCCCGCACCTGGAAGCCGATGCCCTCGGCAAACGCCACCAGATGGCCGGTGTCGACGGTGTAATGCTCGCCAGGTCCAAGTGAGCGGTCGTGGATCGCACCATAGCTCGAGAGGATCAGCTTGCCCGTGCCGGTGCACTTGAGCAGAAACAGGCCTTCGCTGGCAAAGAAGGTCTTGGCGCCACCGAACTTGGTATCCACTTGCACGGTTTCGGCAGAAGCCACATAGGCGCCCGACTGCACCAGCAGGCTCTGGCCTTGCTGCAACTCCAGCACGACCAAGTCGCCCGGCAGCGCTGGTGCGAGCATGAGCTCGCCGCCCGTGGCCGGCGCATGGTACGTGTTCATGAAGAAGCTCTCACCGCCCAGCACGCTGCGCGCCAGAGAGGACAGGATGCCGCCGGTCATCTTGGTCTCGAGCGTGACGCCTGCCGACATGCCCACCAGAGAGCCGGCCTCGACGCGTACGACCTCGTTCGGGTCCAGCTTGGCGACTGCCATGGAATAGGACGGCCGGTATTTGATCTCAACCTGCATGTGTTCCCTCCTTTGATATCCTGCCCTCGCGTCTGGGTCACAGCTCCAAAGAA
>CAYZKS010000142.1:0-4111 GCA_964478725.1 uncultured Anaerolineales bacterium
CTATCCGTTGCCGCAAGGACCACAAACCTGGTTTCCTGAAAAGAAACCAGGTTTGGAGAAGAAACCAGGTCTGTCTTCGTTGTCTTGTACTATTCGCTCTTTGTGCCTTTGTGTCTTAGTGTGAGGTTCCCTTTTCCCTTCCCACGAGCAGCACGGCCGAGAGGATGACCAGGCTGCCGGCGATCTGCACCAGGGTCATGCGTTCATGCAAAAAGACGTAGGCCAGTGTCGTGGTCATGACCGGCTCCGCCGTGGCCAGCAGGCTGGCTACGCCCGCCGGCAGGTAGTTGAGGGACAGATTGAACAGCCCGAAGCCAAACAACGTGGGAATGAAGGCAAACGCGATCAGGATCAGCCAGCCTCTCAGCGGCATGCTGGGAACGAACACGCCCGGCGAACCCGCCGTGCGCGACAGCGCCGGGATGTGGTTGAACAGCAGCAAAAAGGCCGCGCTGATGGCAAATGAGTACAGCAGGCATGTCCAGGCGCTGAGCTTGCGCCTGGCCGCCTCCTTGCCCATCAGGTTGTAGCCGGCAAACAGCAACCCGGAGAACAAGCCCGTGAGCACCCCCACCGGATTCAACTTCCACATCTCTGCTCGGTAGGCGTTCGACACCATGACGCAGCCGGTCAAGCTCAGGATGACGGCCAGGATCTTCGCCACCCCAAGCGGCTCCCGGAAGAGCCACCAGGCGATCAGCACCGTGAATCCTGCCGAGCTGAACCCAAGCACCGTGCCCACAGCGGCTCCGTTGGTGCGGACGGAGAGCGCCCAGATCAGGTTGAACAGCGCCAGCACCAGCCCGTACAGGACGTAGAACCCGATCTGGGTTGCGTTCAAGTGCAGCAGGGAGCGCTTCAGCAGGTACAGGGTGGGAATCAGCGCCACACACACCAGGGTATTGCGCCAGAACTGCAGCAACAGCACGCTGATCCCGTACTGCGTGAACAGATGGCTCATGATCACCCCGGTCGTGGACCAGAAGGCGATCCCCATGCCGGCGATCAGGTATCCCTTGCTGCGACGTGACATGGCCGCCCTTCCTCCTCTGCACTCTCCTGCCTGGCACACAACAGGGGAATGCGTTGCGCCTCCGCCGGGGTGATCACTGCGCCAACGGAAGGCGGGCATTCCCCCATCCGGCACAGTATACCCCTGGCCCGCGCGCAGGGCAAAAGCCAGTCCCGCACGGTAGTGGCGGCTTCAGCCGCTCTCGGCGCCACGATGGCTGAAGCCACCACTACCACCCCCGCCAACCACAAACCTGGTTTCCCCGTCGTCCCGGTTGCGCATCGAAGGGGACGGCCTAAAACCAGGTTCGTATCCTGTTCTTGACAGTAGGACAGGCTCGCGCCCGGACAGGAACGCTCTTTGCAGGTGCGGAGAAGCCTGCGCTATACTCTGCACGGCGCCAGGCTGCTGTGTGCAGCCTGGGCCGGCCCGCCTCAATGTGAGGGCAAGGGATGCGGGGCCTGTGCAGCGGGCTGCGCGCCTGCGCGCGGGCCGATCGGGGCCAAGGCTTCTCCTGGCCCACATTTGGCGCACGCTGATGGGGAGGAACAGACATGCCCACGAAGCGCATCGAAAGCAAGACCTCGCGCACTGCCGAGATGACCTGCCTGACGCGCGCCATCTCGCACGCCGAAACCGAGAGCCACTACCACAGCGACGACCAGCTCGCCGCAAGGCTGCTGCCGGATCCGTTCAAAGCGCTGGTGCGCACGCGACTGCTCAGAGCCTTCCACAGACGCTTCTTTGCGCCCGCAGGCATCTACGAGTACGTGATTGCCCGCACCAAGTACATTGACGCTGCCTTCCAACAGGCGCTGAGTGAGGGATTCGAGCAGGTGCTGATCTTTGGCGCCGGGTTCGACACGCGCGCCCTGCGCTTTCCAAGCCAGCACACGCGCGTGTTCGAGCTGGACGCTCCCGTCACGCAGCGCGCCAAGATCGGGCAGTACCAGCGCCGCGGCCTGAGCGTGCCGCCCAACCTGGCCTTCGTGCCGGTTGATTTCGACCGGCAGTCGCTGCCCGAGCGGCTGGACTCGGCCGGCTTCCAGAAGGGCCAGCGCAGCCTCTTTCTGCTGGAAGGGCTGCTGATGTATCTGCAACCGGACTCGGTGCAGGCGACAATGCGCACGATCCAGGAGTATGCGGGGACGGGCAGCCGCATTGTCTTTGACTATGTGCGCGCCTCTGTCCTGCGCGGCGAGAACACGCTCCACGGCGAGGCGCGCCTGGTGCAGACTGTGAACGATGCGAATGAGGCGTGGCGCTTTGCTCTCGAGCCAGGCGAGGTCGCCGCGTTTGTGGCGGCCCATGGCTTCCAGCTCAGCGATCACAAGTGCGTCGCGGAGCTGGAGGCGGCCTATTTCCAGGACGCCAATGGCCGGAGGGTTGGGCGCGTCAACGGCACGCACTGCCTGGTGACGGCTGCAAAAGAGTAGGTAAGGGAAACGGCTCTGGGCGCCGCGCGCAGGACGTCGCGCCTGGCGAAAAGGATCAAGTGGAGGAGTGCATGACTGTCAAGGTTGGGGGTGTAAGCAGGGCAACACAGGCCGCGGGACCGGCGTACGTGGATATCACCTGGATCTGCATGGCCAACCTGTACTACGAGCTGGGGCCGCTGCGCGTGCTCACCGACGGCTACATCACGCGCATCCCGCGCGACGCCTTTTACGGCGGGGGCGGGGGCCTGGCCTACACGCGCCAGCCCTTCACGCCCGACGTGGAGGCCGTGCGCCGCGTGCTCGACTTGCTCGGCGGGCCGTCCGGCGTGGACCTGATCCTCAGCGGCCACAGCCACTTTGACCACTCTTTCGACACCGCCACCTGGTGCCGGCTCACCGGCGCGCCCATCATCGGCCCCAGGACCACCTGTTTCCAGGCCATGGCCGAGGGCATCCTGCCGGACCGCTGCACGCCGGTGTACGGCGGCGAGGTCATCAGCCTGGCCGAGGGCGTGCGCATGCACGTGGTGCGCTGGAACCACGGCGGCAGCCCGGCGGAGTGCCCGGAGCAGCACAATCCCGTGGAGCTGGACGCCGCCCCGCGCCCTGACCCGCTCAGCGGCGGCCTGCGCCCCGGCGTGGCCGAGGACTTTCCCAATGGCGGCGGCAGCCGCGGGTTCCTATTCGTGGTGGACGGCGCCGCCGGGCGCTTCTCCTGGTTCTACGAGAACTCGGCCAGCGCCTCGCAACTGGGCGTGCCCATCGTCGTGGATGGCGTGGATTATGGCGCGCCCCTGCTGAACCTGGAGGCCGCGTTGCAGGCCGCCGGGCTGGACGTGGTCGACCTGTGGGTCGGCTTCAGCGACCTGCCGCTGGCCGAGCTGGTGCTGCCCGTGCTGCGGCCGCGCGCCTTCCTGCCCATCCACTGGGACGACACCTTTGGCGCCTTCCTGGCGGGCGTGCAACAGCCCTACTCCGACCCACCCCTGGAGCGCTTCCTAAGCGAGTGCGGCGTGCGGATCTTCAAGCCCCAGCAGTACATGGACAAGTGGCGCCTGGATCCGAACGGCCTGCAGCCCCTGCCCAACGCGGCCGTTAAGAGCAAGCTAGGATTCTAAAGCGAGGACGTGCCAAACAGCATGTCGAAAGCAAGGGGCATTCGGCCAAGTGCTCAGTGGAGGGGCTTCAGACGGGCAAGTGTTGAAGGTGGCCCGGAGATGTGCAAGCCATCGGCAGCGAACGGTTCCCAGTCCGTCGCTCTACTGGTAGACCGCATCTTTCCAGCCCCGCGGCATCGATCCCTCCAGCACCGGCAACGGCTGCAGCGCAGGCGCCGGCTGGATCGCGACGAGGTCGCCCTCAGGCAGCCGCACCGTTAGCGCTTCCTGTTGCTTGACGACCTCCCGCAAGATCTCTTCCAGCGAGCGCTGCTTCAACTCATCGAGCGTCAGCGCCCGGTGGGCCCTGGTACCCTTGCGTGCTTTGATTCCCTGCACAGAAGCATGCACAGTCTGCCTCCCTCGTTTCTGCCTGCCCACATTGTAGAGGATTCGTCCGGCAAACGCAAGTAGGAGAAGGCCCCTTCTCTACGACATGTTCGCTCCGCACCAGCGCTGCCCCTCACCCCGGCCCTCTGCGTAGCGTCTCGCCGTTCTATGGC
>CAYZKS010000142.1:4211-8974 GCA_964478725.1 uncultured Anaerolineales bacterium
GAGGCTCCCCTGGAGGCACGGGGAGAGGGAGAATGGCCCCTCACCCCGGCCCTCTGCGTAGCGTCTCGCCGTTCTATGGCGAGGCTCCCCTGGAGGCACGGGGAGAGGGAGAATGGCCCCTCACCCCGGCCCTCTCCCCTGGACTGACGGGGAGAGGGAGGTTAGTCCTGCGCCAGCTCGTTGGCGGTGGCCTGGGGGAGCTCGACCACCAGCGTGGTGCCGGGGCCGGCGCCGTCGGCGTACTGCTGGATGGCGGGCGACGCGGCCCAGATGCGGCCGCCGTGCTGGGCGATGATGCCGAAGCACAGTGACAGCCCCAGGCCCATGCCCTGGCCGGGCGAACGCGTGGTGAAGAAGGGGTCGAAGATCTTGTCCATGATCTCGGGCGCGATGCCCGGGCCGTCGTCGCTGATCTCCACGCGCAGCTTGCCGTCCTGCACGAACGAACGCACGGTCAGGCGCCCGCCGCGGTGGGACTCGCTCATGGCCTGGCGCGCGTTGACGATGATGTTGAAAAAGACCTGGCGCAGCAGCGCGGCGTCGCCGCACACCAGCGGCAGGTTGGGTTCCATGCGGCGTTCCACGCGGATCTGCGCGGCCTCGAGGTCGAACTGGCACAGCGACAGCGTGCGCTCCAGCACCTGGTTGATGTCAAGCGTGCGGCGCTGCACTACCTCGCGCTGGCCGAAAGCCAGCAGCGCCGATACCACCTGGCGGCTGCGCTCGATGGCCTGCAGGATGCGCTCCACGTCGCCGCGCATCTGCGGCGAGATGTCCTGGCGCAGCAGCAGCTCGGAGTAGCCCTGCACCACGGTCAGCGGGTTGTTGAGCTCGTGCGCCGCGCCCGCCACAGTCTGCGCCAACGCCTCCAGTCGCTGCGAGCGCAGCAGGTCCATCTGGGCGCGTTGCAGCTCGTCCATGTTGGTGCACAGCTCGCGGTACAGGCGCGCGTTCTCCAGTGCGCTGCCCAGTTGTTGGCCCATGGCCGTGGCCAGCTCGGCGTGGCGCTCGTTGAAGCTGCCGGGCCGCTGTGAGCCCAGGATCACCAGTCCCAGCAAGCGTTCCTGCGCCAGCAGGGGCAAGAGCAGGGCGCTGGTCGCGCCCAGGCCGGCCAGCGCGGGCGGCATGCGGTAGCTGCTGCCAGGGATGGGAAGCAGCAGCGGACGCCCCTTGCGCAGCAACTCGATCGAGGCCGGGCTTTGTGCCTCAGACAGGTGCTGCCAACGCGCCAGTTCCTCGGCGTGCATCAAGGAGGTGTGGTGCGCACGCAGCTGAAAGCCCTCGAGCTTTGGGTCGTAGAGGTAGAGCATGGCGTCATCGGCCTGGAACAACCTGGCGGCCTGCTCCACCACGCTGTCGAGCACTCCATCCACATGCAGCGACGAGTTGACCAGGGCGGAGATGGAGTTCAGGGCGGCCTGCTGCGCAGCGCGGTGTTCAGCTTCCGCGCGCAGTTGCTGCACTTCGTCCACGCGCTCGGCCAGCTCGCGCGTGCGCTCGTCCACGCGCTGCTGCAGGCGGCCGGCGGCGGCCTGCAGCTCGCGGCCCAGGCGCTGGTTCTTCCAGCGCAACACGCCGTAGCGCGCGGCCAAAACCGCCAGCAGCAGCAGGGCGCCTGCCAGCAGCCTGTTGCTGCTCGCGCGCAGCGCCAGCCAGTTGAGATTGCTGGCCAGCAGCGCGCTAGCTCCCAGGACGATCCCCAAGCGCAAGAGCAGAGAAGCGATGTTCAGGCCACGCTCCCACTTGGCCAGGCGGGCGGCAGCGGACTCCCGCAGCAGGCGCACCTGCAGGCTGGCGATGCCCGCCCACACGATGCAACCCTGACCCAGCAGCCACACCGCCGGCGCCCAATCGGGGCAAGCCAACGCGCCCGCGTGCAGTGCACTGGCGCGGCACAGGTCCGCCAGCATCACCAGCCCAAAGCCCGCGGTCAGCGCCGCGATGGGCAGGCGCGCCAGCGGCTGCGGGGCGCGCGCGGGCATGCCAAAAAGCACGCTGAGCAGCAGCGCGTCGCCCAACACGTAGAACCAGACCAGCATGCCATCAAAGCTACGCAGCTCGGGGTGCCACACGAGGTAGTTCAGGCCCAGGCCCACGATCAGGATGGCCAGGGCCACGTCCAGGAGCAGCTCCACTCCCGAGAGGTCCTTGCGCCGGCCGGGGGCACACAGCAGCAGGCCCGCGAAGTAGAAGAGGTAGTGCAGCAGCAACAGCGCCCCGGCCGCGTCGCGCCAGCCGACTGATTCGACCAGGAAGCCCAGCGCTGCCGTCCAGGCGGCCAGCGAGCACAGCAGCCAGCCACGCCGCAGCGCGCTGGAATCCGCGCCCCGGCTGGCCCATGCGGCGGCGACGGCCACTGCCACCTCCGCAACCAGGGCGACGGCCAGACGCAGCAGCGCTGCGCGCCCCCCCAGGCCGATGTCTGTGGCGAGCGCGGCCGCGTACAGCAGCGTGCACAGCAGGATGATTGCCGCAGAACTAGCCAGGTACAGAGTGGCCCTGCTGCGCGGTTTTGAGTTTGCTCCCCCAAGTGAGCCAGCCACGCACGTCCCTACCTTTGCCAGGAGGCCAGTGGAGCGGACGCGGCATCCTGGCCTGGAGCGGCGTTTTAGCCGCCCCTATTGTACACCAGATTACTATAAGATGAATACAATTCGGTTACCAAAGCGTAAAGAATCCCTAAATATCCGGCCTATTGTCATGTTGACGAACGTGCCAAGCGTGCAGATACGGCTCGTTCAACGAAAAACATGCATGGAGTGGTTAGTCTTCTTTCCTCGCCGGTGGGATGACGCGGCCATCCACGGGCACCCGCCATTCCAGCCGGTCCAAACAACTGCATAGCGCCGCCGAAATCACAAAATCGTCGTGGTCCGGATCCACCACGCCCCATCGCATCAGCTTCCCCGGGCCCGGCATGACCTCAAACTCACAGGCCGAGACCTGGCGCCAGTGCTCGCGAGTGTCCTCGGACTGGTCCTGCACACCGCTCGTGCCTTGGCCCGGCCCGCCGGCGCCCCAGGCATAGTCCTTGAACCGCCCCGAATCCACCACCCCAAGGAATTCCCAGCCCAGGTCGGATTTCGACACACCCGTGAACTCAAACGGGTACACCGCACCCGGAGGATCGTCTTTCCACAACCCGAGACGCCGCCGCAGAAACGAGCTCAGCCCCGCGCCCACACCGGTCGCATCCACCACGATGTACGACGCGCGCCAGTGCGCGAATAGGCTCAACAGCTCCCGGTACACCTCCGTCTGCGCCTTGCCCGTCCACCAGTGCCGGTCAACCACTTCGTAGCGAGGCAAACCACCACCCTCCGCGTACTTTGCGTCTTGCCGTTTCTCAGGCAAGGCCACCGGCCCCAGATCCCCGTTCGGGCCGCGAGACCCGCCCCGCCGGGACGAGACGGCCACGCGCACCACCGTAACCACCGTCGAATCCTTGCGCCGGTTGGCCTCGCGCAGCTCCGCACCCTCCAGCTCTTCATCCTCACCCGCCACGTCCACCAGCAGCGCGTAAATCTCCGTCCGAATCGGACGCCGCTGCCGCGGATGATCCCCCTGCATCCTGGCTTGCCGCTCAGCCGGAAACAGCCGCCCGGCCTCGTCAATCTCCTCCAGGCAGTACTGCGTCTTGACGATGGGATGCTGCCGGCCGAGCCGCGCAATCTCCTTGCCCACGTGCTCGCCGTAGGACGGAACCTCCGCCGCTACCTGCTCCCACGGCACGAGAAACACCCGCTTTATCCCGTCCGCAGCCTCCTGGTCCCGCAGCTGCCGCATCACCCTGGCCAGCAAGGTCCGCGAGGTCCAGATCGTGCCGTAGAACACCGTCGTCACGTTGGTGGAGGCCCCCATGGGCACGAACTCCTTGTTCCACTTCTCCTCGTCCACGTCCTGCGCCTCGTCGCACTCCAGCAACACAGAAGCAGTCGCCCCCACCACATTCGCCCCGGGATGGGCAGAAAAAAAGAAGGCCCGGCAGCGGCCGAGCCGCACAATGTACCCCTCGTCGCCCCTCACCTCGCCCTTGTTCCACGCATTGTCCAGACAGTCGCGCAAGCGCAGCTTGCTGTTGACCGTCTGAGGCTTGTACGTGGGAGAGGCTTTTACCAGTTGCGCGCCGCGCACCTGCTGGTACAGGTTCATCAGGTAGGCCTCGAGCTGCGCGCTCAGCTCGTTCTTGCCCGCTTGACGGGCCATCACCACCGCAAACGTCAGCCCTTTACGCCCCAGGACCGACGCTACGATCGCCCTCGCGGGCTCCAACTGGTACGCCCGCAGCGGCCGACGCACTACCACGCGCGAAAACACCTTCACGTCGCTCAGAAACGCTTTGATGACCTGCACAAGATTCAACGTCATGCGAAGTGCTCAGCCCCTCCGCGAGCATCCATGCCTCACGCGCAACCACAAAAGCCACCCGATACGCCCACAGTCCCAGCCGCCTCATGCCATCTCCACCAACTTGCGCACATAGCCCAAGTAGCTCATCTTCCGAGCCGGCCGCCGCTTGCTGCGCGCAGGCGCAAGCCCCAAGCCGCGGGCTTTACGATAGCGGTTGCGCCACGCCGCATTCTTGCACGCCCTGCTGCAATACAACTGCTGACGCGGATGATACGCCTCGAACACCTTCCCGCACACAGCGCAACGCTTCCACATCACGCCTCCACAGAAAAGGAAAGCCGGCTGCAAGACTCCTGCTCAGCCCTGTGCATCAGGCGAACTCCAATTCCAGCTCCGGCGCCACGCCCGAATAC
>CAYZKS010000143.1:0-8900 GCA_964478725.1 uncultured Anaerolineales bacterium
CTTGTCCCCATCTTCACGCAGCGAACGCTTGCCGCAGCCAGAATGCATGTGGTCTCTGCGCGGTGCGCACCGCTCAGCCCTGGTTCTGCGCTGTCGAGGTTGCGGGGAAAGACACAGAAAGAAGAGATGCTTGGTAGCCCGTTTGCTGGCGCTCGATTTGGATGGAGCCATTCAGGCCGTCTCCAAGGGGCAGACTCTGGCCATCCTGGCCGGCATGTTGGGTGTGGCTGTCGGCAACGCCGCTCCCAGGGTCAGACAAGCTGCACGTTACCTTGCTGCGCCCATGCAGCGGGATGGTGCCGCCGAGCCCATCAAACGCTTCGTCCTGGCGGAAACAGATGCCTGAGATGATCGTGTTGCCTGCCTCTGATCCCAGGAACGTGGCGCGGGCGGTACAGGCCTTGCAGGCAGGTGAGGTAGTGGCGCTGCCTACCGACACGGTGTATGGGTTGGGGGCGCACAGCGGGATGGTTGCCGCCGTTGAGAAGCTGTACGAAATCAAGGGACGTGACCACCAGAAAGCTATTCCGCTTCTGATCGCTCGAGTCGAGGATGTTGAGCGCGTTGCCCGCGACGTGCCTGAACTTGCCTGGCGGCTGATGCAGAGGTTCTGGCCAGGGCCGGTGACGCTGGTGCTCCCCAAAGCTGCCACAGTCCTGGAACTGCTCACCGCAGGTACCGGAGCCGTGGCGCTGAGGCTACCAGCGCATGCAGTGACGCTGGAACTGATCTCGTCGTTGGGCATGCCTCTGGCCGCGACGAGCGCGAACCTCTCGGGCAGACCAGAAGCTCTGACCGCCGAGGAGGTGGTGCGAGACCTGCGCGGCCGGGTTGGGCTGGTGCTGGACGGCGGTCGCTGCCCTGGCGGAGTGGCCTCTACGGTTGTGGATCTGACTGCGCATCCCCCTGCGATCCGCCGTCGTGGTGCGTTGGCTGAGGAGGTAGAGGCTCTGCTCGGCTCGTCGGTTGCATTTGGGCGTCATCAGCGCTAAACTATGGGCACTCGCAAGGAGGTAGGGATGGCGACTCAGGCGCTGTACCGCCGTTGGCGCTCTCAGACGTTTGGCGAAATCATCGGCCAGGAGCACGTGACGCAGACTCTGCTGAATGCGCTGCGCGCTGGCCGCATTGGTCACGCTTACCTGCTGGCTGGACCGCGTGGCACAGGCAAGACTACCACTGCGCGCGTGTTGGCCAAGGCGGTGAACTGCCTGGATCCCCAGAATGGCGAGCCCTGCAATCGTTGCGCCATCTGCCGCAGCATCAACGAGGGACGCGCGCTGGACCTGATCGAGATCGACGGCGCCTCCAATCGCGGCATAGATGAGATTCGCGCCCTACGTGAAAAGATCGCTTTCTCGCCGGGCGAGTGTCGTTACAAGGTCTACGTGATTGATGAAGTACATATGCTGACGGACCCCGCCTTCAACGCCCTGCTCAAGACGCTGGAAGAGCCACCGCCGCATGCCATCCTGGTGCTGGCCACAACTGAGCCTCACCGCATTCCCCTGACCGTGCTCTCGCGCTGCCAGCGCTTTGATTTTCGACGTGTGCCTTTGCCGAGCCTGCGGCAGAAGCTGGAGCGCATCTGTGTGGGAGAACAAGTGCGCGCAGCGCCTGAGGCCTTGGATGCCATTGCGCGTTATGCCGCCGGCAGTTTCCGCGATGCCGAGAGCTTGCTGGATCAGCTCGTATCGTACGGGTCAGAGGAGATCACCCTGGACCAGGTGCACAGGGTGCTGGGCACCGCTCCGCAAGAAGTCATTTCTGGAATCGTTGCCGCAATTGCGGCGCGGGACGTCAGCGCCGGCCTGCATTGGATCGACCAGGGCCTGAATGCTGGGGTGGAGCCGCGCCAGCTTGCGCGGGAGGTCTTGGAGCATTTGCGCGGTTTGCTGCTGCTGAAGAACGGCAGCGCCGCCCTGCTGGCTGTGACTCCGGAGCTTCTGGGTGTGATGAACGCGCAGGCGGAAGCCTTCTCGTTGCGCAGGCTGTTGGAGACCTTGCGCAAGTTCAACGAGGCGGCTAACCAGCTCAAGTCGGTACTGCGGGGCCAGTTGCCACTGGAGCTTGCTCTGGTGGAATCCACTGCCTTGCCCGAAACGGAGCCCCTGCCCGACAAAGGACCTGTTGGCGTACGCCCGATCATGCCGTCTGCCCCACCGGCAGCGCCGCCGCCCTCGGCATTCGATGCGGAGAGTGGCGCGCGACGAACGCTGGGTGCCGCCTCCGCAGTGCCGCCTCGGGAGCCCGCTGTTGAGGTTGCAGAGCCTTTGGCCTCTCCCGGCCCTCAGACTGAGCCGCCGGTGCAGAGCGCCGGCGCCACAGAAATCACTCTGGAATGGCTCCAGGCCAATTGGGGCCCGTTCTTGCAGGCGGTCCGGCCGCGCAGTCGCTCAGTCGAGGCCCTGCTAAAGTCCTGTGAGCCGGTCTCAGTGGAGAAGGATGTGGTCACCTTGGGCTTCTACCATAGCTTCCACAAGGACAGGATGGACGAGAGCAAGAACCGGGTGGTGGCGGAAGACGCTCTGAGGGAGATCACACAGCGAGCCTATCGCGTCAAGACCGCGTTGTGCGAGGGTGATCGGCAGGCCAAGGAGCGCGATACAGAAGCAAGCCGCCGGGAAAGGCTGCTGGGAAACCCTGTGGTGAATGAGGCCATTGCGCGCTACGGAGCCAAAGTGATCGACGTGCAGTAGCGGCGGGGAGGTCAGGATGGGCAGCAAGGGCAAGGGAGGACGGATGCGTTATCAGCCGCCTTCCAGCAGCAATATGCTAAGACAGGTGCAGCAACTCCAGTCTCAGATGCTGCAAGCGCAGGAGGAACTGGCGCAAGAGACGGTAACGGCCTCGGTGGGAGGTGGTGCGGTGACTGTGGTCATGACGGGACAACAGGAAGTGCGTACAGTGCACATTGATCCCGAGGCGGTGCGGCCTGAAGATGTGGAGATGTTGCAGGACCTGATTGTCACGGCGGTCAATCAGGCCATCAAGCAGTCGCGCGAGCTGAGTGAGAAGAAGATGTCGCCGCTGGCCGGCGCGCTCAATCTGCCTGGGCTGATGTGATGTCAGCTACCCCCAAGGCCGTCACGAGACTGATCGAGGAGTTGTGCCGCCTACCCGGCGTGGGGCCCAAGACCGGTTCGCGGCTGGCGTACTACTTGCTGCGCGCGCCGGCGGAACAGGCCCTCGCTCTGGCCGAAGCTATCCGGCAGGTGAAAGAACACACCGTCGTCTGCGCTGTGTGCTTCAATATCGCTGAAAGCAGCCCCTGCTCCGTGTGCAGCGATGCGAGTCGCGATGCATCGCAGATCTGCGTCGTGGAGGAACCGCTCGACGTGCTTGCCATCGAGCGCACCAGACAGTACCATGGCTTGTACCATGTCCTGCATGGGGCGATCTCTCCCGTGGATGGCATTGGCCCTGAAGAGCTGCGCGTGCGCGAGCTTCTGGTGCGCGCAAGATCCGGGACGGTGCGTGAAGTGCTGATGGCCACCAACCCCAATCTGGAAGGCGAGGCCACCGCCATGTACATCGCCAGACAGATCATTCCTCTTGGCATCCGTGTGACCAGACTGGCGCGCGGCCTGCCTATCGGCGGAGATCTGGAGTACGCGGACGAGGTCACGCTTGCCCAGGCCCTGGAAGGCCGCCGCGACATTTAGCTACCCCTCTTTTGCCTGAAGAGCCCGCAGTCACCCCTACAGGTAGTGTGTGCCCCGCGCGAAGACACTAGTCTGCAACTTTGAGGCATTTTTGCCCGGCAATGTTTCGAATTGGTAACTATAAACTTGCAAATACGGGGCAGATGTGGTATACTTGCGTAGGGTAGGGGAGAGGGACCAACCAGACGGGGCGTCTTCCCTCGGGGTATCCAGGATGCTGTCATCCTATTTCATTGTGCCGTTGGCCGGTTCCATACTGTACTTGAGCCTACTGGCGGTGACGCTCGCGGCGAACTACCGCAGCCGCGTCAATCGCACCCTGGCTCTCAGTTTGCTGTGCATGCTGACCTGGAGCTTCGCCTCGTTCGCTGGCCGCCTCCGTCTGTTTGCGGGCGACCCCATGCTTTGGGCCAGGATCCTCGCCGCTGGCTGCATGGGCCTGCCCATCACCTTCTACCACTTTGTGCGTGAGTACGTGGGCATCCAAACGCCTGATCGCCGTCTCCACGCGGGCTATGCTTTGTATGCGTTCTTCGTCCTGCTCGCCTTCTTCACCAACTGGATCGTGTCCAGCGCGCGTCTGGTCGAGTTCAAGTTCTATGTGCAGCAAGGCCCCCTGGCATACGCGCTGGTGCTGCCTTGGGGTGCGGCGTTCTTCTGGCTGGCAGTGCAAGCTCTGCAGCAGCGTTACCACGATACGAGAGATCCGGACCTGCGC
Source organism: uncultured Anaerolineales bacterium (assembly GCA_964478725.1). Classification (GTDB taxonomy): domain Bacteria; phylum Chloroflexota; class Anaerolineae; order UBA2200; family UBA2200; genus CAYZKS01. The sequence goes on from CAYZKS010000143.1 coordinate 4,384, forward strand.
AGCAAGATCCGCTACATACTGATCGGCGCAGCCTACTCGGTGGTGGGTGGCATGGCTACCCAACTGCCTGCCCTGCGTGTGTTTCCTTTGGACATTGCGGGCAGTGTCGTCAATGCTCTGATCCTCACTTACTGCATTCTGCGCTACCGCTTGTTCGACGTGAGCCCTGCGCTCAGGCAGCTGCTGACGTACCTGGTGCTGATTGCGGTCGTGGGCGGCGGATACGTGCTCAACTTCCTGGTGCTGAGAAGGTGGATCATCCAGCAAGGAGTGTGGGTGCTGTGGTTGGTCGCAGGGCTAGTGGTGCTGCTGACGCTCTTCTTCCCGCCGTTGCGACGTTTTGCACAAACCGTCGTGAACCGACTGGTCTTCCCGCAGCAGTATGAGATGCAGCGCCTGCTCCTGCGCCTGGCGACCACCACCGGTACCATCATGGACCCGCAGGCGCTCACCGAGCTGATCGTAGAGGAAGTCACGGCCTCCATGAAGATCGAGCGCGCTGGCATTTTCTTACAGGCTGTGGACACGGGTGACTTCCAACTGGTGACGGCCAAGGGGCTCCCAGGGTCTGTGCCCCAAATGCGCTGGCGGCCCGATCACCCTGTCGTGGTGGCGCTGGCCGGCGCGCACAAGCCATTGCTGCGTGCGGACATTGACGAGCAGATGCAGGCCTATGCTGTGCAGAACCCCGATGCGGACCTGGTACAGCGCTTCGAACCCCAGTTGTTCGTTCCGATGCACACCGAGGACAAGCTGGTGGGTGTGTTTATAGCGGGGCCGAAGCTCTCGCTCTTGAACTACACCGCCGACGAGAGGCAGGAGCTGGAAACCATTGCTAGTCAGACGGTGGTGGCGGTCGAGAACGCGCGCCTGCGCGGCGCCGAGCAGCAGCGCCTGGACGAGTCACTGCTGCTGCTGGACATCGCCCAGGCCAGCGGCTCAACCCTGCTGCTCACCCCGCTGCTCAAGCTGATCGCACAGCGCACTGCTGAAGCTTGCGGGGCGCATCGCTGCAGCATCTTCCTGCTGGATGAGCAGGAGCAGCGCATTCTTCCGCTGATGTCGCAATACGCATCCGGCACAAGCGACGACAAATTGTGGGAGCAGTTCCGTCGCGGCACTTATGTGCAACGACTGAATGAAGTGCCCGCGCTGCAGCCGATGCTGCGCGATCGGCTGCCACTCTTGCTGGGCGAACGCGAAATCGCCGCATTGCCCAGGGACTGGATTGCCCCCTTTGCGGTCCGCAGCCTACTGCTGGTGCCCTTGCTTGCGCGCAATCGCGTCACGGGTGCAATGGCTCTGGACCAGATCCAGCCTGGAAAGCGCTTCGGACGGGAGCAGATCAATCTGGCCATGACCATCGGCAGCCAGGCCGCTGCCGCAATCGAGAACGCCAGGCTGTTCGAGCAGTTGCAGGTCAGAGCGCAGCGGCTGGCTCTGCTCTATCAGATCTCCCTTGCTGTCACAGCGACGTTGAACCTGTCCGAAATCCTGCGCACCACCGTGACCGGCCTGCCGCAGGCGTTTGGGGTGTCTCAGTGCGGCGTCGTGCTCTTTGACGAGGAACACAAGTCCGGGCGCCTGCTGGCCGAGTATCCACAGCGCTCTGGCACGAACATCGTCACCATCCCCGTGCGAGGCAATCTGTCGGCGGAACGCATCATGGTCACGAAACGCCCTCTCGCCATCGAAGATGCGCAGCACGATCCCATGCTCGCCAGCATCCGAGAGTTGATGGTGCAGCGCGGCGTCAAGTCCATCCTGCTCGTGCCGCTTCTGCTGAGGGATGAGGTCGTAGGAACAATTGGCCTCGACGCCACCGACGAGAAAAGGGTCTTCACGGACGAGGAAATGGAGCTGGCGCAGACCGTTGCCAACCAGATCTCGATCGCCATCGAAAACGCACGCCTCTACCAGCAAACCATACAAGGCAAGGCTGAGCTCGAGGTCATCCTGGAACAGACTTTTAGCGGTCTGTTGGTGGTGGACCACGGCCTGCGCGTGGTGTCACTCAACGCCGGTGCCGAACAGCTTACAGGCTACTCTGCCGGAGAGACGCTGGGCAAGAGGCTGAGCGATGTCTTTGGGGCAGAGCTGGCGGGCCCAGGCAGCCCACTGCTCAAGGCCATCGAGACGGGCGAAAAAGTGCCGCCTGTAGAAACAACGCTTCCCGTGCATGGAGGCACCAAGGACATCCTTCTGGGCGTGACCCCCTTGCCCAACACGGGACAGCTTGGCGGCCGTTACCTGCTCAGCATCATGGACATCACCAAGCTCAAGGAGATCGACCGCCTCAAGTCGAGTATCGTAGCCAACGTGTCGCATGAATTGCGCACGCCTTTGGCGTCCATCAAGGTCTACACGGAACTGCTGCTGGGCAGTGTGCCCGAGACCGATCAATACCGTGAATGGTTGGAAGTGATTGATCGGGAAACGGACCGCCTTACGTCTCTGATCAACGACTTCCTGGACCTGTCGCGACTGGAATCGGGGCGGCTGACGCTCAGGCGTGAGCCACTGCAATTGGAGCAGCTAGTTAGCGAAGTGGTAGGCATGCTTCAAGTCCAGGCGCAGCGTCGAGGCATACAGATTGCCGTGGAAGCCGAACCTGGGCTAGGCACGTTGCAGGCAGACCGGGACCTGATGAGAATCGTGGTGAAGAACCTGGTGGGCAATGCGGTCAAGTTCAGCCACGACGACAGCAGCGTGCGCGTCAAGGTATGGCAGGATGAGCGCGGGATCAGGTTTTCCGTGACCGATGACGGTATCGGCATCCCGAGAGACGCCATCCCGCACCTTTTTACCAAGTTCTTTCGAGTGGCATCGGGAAGCCCGTCAGAAGTGCAGGGCACCGGCCTTGGGCTGGCGCTGGCGCGCGAAGCCGTGCTTGCCCACGGCGGGCAGATCGACGTCGAGAGCACTCTTGGCAAGGGCAGTTGTTTCACGGTGACAGTTCCCAATGTGAGCCAACCTCAACTGGACAAAATTGTTACATAGTAGTAGAATATGGGCAGCGAGTGTCCGGTTTGCAGTGGCACGGCTTGGAAGGAGACATACATGGCTGACAAGGGGCGGCTGCTGATCGTCGAGGATGATACAGACCTCGTCAAGGCGCTGGAGCTGTACTTCTCCCGAGCGGGCTGGCAGGTCCTGGTGGCCAGGAATGGTCTGGAGGGGCTGCAGAAGCTGTATGACGAGCGCCCCAACGTGGTCATTCTGGATATTGCCATGCCCAAGATGGATGGTTGGGAAGTGTGCCGGCGCATACGAGAATTGTCGGATGTGCCCATCGTCATCCTCACTGCTCGCGTGCAGGAAGACGAGCGCGTCAAGGGCCTGAAGCTGGGGGCTGACGACTATGTGGTCAAGCCATTCAGTCTGAAAGAGCTGGAGGCGCGCGTTGATGCGGTGCTGCGCCGAGCCCGCGCCGGCAAGCCCCAGAAGGTTGGAATCCTGTTCGCCAACGAAGACCTGGTGATAGACGCTGACCGTCTGATGGTAACCCGCAGCGGCAAGCACATCGATCTGACTCCTACCGAGCTGCGTCTGTTGTTGCTTTTGGCAGAAAACGTCGGGCGTGTGCTCACGCACCGCCAGATCCTGGAGAAGATCTGGGGCGCAGAGTACGCGGATGACCTTGACTATGTGAAGCTGTTCATCTACCGGCTGCGCCGCAAGATCGAGGCCGATGCGGAGAAGCCAGTCTACATCCTGTCGGAGCGTGGCATTGGCTATCGCTTTGTGAATCCGCTGGCCTAGAAGCGCCAAGAGGTACGAAAAGTTCGCTGCTGCGCCTGAATTGAATACGTGACCTGCTGAGCTACGAACGTCTCTGCCCGCACGAGCAAGCCTGAAAGCAACCTGCTTTCGGACTTGCTCTTTTGTTTTGCGTGCCGAGGCGCACTTGCTGTGCACCCATGCGCCACGGATTGGTCACCCGGGTAACGCCTGGTTACCCTAGAGCGGCGAGACGGCCTTGGGACCCCGCCCAGGCTGCAAGCACGCATGCATAGGCTGGCACGAAGCGCTAAAGGGCGAGCGTCCCACACAAAAGCGCAGGCACGCTCCGGGCGCTGGAGTGGAATGGTTGGTTGGGCTCCACGGAAGTGTTATCGAATGTACACATAGAAGTAACTGGCTCGATACGCCCGTGCGCTAGAGTGATGGTGAAGCGAAAGCGTTGCTCAGGTAGTGATTGGGCCGATTGGCAATATCCAAGCGAATATCCGAAGAAGGGAGAGCAGGGAGGAAACATGTGGCGGAGAGTGAATCGTAGAAGCCTTGGCAGGTGGATGCGTTTGGCGGCGGTTGTGGGCATCATAGTGCAGATGCTACTGGTGCCAGCGGCGCAGGCACAAGAACTTGGAGAGGAAGTGCTGGCCTCGCCGGTGCTGCAGTGCCATCCGGTGGTGAGCGCAGATTGCGCCGGTGGCAAGGTCACACTCAGCGGTAGCGGGAGCCACGATCTGAAGATCTGGCTGGACAACGACACGGCTCATCCGCTGGTGGACAAG
>CAYZKS010000144.1:0-8853 GCA_964478725.1 uncultured Anaerolineales bacterium
GCCGTGTTTTGGCGGGGAGTGCAAATGGGCCCCTCACCCCGACCCTCCCCCCATCTGTCCAGGGGGGAGGGTCGGGGTGAGGGGCCCATTTGCACTCCCCGCCAAAACACGGCAGTATGCTGGCACCATCCGTTCCATCCAGGAGGCCCGGCTTGCAGCAGCTCACCCCACACGTCCACTGGACACCGCCCGAAGAGCACACCGACCGCCCCGTGCTCGGCGCTGTCGTCGGCCAGCGCGCCACGCTCATGGTAGACGCGGGCAACTCCCCCTCCCACGTGCGGCTGTTCCTGGAGGGACTGGCGACCGTCGGCGCGGGGCCGCCGCGTAGTTCGCGTCCCGCCGTTTCTCAGGCGGGGCCGCGTGCGTTGCGTCCCGCCGTTTTTCAGGCGGGGCCGCGCTACGTGGCCCTGACGCACTGGCACTGGGACCACACCTTTGGCCTGCAGGGGCTGGACGTCCCGGCCCTGGCGCACACCGCGACGCGCGCCAGGCTGGTGGAAATGGCCGGCTGGGGCTGGAGCGATGAGGAGATCGATCGTCGCGTAGAAGAGGGGCTGGAGATCGACTTTTGCCGTGTGCACTTGAAGGCCGAGTGGCCCGATCGCTCCAGCCTGCGCATCCGCCCGCCCGACGTCACCTACAGCGACGAGCTGCACGTGGACCTCGGCGGGGTCACTTGCCAGCTCCTGCACATGGGCGGCGACCACTCGTCCGATTCCTGCGTGGTGCACGTGCCTGAGGACGGTGTGGCCTTCCTCGGCGACTGCCTGTACGAGAACCTGCACGCCGACCCGCCCTACTACACCACTGCCCGCCTCTTCCCGTTGCTGGAGCGCGTGCTGGGCCTGGGCGCGGCCTGGTACGTTGAGGCGCACAAGCCGCAGCCCACCCCACGCAGCGAGCTGGAGGCCTGGGCGGCGCAACTGCGCGTCATCGGCAGCGCCGTGGACCAGTTTGGCCCCGAGCGACCGACCGTCCTGTCCGCGCTTCCTTGCGCCGTGGGCCGCAGCCCTGACGAGGAAGACGTCCGCCTCGCTGAACTCTTCCTGGCAGGGCTAGGAGAGTAGCTCCATCCACGCTCTCCCATGACAAGTCTGGGCAAAGGGCAGAATCCGGGAGGCCTCTTGGCGTCCAGCGCCTTGACAAGCCCCGCACATCTGCTACAATGGCACTATCACGACTGCCGAAAGGAGGCCCCCATGCGCATTCGTCGCCTCCCACGCCGTGCACTCGTTCTTGCCCTCGCGTTGACGGCCCTTGGCATCCTGGCGCTGCCACCCATGTCCGCAGCGAATCCAGGCCACGCATCGAGCTCTGACCCACTCTCGGCCGCCGGTACCATCCAGCTCTACCCGGTGGCTGATGCCTGGGTCAACCTCTCCTTTCGCACCACCAACTACGGACGAGACACCACTCTGGCCGTTGGCTCCAGCGCCTGCCCCGGCCAGGAGTTCCCGGACGTGGGCCGCGCGCTGCTGCGCTTTGACCTGTCGGCCATCCCGGCGGGCCAGGTGGTGATCAATGCCACTTTGCAGGTCTATCAGCGTTACGCCGCAGGGACAATCGCCAATACCATTGGCCTGTACCGCGCCACCTCGGCCTGGGATGAAATGGCCGTCACCTGGAACACCCAGCCCGGCAATGCCGGGGCCTACGTCACCACGGCAGTGGCGGTCGCTCCCGGCAACTGGTGCAGCTTTGACGCCAGCACCCTGGTGCAGGAATGGCATCGCGGCACGCGCACCAACCACGGCCTGTTGCTCATCAGTAACAACGAGGCCGTCTGCAACTGGCGCGGTTTCGACAGCCGCGAGAACACCTACGACGCGCGCCTGATCATCAACTACGGCACGCCCACTCCCACGCGCACCAACACGCCCACGCGCACTCGCACGCCGACCCGCACCCGCACTGCCACGGTCTCGCCCACCCGCACGAACACGCCCACGGGCACCGTGACGCGCCTGCCCAGCCCCACCCGCAGCGCCACTCCCACGGCCACGCGCACGGCCACGCGCACATCCACCCCCACCCGCACGCGTACTCCGTCCATCACGCCCACTCCCAGCATCGACCTGAGCGTTGACGCCCTCGAGGTCACGCAGGCTATCCAGGACTTGAGCAATTCGGTGCCGCTGGTGGCGGACAAGCGCACCTACGTGCGCGCCCACGTGCGCTCCTCCTCAGGCCTGCACGCCAACGTGCTCGGCCAGTTCAACTTCTGGCGCGACGGCCACCGGACCGGACCCGTCGCCGCCGACAACGCTGGAGGGCGCATCAGCGTACGCTCTGCGCCAGACCGCGCCAACGTGGACCACAGCTTCTTCGTCGAGATCCCTCCCAGCTTGCTCGGAGCGGGAGACCTGCGCGTGTGCTTCGACTTGAACCCGGACCACCTGATCGGAGAGAGAGATTATGGCAACAACAGCTTGTGTGTAGATGTGACGCTGACCGAGTCGCCGCCCACCAAGGTGCGCATCTACCGCCTGCAGTTCACCGACTCGGCCACAGGCATCACACACCAGGCTAGCTGGGACGACGCCTTTATGCTGGTTTCGTGGCTGCGCCGCGCCTACCCCGTGCCCAACGTGGACTGGCGCATCAACACCCTGAGCTGGACGCGCGCTATCACCCCTGCGCTGGCGGGGTGCGGCTCAGTCAACAACGCCCTGGCCGCGCAGCGCCTGCTGGACGGATCGCCCGCGGGCTGGCGCTACTACGGCATGGTGGCCGACAGCGACGGCTTTATGCGCGGCTGCAGCGCCGACCACTTTGTCGCCTCGGGCCCCACCGGCTCCAGCGACTGGGGTTGGGACTTTGACGGCTGCTACGGCGACTGGTACGGCGCGCATGAGCTCGGCCATTCTCACGGCCGCTCACACACGCGCGGCACACAACCCCCGCCCTGCGGCGCATGCGGCTCGGCCGCCTGCGGCGGTGCTTGCGGCTGCGAGGCCGGCGCGGTGGACCAGTACGACGATGGGCGCATCGGAGGGCCCGCCGCCGACCCCAACCGCTTCATGGGCTGGGACACCGAGCTGCGTCAGGTCTACGACGGCGACTGGGAGGACCTGATGACCTACTGCGACTGGGAGTGGGTCTCCGACATCACCTATCTTGGCCTGCGGGAGGGCGTGGTGCCCGAGGACCTCTCTCCGGCTGGGGCGCACCCGCTGGCGGCTGCAGAGTACCTGGCCGTCTTTGGCCACGCCAACGTGACGCGAGGCACGGCCGAGCTTGGTACGCTCTACCGTCTGCGCGACATCCCCGCACCTCCTCCGCCCACTCCCAGCAACGACTGGGTGCTGGCGCTGCTCAACAGCACAGGCGGCACGCTGGCGAGCTACCCCTTCACCCCCAAGGCCGACACCGAAGCCGACCTGGGCGAGGAGGTGCACGCCTCGATCATCGAAACCGTGCCCTGGAGCGAGGGCGCCGCCCGCGTTGTCGTGCGTTTCCAGGGTCGCGAGGTGGCCTCCAAAGCGGTGAGCGCGCATGCGCCCAGCGTGCAGATGCTCTATCCCAACGGCGGCGAGGTGCTGCAGGGCTCTCACGCCACGGTGCGCTGGCAGGGCAGCGACGCCGACGGCGATGCGCTGGCCTATGCGTTGCTCTACAGCGCCGATGGGGGGCAGACCTGGCAGACCATCGTCACCGAGCTCGCGGCCAGCCAGTTCGCACTGGACCTGAGCGCGGTGCCCGGCAGCACGCAAGCGCTTGTGCGCGTGCTGGCCTGCGACGGCGTGAACACGGCCCAGGACAGCTCCGATGCCACCTTCAGCGTGGTCGACAAAGCCCCTGAAGTGCTGATCATCTCGCCTACTTCGGGCAGCCAGTACACGCTGGAGCAGCAGATAGTCCTGGTGGGCGAAGGCTACGATGCAGAGGATGGCCTGCTGGCCGAGGCGGCGCTGAGTTGGAGCTCGGACCGTCAGGGGGCCCTGGGCACCGGCCGCAGGCTGGCCGTGAGCGGACTCGGGCAGGGCTCGCACCTGATCACGTTGCAGGGCGCAGACCGCGTAGGCCACCGCGCCAGCGCCAGCGTGCTGATCAGCGTCGGCGCCACACTGCGTCCCATCTTCCTGCCGGTTGTCCTAAGATAGGAACTGTCCGAGGCGGAGGCGCATGCGCGGAGCAGATGATGTCTCGACGCCCGCATCTCACACCTCTTGCTGCCCAGCACAAGTCACCAACACACCTTGGAAGCGATACCCGATTTGACAAGGGTGGCACAATGCGCTATTGTTGTATATGTACATAGATAATCTATGTATGGCGGAATGTAGCGTGCGTGTTGAGGGTGATTTGCGCAGAAGGAGATAACGCCAGCATGGACTATCGAGACCGCCGCCTCTTCTTGATAACTCTTGGGCTAGTGATGCTGTTGGCCGGTGCCGGCTGTGCCTTTCTCGGGCCGGTCGAAGTGTACGCTTTCTACCTCTTCTCGCAGGGCGGCCGCTTCCACTTCCCGGGCTTCCGCTTCGGCTCCTTCATGTTCGGCAACATCGCCCTGCAGGTCGCGGCTTACTACCTGGCCGCCGCGGTGCTGCTGGTCCTGGGCTACGGCCACCTGCGCCTGCGCCGCTGGGTGCGGCGTCTCACCCTGGCCCTGCTCGTGACCTGGATGCTGCTGGGCCTGCCGCTGCTGGTCGTGCTGTTCTTCATGACCGTTTCGGTCAAGGACTTTTCCCTGGCCGGCTTTGGCGTCTTTGTCGCCCTCTTGGCCGCGTCCTACTTCTTGCTGCCCTGGCTGGGGATGCGCTTCTACGGGGGAAAAGACGTGCGCCGCACCTTCGAGGCGCACGATCTGCAATCCAGCACCCTTGAAAGCCGCCCGCTGGTGATCCTGGTGATCTGCCTCCTGGACCTGTTCTTCCTGCTGGCCCTGCACGTGCCGCTGTTGTTCCGTGGGCTCTTCCCGCTCTTTGGCAGGCTGGTCGGCGGCTTGGACGGCTTTTACCTTACAGACGCGGCGGTGCTGATCCTGGGGCTGTTGTTGTGGGGCACGTGGGAGCAGCGCAGGTGGGCCTGGTGGGGCTCGATCCTCTATTACGCCGTGCTCGCCAGCACCTGGCTCGTGACCTTTGCCCGCACGTCATGGCCCGACCTGCTCGCCTGGCTGCAGTTTGCCCCCACCGAGACGCAGGCGCTGTCAGGCCTGCCGCTGCAGGGCTATGAGATAGGCATCTTTGTCGGCTTGCCGATGCTGGCTTGCCTGGGCGCAATTCTGGCCGGCCGTCGCAGCTTCAGCCGCAGTCAAGCTTGATGTGCTGGAGTGTGCCGCGACACCACGAGTCGTTGCCGGGGTTGCCTGGTCGGAGATCTTGCCGTAGAGGAGATGAACATGCCATACCGCTTCCACGGTGAAGAGCGCGTGCTGGACGCGGCCGCCCGCCAGGGCGTGCCGGGCAGGTTTGCGACCCTGCCCGAGGGGGTCACGCACTATGAGCTGGGCGGCCCTCCTGATGCCCAGGCGGTGGTGCTGATCCACGGCTTCAGCGTGCCCTACTACGTCTGGGACCCCACCTTCGCGGGCCTGACCGCCGCCGGCCTGCGCGTGCTGCGCTTCGACCTGTTCGGCCGCGGCTACTCCGACCGCCCCGACACCGAGTACAATCTGGACCTGTTTCGCCGCCAACTGCTGGGCCTGCTGGACGCGCTGGCCCTGACCCAGCCTGTGGACGTGGTGGGCCTGTCCATGGGCGGGCCCATCGCCGTGACCATTGCCGACCGCCACCCGGAGCGCGTGCGTCGCCTCGTGCTCATCGATCCCGCGGGCATGCCCTTCCCCACCAGCCCGCTGAAAGACGTGTTGCGCCTGCCCTGGCTGGGCGAGCGCCTGTTCGACCTTCTCTTTCAGAGCCAGATGGTGAACTCGCAGGGCAACGACTTTGTGCATCCTGAACGCTTCACCCACTACAGGAGCATGTACCTGCCCCAGACGCACTTTGTCGGCTTCCGCGCCGCCATCCTCTCCACCCTGCGCAGCGACGTGCTGCGCGAGCAGAGCGCAGTCTTTTATCGCGTGGGTGAACAGAAGCGGCCCACCCTGCTCTTCTGGGGCCGCCTCGACAAGACCATCCCCTTCCCGGTGCACGAGAAGGTGCTGGCCGCCATGCCGCATGCCGAGTTTCACGCCATCGACGACGCCGGCCACGTCCCGCACTATGAGCAGCCGGAAGTGGTGAATCCGATCCTGGTGGAGTTTCTGAAGAGACAGCAGCGGCCGGGCTGCAGTTGACGGTTCGAAGATGACTAGACGACTACCTTAAGCTTGCGAAAGCCCTGCACGATCGCGACCCCCGAGCTGGTCCCGATCCTGCTTGCACCCGCCTCGATGAGGGCCAAAACTTGTTCTACTGTAGATATACCGCCTGCGGCCTTTACCTTCAAGCGATCGCCGACGACGCTCTTGATCAGTCGTACATCCTCAGCAGTCGATGGGCGCATGAAAGGGAATCCCTTGAACCCGGTGGACGTCTTGATATAGTGCGCGCCGGCGAGTTCGGACAGCAGGCACGCGATCACGACTTGGTCACGTGTCAGATCCGGCATCTCGATGATCGACTTGACCGTATGCCCCTTGGCCGCTTCTACCACCGCAAGGATGTCCTCGCGCACTCGCTCGTACTCTCCGGCCTTTAGCCAGGTCCTGTTAAGCACCGTGTCGAACTCGGCCCCCGCGGGGGCATTCTGCGTCACCCATTGCACCTGTTTGACCTTCTGCTCTGTGGGCAATGTCCCCATAGGGAAATCAATCGCGGCGACAATATGCGTGTCACTGCCTTCGAGCATGCAGACAGCAAGCGGCACCCACGCGGGCAAGATCGCCATGCCCCAGAAGCCATGTTTCCTCGCCTCCTGAATAACCCTGCGCATTTCCTTTTTGTTGGCCTCTTGGGTCACATTGGTCTGATCCAGGTACTTGACCAGTTCGCGTTCTGTCATCCTGATGATTGCCATCCCTTTCCCTGCCTTTCAGCCGCCCTATCTCCAGTGATTCGTGCAACTGCATCAGATCACCCAGGTCCGTTGTGCGGCCGCATCATGGGGCTGAGTCAGGGGATCTGATTTGGCGGCTGTGCGTGTTCGCGGAGCCACCTTTCCGGAACACGCTCCCTGCCACCGAGACGTTCATGCTCTCCGGCGCCCATTCGCGCAGGCGCGCGGCAGTCAGCACGCTCAGCGCCTCCGGAGTGGGCGGGCCGCGCAGCCCGATGCGCACCACGGCATCAGGCGGCAATGCATCCAGCCGCCGGCGCAGCTCCTGCCCCAGCGCCGCCGCACTCCGTCCCTCGGTCTGCAGCGTCAGGCTCACCATCGGCCGCGCCGGCAGCTCCCGGAACTCCGCCCTCAGAGCAAATGATGAAACACGGAGAACACAGAGGCCACGGAGCTCAGAAGGGGCACTAGGTTCATCGCGAAGGCCAGGTGCTGCCTCGCGCTCCGGGCAGGAGGACTGGTCACGGGCATCTGACGCGCCGTCCGCCTCTGTGATGAGAAGCCGCCTATCGCCGCTCGCCCTAGACGAGCTCCGTGTCTGGATTCCCCCTTCTGTTCTCAGTGCACTCCGTGCTCTCTGCGCACTGGGCGCCTCGCCATCCCTTGGGCGAGGCCGTGTTTCATCTTCCTCCCTGGCGAATTCAAGGAGTAGATAGCCTTTGGGCTCGTTGCGCTCCGCAAAGGCCGTGCGCTCTACGGACCCGGGGTAGAGCACAGGCGCGGCCATGCGCCGGCCGCTCAAGTCGTGGGTCAGCACCTGCCGGCGGTGGATGTGCCCCGACAGCACCGCCGCGAATCCCGCCGGCACATCGCGCCCGCGCACCACGTCCGCTCCGCCGCGAAATGTGAAATTCCCTGGCCCCACCTGCGCACCCTCCACCGTCTGGTGCACGCACAGCAGGCGCAAAACGGGATAAGAGCCGTCAACAAATTCCTCACGAATAAACGAATGAGCCGTCCCGTTTGCAGTTCCCTCGCATGAGTGTCCGACGTTCGTAGTTCCCTCGTAAGAGGGGTTTTGTTCAGGCTCGCCTCTCCGAGGTCAACGATGCGCCCCGCCTCCGCCATCCGCTGCGCAAAGGTCGTGCGCGCCTGGCGATCAAAGGGGAAGCCCGAGAGCGCCACGCGGCAATCCCGTACCTGCAGCACGAAGGTGCAAGGCTCGCGGAAGATGTGCAGGTTGGGGTGCGCCGTCCACAGGTGCAGCGGGATACGCGCGCGTTCGTGGTTGCCCGGCACCAGGAATACCGGCACGCCCACCTGCGCCACCTCCAGCAGCGGCTCCAATGCCATCTCCACCACCGCCATCGGCACGCGCCCGCGGTCCAGCAGGTCGCCGCCATGCACTACCAGGTCCGCCTCGCCCTTGAGCGCAGGCTCCAGCGCCCGCCGCATGTTCGCCAAGAAGTCCAGCCCCCGGCGCCGCCGCTGCGTGCGCGGCCTCAGCGGCAGGTCCAGGCCCATGTGCGTGTCGGCGAGCAAGAGAATGCGAACGGTGTCGCTCATGGGCTGCGCCACTATTCGCAGGCCTCTTCCAGCACTCGCTCTGCCTGCAGCGCCGCGTCCACCTCGGAGCGGTGCGCTTCATAGAAACTCAGCGCCTCCCGCACGCGCGCCTCGGGCAGCTCGTGCTCCGCCGCGGCCTGGCCCACGTCCTGATGCCAGCGCTGCACCTCCATCACCAGCGTTTGCACGCGGACGCCCGTGCCGCGCAGAAACGGCGTCGGACGCCCGGACGCGCCGCGACGATAAGTGATCCCCGGAAAAGCCGGGGCGTCCAGCGTCTGGCTCAACATGCCCACCTTTTCCGCCACGGCCCACAGGATGAACTGGTTCAGCGAGACCCCC
>CAYZKS010000145.1:0-8774 GCA_964478725.1 uncultured Anaerolineales bacterium
GCACAGCGACGCATCCGCTACACTCGGGCCCAGAGTGACCGCGTCTCTATCCGGATTGGCATCAGCTTCCCGTGTAAGAGTTGCGAAAGAGTGTCGTTATGTGTCAAATTGGTGTGCATCCGGATAATAGTTGCGAGATGATTACCATCGGGTATGCTCTATATTAGCATTGCGCCAAGTTCCGCGCTCCTGCATTCACCCTGTTATCACGATATGCCCTGCTCATCTGAACACACTGGCCTTCGGCGACAGCCTGCTGCACTCGCAGATCATCCGAACATCCGGGCAGTCCCATGGACAGGGCCAAGTCGCCCGGGCAAGTGCACGGCATCGATGAAGTTCCACTCGAATCCAGCAAAGCCAAGTAAATCCACAAGTCCGGTGAAGGGAACCCCACGGCAGCGCCGATGGCGGCCTCCTTCCCGGCAATCTTATCCTTGAGCAGATTGTGCTTCACAGCGCCTCCTGACTTGTGAGGCCGACTAGCCCTTGTCTAGGACGAGATCAAGCCCTTCTCGACAAGCTCTCGCGCCACGTCGTCCAATCCGAGCTCCAGCAACTTGGCTTGCATCGGTCGTCCCGTGTCGACTGCCCATCCGCGCAACTGATAGTACTCATCCAGTAGCGCCGCGAACCTGGCTCGATCCAGCTTCTGCCTGGTTCCGACGAAGGGGTTCACCCAGTTCTCCATGCGCTCGAAACACGGGATCACTTGCTCATCCAGTTGTCGAGAGCGGTTCCAGTTGCGCACGTGCAAGGCACGTTCGAGGTTGAATGCCCTTTCCGCCAGGCGCTCGAAATCGCCCTCACTGAGATCCAGCCCGGTCGCCAGCCTGAACATATGATACTCGAAGGACGGGCCATCCATGTCCCCGGCGCGGGCAAAGTGGTCGGGGGCGTTCTTGCTGTAGATACGCGGGAACACTTTGTCATCCAGGGTCAGGCTGTCTTTCATCACGCTGCGGCGGCCTTCCCACACGGCAGGGAAGGCCTTGGCCCTGTAGCCGCTGGTGGGGTGCACGGCATCGCGCGTCCCATAGACCCTGGCGCCCACGTCAGCCAACGTTTCCCAGTCCAGGCAATCCTCGGCACAGAACAAAGCCGAGCGCTTCATCACGTTTTCGGCATAGCCGTGGCCGCTCGAGAGTGGGTCGCGCGAAGCGACCGCCCACTGCAGCGCAGTGACCAGCCAGAATGGGAAAACGATCATGTTCCCGTGATCGCCTCGACCGTCCCAGTGCCCGGCGAAGCCCCAGGCTGTGAAGAATTCTGGCAAGAACTTCTCGCCCATTCCGAGCAGCTTGGCAGCCCGCACCGTTCCCTCCGCCAGGGCATCCCCCAGACCCTCTCGATACGCAATCTTGCGGAACAGGGCGTCCCAGAAATGGGCGGAGTTCAGATCAAAGGCCAGTCCATCCACGCTCGGCAACAGTCCCTCTTGATGGCAGCGTCGCAGCCAAGGCACCATGCCTATGCCCAGTTCCCAGTGATTCAGTCCATAGTCCTGGCTGATCTGCGCTACCTCAAACCCGGCCTGGAAGCCGATGTCCCAGTCGTAGAAGGAACCCGGAGTGCCAGGGAACATCCCGCTTTCGCACACCAGCGCGCCACTGTAACGTCGCTCAGGATACACCACCCCCGGGATATTGGTGTAGAAGCGGCAGTCGTAGCAGTGCTTGACCGAGCATTGCTGGCTGCAAGCGCCAAAGCGCTGTCCGTATTCGCGCACCCTGTCCGGGTCCAGCCACTGTTCCTGCTGCACTCCAGCCGAGCCTTCGATGGACTTGGCTATCTGCAGCGTGGCGTCGGAGAACTCTTGTGGGTGCGCAATGGGCACGCCCTTTGTACCCCTGACGGCGATAGCCTTGAGCCTCTTGGCGCCCATCACGGCTCCGAACCCACCCTGACCGGCCGCGGACCCCGTGTCGGTGGCAATGATGGCAATCCTGCAGCGCTTCTCTCCCGCTTGCCCGATGGCCAGCACACGTACGTCTTTTCCGTGGGCGGCCATCAGACTGCGTTGCGTGCCCAGTATGCCCTGACCCCAAAGGTCTCCAGCATCCCGCAACTCCACGCGTTCGTCGTCAATCCAGAGGTATACAGGTTCCGGAGACTCGCCCCGCACGATGACTGCATCATAGCCCGCGTACTTGAGCTGAGGCCCCCAGAAGCCGCCCACGCTCGAATAAGTCCACCACTCGTAAGGGTACGCTTGCGGACTGAGTGTGCTGATCGCGGTGCGGCCAGAGTTGGGCGCGGACGTGCCGGTAAGGGGGCCAGGTGCGAAGACGAGCAGGTTCGCGGGGTCGAAGGGGCCTATGCCTGGCGGAATCTCCTCCCAGGCAATGCGTGCCCCCAAGCCTCTCCCGCCCACGTACTGTTCAAGGTGTTCGAGCGACGATTCGGTCCAGAGCTTGCCCGTGCTCAAGTCCACGCGCAGCAGTCGCCCAGTCCAACCTCCCACCGCGCGCACCATCACGAGCTCTCCTTGTCGCGTCCGCGCACACTCAAAGCGCCCGCCGGGCAGGCTTCCACGCAGCGAGTTGCCCCCATGCACAGGTCGCACTTGGTTGCAGTGCGCGTGACCACATCCAAACGTATGGCCTGAAACGGGCAGGCCTCCACACAGGATCCGCACCCGTTACAGAGCAAATCGTCCACAAGCCAGGCCCGCACCTGTGGGTCATAGTGAATGGCCTTCTCGGGACAGGCCTCTGCACATGGGGCGTTGCGGCACTGCCGGCACCACCTTGCCGAGACTTCGCCTCCAAGTGGGTCCACCATCACCTGGAGCCTGGCGCGGCTGGGCGCACTCGTGCCCGTGTGCCTCTCCGAGCAAACCACGACGCAGGTCAGACAGCCATTGCATTGCTGTCTGTCCCAGTGGATTCGCACGGGTTTGGTGCTGGTATCGTCTGGCACCTCACATCCTCTTGCTGCTGAGCCGCTCTACGGCAAACCGGTCTGCCCAAGCTCTAGTCGGGCAGACGGAAGAAGTGCTGCACATTCTCCCTCAGCAATTTGCCAGCCATCCCGACGGCTTCATCCTCACTCAGGTACCCGGCCTGTACTTTCTCTGCGAGCACCTGCGCCACGTTGTCGCGCGCGATCACCGAATGGCCGTAGCTCCCTTCGAGAAAGATGTAGTCGGTGAACCAAAGGAACAGGTCATTGTGCTGCTGCAGGCGCGTCTCTTCGCTCACCAAGTGCTCGTGGCTATCCATGATGGGGATGGCCGCTACTTGAGCGCGAAGACGGCCGTACAGCTCTGTGGCTAGCATCTCAACCTCCCAGGTCGCGTGACGCTGCGCGAGGGTACGAGCCCGAAACTTCACCCGCGGACGAGTCGCAACACTGCATCCCGAATCTGGTCAGTGGAAGGCACGGCCGCCTTCTCAAGAGGAGCAGAGTAAGGGATAGGCGCGTCCACCCCTCCCAGACGCATGACCGGTGCATCCAAAGAATCGAAAGCTTTGTCCATGATCGTAGCAGCGATCTCCGCGCCGATGCCTCCAAATGTCACCGCCTCGTGCACGACCAGCACTTTGCCGCTCTTGCGCACCGATTCCAGAATCGTCTCTTCGTCCAGCGGTCGTAGCGTGCGCGGATCGATCACTTCTGCTGAGATCCCGCCGGATTCAAGCGCCTCGGCGGCCTGCAAGGCTCGGGGCACCATCCACTGGGTGGCGATGACCGTGACGTCCGCCCCCGTGCGTTTCACATCGGCTTTGCCGATGGGAACGGTGTACTCTGTGTCCGGAACCATGCCTTTGGAGAAGTAGAGCAACTTGTGCTCGATAAAAACCACGGGGTTGTCGTCGCGAATGGCCGATTTCATCAGGCCCTTGGCATCGTAGGGCGTGGATGGCTGGATGACCACCAGTCCAGGCACGTGTGCGAACCAGGCTTCCAGGCTTTGCGAATGCTGTGCCCCGTTGCCTCGCCCGCTGCCGCCCTGGGTGCGCAGGACCATAGGCACTTTGACCCGCCCATCGAACATGTAGCGCATCTTGGCTGCATTGTTGACGATTTGATCCATGGCGATGGTGGTAAAGTCCCCGTACATGATGTCGGCCACCGGCCGCATCCCCATCAGCGCCATTCCAACTGCGGCGCCCGCAATGGCCGCCTCTGAGATAGGGGTATCCCTGACCTGATTGGGGCCGAATCTCTCCAGCAGGCCTTTGGTCGCCGTAAAGACTCCGCCATAGACCCCCACGTCTTCGCCCATCAGGAACACCCGCGAATCTCGCGCCATCTCCTCTGCCAACGCCTCCCGGATGGCTTCCGCGTAGGTGATTTCTCGCATGGTCATGGCGCCACCTCCCAGGCCAGCGGCAAGCGCACCTGAGTGGCCAGAGTGTCCAACGAAGGGAAAGGGTCGGCTTGCGCCAATTGTATGGCGCGCGTCATCTCTTCTTTGGCCGCCTCTCGCATCTTGTTCAGTTCATCTTGGCTGCAGGCTGCATCTCGTATCAGCTGTTTGCCGTAGCGCTCGATGGGGTCCTTTTGCTTCCACGCATCAATCTCTTCCTGGCTGCGGTAGTGTGGCGACTCGCCATGGAAGTGCCCGCTGATGCGATAGGTCTTGGCCTCAATCAGAGACGGTCCTCCGCCATCCCGCGCGCGGGTCACGGCCTCGGTTGCCGCTTTCCAAACGGCTTCCACGTCGTTCCCATCCACGATCACGCCTGGCATGCCATACCCTGTCGCTCGCACAGCAATGTCCTTGATGGCAAAGGCTCGTTCAAAGGGCATAGTCTCCGCGTAGGCGTTGTTCTCACACACGAAAACCGCCGGCACCTTCCACACTGCGGCCAGGTTCAGCCCCTCGTGAAAAGACCCCGTATTGGCTGCCCCATCCCCGAAGAAGCACATCACCACCTGGTCTGTGCGCTCAAGCTGCGCCGCCAGCGCCGCCCCTGCTGCCACCGTGATCCCGCTGCCCACGATGCCATTGGTGCACAGCAGGCCCAGCTCGGGAATGCCGAAATGCATCGGGCCGCCCTTGCCGCTGCAGTAGCCAGTGGCCCTGCCCATGAACTCGGCAAAGACCTTGTGCAAGTCCGCGCCCCTGGCCACGAGATGGCCGCCTCCGCGGTGCGTACTCACGATCTTGTCCGCAGCACCGAGCGCAGCGCAAGCTCCAGCAGCCACGGCCTCCTCGCCGATGTACGGATGCACCCGTCCAGGGGTCAAACCCTGGCCATAGATGACAATCGATTGCTCCTCAAACTCGCGAATGCGGACCATGACCTCGTACAGACTCTGCCCCTGCTGCTTCGTCAGGGATGCTCCCAACTTACACCTCCTCGATGGCCACCGCTCGGATCGGGCAACTGTCGGCGCCGCGAATGGGCAGCGGCAGACCGATGAAGAAAACGCGCTCGTGATGCAGTTGTCCCAGATTGGCGAGCTCTTCCATGATTGGAATGCCCAGCCCGAACAGCAGCAGGTGCCCGGGCTGTTCTTCCCCCTGGTACACCTCTATGCCCGAGGCATCGATGCCCACGCTGGCTATCTTGCGATCCGCCAGCCACTGGATGGCATCCAGCGTCAGGTATGGCCGGTTGTATGGGAGATCGCCGTAGTGCGCATCAAAGCCAGTGTGGACGAGAACGATATCGCCAGGTCGTACGCTGGCCCCCACGGTCTGCATCTCGGCCAGGGTGATGGCTTCTCCACCCTGCTTGTGGTGAAAATCCAGCACCACTGCCTCGCCCATGAGCCGCTCCAGCCCCAGCGAGGAGACGTCGCCACCCTCCTTCACGTGGTGATACGGAGACTCGACGTGCGTCCCGATATGGCTGCTCATCTCCCATTCCTGGAGGATATACCACTGGCCCTCTGGCCGGTGGAATCCGGGCAGCAGCTCATCCACAAAGTACGTGTGCAGTTCGAGTTTGAACTTTTCCTGCCCGGGAGTGAGCACACGTGTGAGATCGACTATGCGTTTCTTGTCCAGTGCGATCATTCTGCTCTCCAATGTCAATAATGTCGGCCCATCTGCTGGGCGTGGCAGGAAGGTCCCTGCCAGCCCTAGCTCAATGGCCAGCGCAGTTTGGCGCCACGGTTGACGACTGACGTGGGCCAGCGGTGCGCCGCGAGGTCGGCCAAGCTCTGGCACACTGCCCTCCACAGCTCGCTCGGGAACAGGTCGGATCGGGAAGCCAGGTGCGGGCTCACAATCACGTTGTCGAGCTGCAGCAGTGGGTTGTCCGCATCGGGAGGTTCCTTGAGCATCACGTCCAGAGCTGCCCCGGCGATCCAGCCTTCTCACAAAGCTTGCGTGAGCGCGGGCTCATCCACCACAGCGCCTCGCGAAGTGTTCACCAGAATCGCCTCCGGACGCATCATGCGCAGCTCCCTTTCGCCGACCAGTCCGCGCGTGGATTCTGCCAGAGGGCAGTGGATTGATACCAGGTCAGCGCTTGCCAGCAGCTCCTCAAGCGCCACGGGGCGAGCCCCCATCCCTTTGATGACGGCTTGATCATTGGCTCCTGCCCTGGCCGGCAAGCTGACGCGCGGCTGCCTATAGTGGCCGGGGGCGGGCGGATCACGCCGCCCGCCCGAATCGCCGATACTGTCGCACACCACGAGACGGCCGCTTGCCTGCTCCTAGAGAGTGGGCGGCCAGCCCAGCGTGTAGAGGTGCTTCCAGCCACTGTCATAGGGTTGCTTCAGCGTAGCCTCAAAGTCGGGGCCGGAGCGCGCGGTGAACTCTTCCACGGGTGGCAGCTTGCCCGGCGGGAACGCCTCCAGGATGTTGTTCACGAGCATCTCCAGATAGTCCAGCACGGCCTCCACGCCTGGGAGCGCCTTCTCTGCACTGGCTCGCGTAGAGGGCCCCAGATTGCCCTCGGGGTAGATTTGCACCTCGACTCCGCACTTGATTCCTTCCTGGGCCCAGTAGGGAATCGGGTAGCCCTTGGTTTGGGTGGGATTGTTGACGTGGTTTCCCTTCACATATGATTCGACCAGGGGCACGTCTATCAGGTCCTGGGGCTTGACCATCTCTGGACACAACGCCATGGTGTAGGAGCACTCCACCTCGCACGCATGCACCAACCCGGTAGTGAAGGGGCCTCCGTCTTCCTTTTCGCTAGCCAGCTTGCCAGCAACCCACCACCAATGCACCATCGCCAACACGCAGGGTACCTGATACTGCTTGGTGAACTTGTGGATCGCGATGGGAATCACGTTTTCCTGGCCATGCCCGTTGAGCAGTATCTGCTTGCGGAACCCAGCATTCCAGAAACCCGCGAGCATGGCCTGAATGTAGGAGATGAAGATGTCCTCCGGAATCACCACGGTCCCAGGCATCCCGACATGATGGTATGGATGCGATCCGTACCAGAGGGGTTGGGCCACGGTGCATCCGGTCACGCGCGCCACTTCCTCGGCCAACCTGGTCACCATGAGGGTATCCTCGCCCAGGGGCTCTCCAGGGCCATGGGTCTCGGTAGACCCGATCGGAACGATGAGGACATCGTTCTTCTTCCGACGTTCCGCCAGATCTTTCATCGTCATGTTCTGGAAGTAGATGCCACTGGCCTTGTCCATCTGCCCGGGTGGCGGCAGATGCCATTTCTTGTTGCTCATGTTGTGTTAACCTCCTTGAGTTCGTAATATACTGCCAAGCTAGAATGCTTGCAGATTTCGCCAGGCAGCTTGAGCCTCACGGGTCTCTGCGAGGGTTTCCAGGGTCAGGAGCACCCCTGTTCACGCGCTCGACCAGGCATTCATCGCATACCGGGTTCGTGCCGAACGAAACCTCGCTTCTGCCAGTCGCCAAGGTGCTAGAGAATCAGCCAGCTGACCTCAACTGTCGACTAGTACGGACGCAGAGCCTGCATTACTACGTTGGTGAGTTCCGTCAAGCTCAGAGGCTTGTAGCCGAAACGCACAGCCCCGATATGCAGGTCTTCCGCACGATTGGCAAGAGCATTACTCTGATCCAGGAGCGGTCTGCTTGACGGCATAGCTACCAGAATAGTGATGAGCATGCGTCCGAGGCAAAACGACCATGAGGATTCTCCCGCAGCCGCACAGGTCCACCGGAGTCTGCGAGATTCGCACTGACAACTGACCGCGAGCACGCACCGAGGCTGTGTTCCCTGCCATTCTTTCGCAGTTTTCTCCTTTCGTAGTGCCAGGACTGCTGTTCGGCGCAGATGTACCTTGCCACGTGGCCTATCGAAAACACAGCGGAGACGCAAGGGAGTCTACTCGTGTAAACTGCGCAAATAGCATACATGACTCAGGCGGAATTGTCAAGCGGCGGCTGAAGCCCGGTAGGCGCCAACGGTTTCATACATGCCTGGCTTCAGCTATCAAGAGGCTTGGTAGATAGGGTGGATAGACTGAACCAGTGGATTCGCTAGGGGCTTGACAAGAGGACTGCCGCATGCTATAGTAGTGACACGAGTAGATCCTGTGTCAGCTTGACCTGTGCTACCTCCCAGGCCCCGCGTGAGCGCGGTGTCCTAGAACAGGGCTTGCACTGGAGCGACAATGCCTGCAACCAGGAATGACGTGGCAAAGCTGGCCGGTGTATCCACGGCCACCGTGTCCTACGTTGTGAACAACGGCCCTCGACGGGTCTCGGCGGCCACCCAGAAGCGGGTACTGCATGCCATTGAGCAACTGGGCTACCAACCCAGCGCAATTGCCCGCAGCCTCAAGACCAAGCGCACCCACACGGTGGGCGTGATCGTCGCCGACATCTTGAACTACATCCTGGCTGAATTCGCCAAGAGCGCTGAGGACCTGCT
>CAYZKS010000146.1:0-8627 GCA_964478725.1 uncultured Anaerolineales bacterium
AGCGACTGGAAAGAATCGGAAAGCGCTGGCGCACACGGGCCGGCAGTAGCTCCATGACCAGTATCACGTCGGGCTGCCGGAGCGTGCCCAGCGCAACAAGGGCAACAAGGTAGACCACCCCTCCCACCGGTATGCTCAAGAGCGCGGTCGTATGCCGGAGCAGCCACATGGCCATGGCCATGAGTGCTGCGGCTGCGCCCGGCCGCCAGAATATGTCCAGCCAGGGCAGAGCCGTGAGATCCTTGCGCACGCAATAGTAGAACGGAATGAACAGCGCCACTTCGGACAGGACTGTGGTGGCGGCGGCCGCCAGATAGCCGAAGCGTGGTATCAACAGCAGGTTGACGACGATGTTAAATGCGGCTCCCACCACAAACGCTTTGGTCAAGAAGCGCTGGCGCTGGATGGCGATCAACACATAGTGCGTGACGCTGTTGATGAAGCCCACCACGACATACCAGACAAGAATCTGCAATGCGAGCATGGACTGCGGCAAATAGTCCGCTCCTGCCAGGATCAGGATCAAATCCCGTGCAACAAAGGTGGTGCCCACCGCGATCGGCAGCGCCACCATGGTCAGCAGCTTGACCGACAGAATGTAGGCGCGAATGAGCGAGTCCCGCTTGGATTCGGCAAAACGCGAGATGAGAGGAAAGACCGCCATGGTAAAGTACGACGGAATGATGTCCAGGCCCCGGATGTAGCGGTACGCCGCCCCATAGTAGCCCACCTCGACATCGCCGCGCAGTGGCTTGAGTAGCAACACATCCACTTGAAAGAACACCTTGGACAGAAGGTTGTTCACCATCAGAGGCAACGAATCGCGCGCCATGCCAAGGGTGAATGGGCCTTCAAACCCAACCTTCTGGCCCCAACTGAGAGAGAACAGGCGCGCGGCCAGCACGCTGAGGATGGCAACCGTAGCCAAGTTCACCACCAAGGTGGTAGCCGCCAAGCCCACAAAGCCGTAGCCGAGTAGCAGCGCCAGCGTTCCCAGCGTGACCCGCAGGACCGTAGTCACTGAAGTGATGGCTGCCGGGTACTCCATCTTCTCGTGCGCGTAGAAAACAGCCGTCAGCGAGTCGGATACCAGCGATGGTATCAGGGCAACGAAGAAGAAAACGATGGCCCAGATGGTATCCGGAGTAAGCCCTGAGAAGCGCATGTAGGCATAAGTGGCCAGCGCCAAGGCCGGCACCGCACCCAGCCAGATGATGAGCCGCAGCAGTACGCTGTTGGTCACGTAGCGTCTGGCCTCGTCCCTGTGCTTGGACATCTCGCGCGTGAGCAGAGCACTCAAGCCAAAAAAGACCAGCGTTTCGAAGTAGCCGATAAAGTTGATGGCAAACTGCATGCGTCCCGCTCCCTCCGGAGCCAGGATGCGCAGGGTAAGCATGGCAAAAGCCATGTCAATGATACGGTTCACGAGCGACAGTACCATGGGCGTCAGCGCGTTCTTGGCCACACGCTTGACCTCAGGTTCGCCCTCCTCTGCACCACGGTACAGGCGCCGCCACAGCCAGTAGCTGAGCAACAACACCAGCACCACGGCCGCCATGAAGGTGGCGAACAGCCCCAGTTTGAAGGACAAGGGCGTGTACTTGAAACGAACCAAATGCTGCCCCGGTCCAAGCGCGACGGCGCGAAAGGTGCCATTCGCGCGGTACAGGGTGATCTCCTGTTCCTTCTCGCCAGGCTGTGTGTCATATGCCTTCCAGCCAGAGAACCAATTGTCTGTCAGCACGAGATAGCCACCGTGCGTCAGCTCGACCTCAACGATCACCTCGTTTAGCCCATAGCTGGAGATCTGAGCCGGCTCCCATGCCTCCTCCGTGGCGTCAGCCCAAGTTACGGCAGGCTCTTCTTCCAGAATCACCACCTGCCCCGGGTCGAATTCCAGCAGAGCTTCGTGCCTGGCAGCGGCCTCCGGGATGACCTGTGCGGAGTGCACCACAAAGGCGCGTGGCAGACAGTCCTCATTCCGATAGACGCGCAGCTCGCCGTCATAGACCAGCGTGTAGTGCGCGTTGTCGACGACCTGCGTAGTCAGCACGTATTTGACATTGAGTAGATCCAACAGACGCGAATCAAGCGAGCTCTGCCGGCTCAAAGGAGAGACACGGTTGTAGAGCAACTGGTATTGGGGCTCAATCAGCTTCATGTATTCGACATACTGCGTGGGGATCATCGAGTCGTAACCGCGCACATCTGAGAAGCGATAGAAGGAGCCGGCATTGGCGTTGAAGAGCTTCTCTTCCGGTCTGTCAAACGTCGTGAAACGCCACAAGTCCTTGTCTTGCTTCATAAAGGCTACCACGGGCGGTTCGAAATCCAGGATGGCAGGATCAGCCGCCGGATTGAAGCCTGCCCCGATGATGAAAAGCTCTCCGATTGCCACGCTGAGCGCCACAAGTTGCCAGATGGGGTACTTGTCTCGCGCGCGGGCAGCGGCGAGCCAGAGTGTCAGCCCAGCGCCTGCCAGGGCAGCGAAGAAGATCAGGAAGTTGCGGAACTCGTACGAGAAGAACGCACGACCATCGGCGAAAGCTTCACTGGCTCCGGCCAGAGAAAGCATGGCGCGCTGCGCCAGCGGCAGCACTATCTGCGGAAGCCGCAGGCTCAGCAATAGGGTGCCGAGCCCTAGCAGGCCCGCGCCGAATGCCAGTCCGCCTAACCAGCGCAGCCAAGAGCTTTTCGCGCGCGGCGTCGAGCTCGCCAGCCAGGAAGCCCCACAACCAGCCAGAACAGACACGCTGAAGGTGTAAGGGAAGATCCAGCGGAATGGCGAATGCAGTTGGTTGACGCCCGGCAAGAGGTAGTAGAGCACAGCGTACAGAGGAGTGCCAAAGACAAACAGCAGAGAAACGATGCCCAGCGAAAGAAAGATCCAGACGTATCGCGTTCGCGCCTTCAGTACCGCCACCAGAGCCAGTAGCAGTGGCAGCACGCCAACGTAGCTGCCACCTTCGACATAGTTCTTGACATCCCAGTAGACGAATCGTATGGACTCACCCTGTGCATTTCGTAGCTGGCTCACGACCTGGTTACTGAACACATCCAGGTAGCTGTGGTGCGCTGGATTGCCGAAGAAGTCAGGCACGAGGAAGGCGACCAGTCGCCGCAGGGGGTACGCCCAGCCGATGATCTGGCTGTAGGTGGCCGTTTCCTGGCGAAAGTTCTCTGTGGCCAGCTCGTAGAGCGGCAGCATTTGGACGGCAGCCAAGCCAAAGCCAAGCACCAGCAGCAGGCCTACGGCCAGAGCCAACTTGCCTGACTGTATCCAACTGCGAACTCGCCACCAGTACACGCCAAGACGACACACTGCATAAAAGGCCGTCACCAGCATCACATAGTAGGCGATTTCGATGTGCCCGGCGAGGAATTGGCACCCCAACGCAGCTGCGCCCACGGCTATCCACGGGATGTAGGAAACTGGCTTGGGGGTTCCAGCTTGTTCCTGTGTGCGAATCAGGCGCTCGACGATTCCCAAAACTAGCGGCAGCCACGAAGCCGCAGCAATGATCATCGGGTGCACCACACTCACGACCATGAAGCCGCTGAGAGCAAAAGCTACCGCCGAGATGACCGCCCCGATTCGCTCCAGCCCAATGGTGCGGGCATAGAAGTACATGAACACACCCGCCAGCAGCAGTTGCAGCACGGCAAAGTAGCCGTACGCCTGTGCCAGAGGCAAGATGTAGAACAGCAGGCTGAGGGGGTACAGTGCCGAGTGCTGGCCGGCGGCCAGGAACGGTTGGCCTGCGAGGATATATGGGTTCCAGAGAGGTAGTTGCCTGCTCTTGAGCGCCTCGACGATCAGACGTTTCCACGTGTAGTTCTGCAGAATGAGATCGCTGAGCAGTTCGTTGTGCGGAATCCCAATGCCAAACCGGCTGGCAAATGCCTTCCAGGGTTGGTCGGTGAAGAGGTTATCCAGAGGCAGCAGCGTCTTGTGCCCGAGGATAGCCGGCCTGAAGAAGAGCGCCAGAAGCAGCAGCAAGCCCAGGACCACAGCTGAATTGAACGCCAGGGTTCTTCTGTTCAAAGGGTAGGCTACCTTTCACCTGCAGGCGGTAACAGAGATTATACTCCTGGGGCATCAGAGGTCAATCAGTTCCAAATATCCGCCCTGATAGGCGTGGGCACGCAGCCGGGTTCAACCCTCGGTGAGAAGAACGTCCTGCATGCCAGGCGCGCTGGCCTGGGGCATCATCTGGCATGCGTGGACGCCCATGCACAAGCGCAGGGCACTAGCCATCGTTCCCCCGCCCTATGCCACGGTATGTGAAGCCAAGCGCCCTCATATACGTTGGTTCATAGATGTTGCGAGCATCAAACAGCACAGCCTGGCGCATGGAGCTCGCGATGCGCCGCATGTCCAGTTGTTTGAATTCATTCCACTCGGTTACCAGAACCAGCGCGTCAGCGCCCTCTGCCAGCGCATAGGCGCTGTCACAATAGGAGACGTCCTTCAGGGTTGCGCGCGCATTGTCCATTGCGACCGGGTCGTAGGCCTTGACCAAGGCCCCCTCATGCTGAAGAAAGTGCGTGATCTCGACTGCCGGGGCATCACGCATGTCATCAGTGTTGGGCTTGAATGCCAGCCCCAGAAGGCCCACGGTCTTGCCGCGCAGAGTGCCCAGCAGCTCCCGCAACAGCACGATGACGCGCTTGCGCTGGTCATAGTTGATCTCCATGACCGCGCGCAGCATCTGCGGATGGCAGCCATGCATAGCGGCGATGTGCGCCAGGGCTTTGACGTCCTTGGGAAAGCACGACCCGCCCCAGCCCAAACCGGCCGCCAGGAAGGCAGGCCCGATACGGTCATCCATGCCCATTCCGCGCGCCACCTCCAGCACATCGGCACCCACGGCCTCGCAGATGCTGGCCATCTCATTGATGAACGAGATCTTGGTCGCCAGAAAGGCATTGGAGGCGTACTTGATCATTTCGGCCGTGCGCAAGTCGGTGACGATCACTCTGGCCTGCAGAGGGGCATACAGTTCCGCCACCTTGGATGCGGCCGCGCGATTGGTAGAACCCAACACGATGCGGTCGGGCGCCATGAAATCGCGCACGGCCGAGCCTTCGCGCAGGAATTCGGGGTTGGATACTACGGCAAACTCGTTGCGATCGGGGCTGTGCTGCCGCATGATGTCGGCCACCCAGTCGCCCGTGCCGATAGGGACCGTGCTCTTGTTCACGATGATCGCGGCGTGTCCCAGACATTCAGCGATGCGCTGGGCAGCTCGCGTGACGTCGGTCAGATCTGCCTCGCCCTCAACGCCGGAGGGAGTACCCACTGCAATGAACACAAACTCAGCATCCCGCAGGCCTTGGTCGTAGGATGTGGTGAAACGCAATCGCCCTGCCTCGTGATTCCGGCGCACGATCTCTTCCAGGCCGGGCTCAAAGATGGGCAGAACGCCCGCTTCAAGCCTGTCGATCTTCTCCTGCACCACGTCGTGGCAGACCACACGGTTGCCCAGGTCCGCCAGGCACGCGCCCGTCACCAATCCCACATACCCCACGCCAACCACGCAGATGCCGCTCATCTCCATGCTCCAAACACAAAAGAATCGCAGCCTTGGCTTCTGGCAAGGCCAAGGCTGCACACAGGTACTCGGCCACACGCAGCGGAGGCAAGTATACCCGCGGCGCCCCCGTCTGTCAATGCTTGTGCAGGCATTGCGCGGCGTTCACTCACGACAAGCATCGACTCCAAGTACAGAAGCCGAGCACCGGAGCAACTCTGCCAAATGCTCCGAGATGTGGATTCCAGGGCGCCGCTGAACGCAGCCGGCGTGACGAGGCTACCTGTCCTCTTCCACCATGCGCGCGAGGGTCTGTCCCATCTCGACCGCATAGTTCGAGCCGCGATCCCAGGGGTAGACATGGCTCATGCTGGCAAAATACAGACCCGGCACCGGAGTGCGTATAGAAGGAATTTGGTTGGAATAACCCACCAGCGGCACCGGCTGCGCGTACTCTTCACGGAAGAGCCAACTCTTGCGCACCCACGAGGGATCGAAATGCGGGTTGAACTTGACCAAGTGGGGCAGATACTCCTGCAAGATCTCTTCCTTGCTCATGGTCATGTGGCGTGTTCCAGGCTCAGGGTAATCGCCGAGGTAGATGATATGGTCCCCGCCATAGTGTTCAGGCAATTGATAGTTGGTATGTTCCACAAAGCACAAGAAGGGGAATTGCTCTCGCGGCAGATTGATCCAGTAGAAACGTTTGGTAAGCGGGCGATCCAGCGTCAGCACCAAGACCATGCCACCCATCGAACGCAGACTGCGAACCTGCTCAAGGTAGTCCTGCGGCAGGCTGGACGTGATGCGCAGCATGGACTGCGGCGAGGTGGTGATCAACACCGCATCGAACGTGGGTTCTTCACCGCCAGCACGCAGGCAGACGCCGTCCTCTTCAGCAGGGGAGCTCGGCTCCATAAGCCTGCACTGCCTGACATCGTCAACTGGCGTGCTCAGACGCAACACGCCGCCCTGGGACTGCACTTTGTGCACCAGGGCATCGACCAGAGCCTGGTAGCCACCTACATAGTAACCCAGGCTCCTGGAGCGCTTGTAGATGCGGGCCCAAAACCAGGCCATGTTGACCTGCTGGTAGTACGCGCCCATCTTGCCCACAAGCAGCGGCTCCCAGAGCAGCTTGTAGGCACGCTCTCCAAGGTAGCGCGTGAGCCACTCATGTGCGGTCACTTGCTCCATGGCCCGCCAATTGGTGGTCATGCGCAAGTACAGGGTCACCAGCCCCACACGCATCTTGTCCACAAAGGAAAGATACGGATAGCGCAGCACCGCCCAGGGACTGTCGAAGGCATTGACGCTGCCATTCTGCCAGATGGCCGTCACTGGCGTAGGGAAGAAGATCTTGTCCCCCAGCCCCAGCTCGCGGCTCAGGTTCAGCACCACATGGTCCGAGGCAAACAGGTGATGGTAGAACTTCTCCAATGGCCACTGCCAGTGCTCGTCCCGGAATGTACTGCACAATCCGCCCGGCTCTGGCTCCTTCTCGAACAGGGTTACCTGGTGACCTCGCTTGCCCAACTCATAGGCTGCAGTCAAGCCTGTGATTCCGGCGCCCACAATGCCAACGTGCATGTCTTCATCACTCCAGTCATAGTATGCGGAGATGCTAGGAAGCGCTGGGAGCGGGCTCCTCCTCGGGGCCTGCTTCCGGCAGCATGCCCGCTAGGATGCGCTCCATGGCCATCGTATGACTGCACACCCCACGCTGCGAGAAAAAGTGGCAGCCACACTCCCAGACGCCTTGGTTGAAGCGCACCGTGTGCGCACTATTGTCGCCCCGCAGGCTGACCTCAAATTGCACAAAGCGCACGCGTCCCCTGTCTTCCGCATACCGCCGGGCTTTTTCGATCTTACTGACCATCCCGGAATCCACTTGCACCTCCTGTGTGTTGTTCTTTCCGAGCAGAATGCACCATTTGAAGCCTGAGACCCCGCTACCGTTGCCTCAGACGATCCTTGATGAACTGTATGTCCGCGATTGTCCAGGGATCCACCCCATACAACATGGCAAGGTAGTAGCTGACATAGTCACCAAAATGCACTGTGGACAGCGCCTGAGCCAGGTTGCTCTGTCCACGCGCCTCTACCGTGTCGCAGGGAAAACCATGCCGTTGAAGCAACTCGCGCGTGATCTCAAAGCGTTGGCGCACGCGCGGATGGTTCGACGCCGAGGTCAGCATTATGACGTGCACCACACCCGCCAGAGCAGCGGGCAAGGCATAGCCGGCCACCGTGTTGTGAGCGAGTTCGGGCAGAACGTCAAAGACGCCCCACGATTTGCCGTTCTCGTTGAACTGTCCCTTCCAACGACGCGCGGCCGCGCTGAGATGTTCCGCAGCATAGACCACCGGGAGCTTACCCTGCAGCTTGAGAGCCAGCGATTTGGCTGGGTTCAATGCTGTGGGAATCCGCTCGCTGATCTCACTCTGCAACTGGCGCATGACGGCGACGGCTTCAGCCAGGTCCGTGGACTTGTCGCTCACCAGGCCAAGCATCTGGACAATCGCCAGCAAGGTGGACAGAGAGTAGCCCAGGGCGGCTCGTGGCTGTGATGGATAATGGTACTGAAACAGTGGCAGCCCGTGCTCGCGGGCTCGTCGCGCCAGTTCACCGCCGGTGGTTACGGCCAGCACGAGAGCCTGACGCTGTTGGGCCACTTCAAGACCAGTCAGGGTCTCCTCAGTCTCTCCGGAATGACTGCACGCGACCACCAGAGTGTGCTGGTTCACAAACCCAGGCAAGCCGTAGTCACGATGTACAACCACTGGAATGCGGCATTCGCCCGCGATAAGGCCGTTGAGGAGATCAGCCCCGATGGCCGAGCCGCCTATGCCCAAGATGAGGATCTGTTCAGCCTGTCTGTACTTGTCGGGCACCTTGACTCCCAGAGCCCGCTTCCACGCGTCTTCACATTGCCTGGGCAAATCGGCAATGCTCTTCAGCATCCCCTGAGGATCCAACACACGCCAGCTCTCAGGGGCATCCAAATCAGGCATTCTCTCCTCCGCGGCCAGCGTCCGTTTGCTCGCATTATAGTGCGGATTGCGCTATGCGTCCAGCAGGATGCCGCTACTG
>CAYZKS010000147.1:0-8600 GCA_964478725.1 uncultured Anaerolineales bacterium
CCGTCGCGAGGTGTTATACTGGCAGCAGCTGGCTGAATCGGAGTAAAGGCGCAGCATGCGCAAAGGAGGCAGCGATGGCTCGCAAGTCCCTCGTCTTCGTGGTCCTGATGGTGACCTGCGCGGGTGGGCTCCTGCTATTCGGCCTGCTCGCCGTGGGCGCGGCGCCCCTTGGCGCTGTGCTCAGTCCCCCCGAGGCAACCGCAGCCGAGACGGCGCGCCTGGACACCACAAACGTGTTGACCTTTGGCCTAAGCTCCGACGCTGATGGGCTGGACCCCGCCCTGAACTGGGACACTATGTGCCTGCTGGTGGGCGCGCAGGTGTGCGAGACCCTGGTGAGCTATGAGCCAGGCGGCACGCTGCCGGTAGCGGGGCTGGCCCGCTCCTGGTCCGCGTCCAGCGATGGACTGGCATGGACATTCACCCTGCAGACGGGCGTGCGCTTCCACGACGGCACGGCCCTGGACGCCGACGCCGTGATCTACAACATCGAACGCTGGTGGGACCCGGCGCACCCGTATCACCAGGGCAGCTTCTTCTACTTCGGCTACATCTTTGGCGGCTTCCGCGGCGAGGCAGGCTGCAACATCGCCGCGGTGTCGAGCGTGGCCACGGATCAGGTGCGCATCACGTTAAAGACCCCCGACAGCCGTCTGCCCAGCTTTCTGGCCATGCCCTTCTTTGCCATTGCCAGCCCCAACGCCATCCGCGCCGGCGCGCTGCAGACTGCCCCGGCGGGCACCGGCGCTTTCCGCTTCGAGCAATGGGTACAGGGCGAATACGTGCGCCTGAGCGCCAACGCCGATTACTGGGGAGGTCGGCCGCGCCTGGATGCCCTCGCCTTCCGGGTTATCCCGGACCCGGACATGCGCCTGGCCGCGCTGCAATCCGGCGCCATCCAGGGAGCCACCGAGCTGGGTCAAGACCAGTGGGCGGCCGCGGCTCAGGAGCGCAATCTGCGCGTGCTGTGGCGCGCCGCGTCTACGATCGGGTACCTGGGCATGAACCATGCGCGTGCGCCGTTGGACAACCCGCTGGTGTGCCAGGCCATCGCGCATGCCGTCAACCGGCAGGCCCTTGTCGCTCAGCACTACAACTCGACTGCACCTGTCGCCCAGGTGGCGGAGCAACTGCTCTCGCCTGCCGTCTGGGGGCACGAGCCCGCCATTCAGGACTATGCCTACGATCCTGACCTGGCGCGCGCGCTGCTAGCTCAGGCAGGCTACACCGACGGCGTCACCACCACGCTGTGGGTCATGCCGGTGAGCAGAGCGCACATGCCACAGCCGTCCGCGATCGCGGATTCGATGCGGGCTGATCTGGAGGCAGTGGGCATCCACACCACGCTGGTGAGCCACCCGTGGGGCACCTATCTGGCCAAGGTGGCGGCGGGAGAGGCGGACCTGTTCGAGCTGGGATGGATGCTCGATTACCCTCATCCCTACGACCTGCTGGGCACCCTCCTGTGTTCTGGAGACGTGTCCTTTGGGCCGCCTGATGACGTGCTGTGCGGCCTGGTGCAGAGCGCGCTGGCCGAGCCCGACCTACAGGCGCAGATTGCCATCTACCAGGCCGCCAGCCGGCGCGTGCACGACACACTGCCGCTGCTGCCGCTGGCGCACGTGCGGGATGCGGTCGTGGTGCGCAGCAACGTGCAGCGGGCGGTACCAGCGGTCATGTTCGCGGCCTCGTTCAAGAACGTGTACTTTGGCACGCTGCAGTACTTGCCGGTGATCAAGCGGGGCATGCCGTAGGCCTTACCCCCTCTCCCAGTCTCCTCATGGGAGAGCCCCGCCAAAGGGCGGCGGGGTGCTTCGCGAGGGTCGGGGGTGAGGGAGATTGGCGCCGATACGGACCGTCCGGGTGGGTGCAATAGCCCCTCGCCCCTACCCTCTCCCTCGTCTTCGCTTTGCTCCGCGACCGTTCGCTTCGCGAAGACGAAGGGCGAACGGCCCTGAAAAAAAGCGGGGAGAGGAAGGTCAGGGCCTCAACTCCCGGCTACTTCAAGCAACTCCCAACTGCTGCGCTCGGGGGCCAGGTGCCAGACGTTGCCGTCCGGTGCGCGCAGGTAAATGGAGTTGTATTTGTACAGGGTGGTGGTTTGCCACAGCGTCTGGAAGCCTGCCTCCTGCTCCACAGCCCAGCCCAGGCGCTCGCGCACCTCGGGCTGCTCGCGCCACACCAGGCCGAAGCCACGCACTGGCTGGTACAGGCCGGTGGGCGGCACGATGGCTGGGTCGGACTCGGGCTGGCCCTCGGCCCACTGGTCCATGAACATCTCCCAGCGCACAGTGCGCGTGTTGTCGTCGTACAGCACGATGATGAGGTCACGCGCCTCCACCCACAGCATCAGGCCATGCTGGAAGTGCTGCTGCGCGGCGTTGCTCGCCAGCAGGTCCGACGCGCACACGCCGGGCGCGGGGGAGAAGAACCAGGCCACGGGGCAGCGCAGCTTGACGCACAAGTTGGCGCTCGCGCCGCGCTCCGCGTCATCCTGGACCCAGAGCAGGAACTCGGCGGCGTTGCGTGCGTCGCCGGGGATGGAGTAGGTGTAGCTGCCGCTGGGAGCCACATTGAAGCCCGACTGGGGGAGCTGCCCGCTGGCCGGGAGGGCGTACAACAGCGCGTTGCTGGCCCCTGAACTCTGCCACTCCAACACGATGTCCTGGCCTGGGTCAGCGAGGTCCACGTTGGCGCGGAAGTAGACGATGACCGGACCGCCGTCGGCGGGTGCGGTGGACGTAGCGGATGGAACAGGCGTCGACGACGGCACGCTGGGCGTGAAAGATGCCGCAGGTGTGGTCGTGGCTACTAGGGGCAACGTGGAAACGGCGCTGTGCGTAGGCGCGATCCTGACATGCGTGGCAGTGGGAGATAGCGCAGTCGCAGTGCTCGCGGCGGTCGAGTTGGCAGTCGGGTGGGAGGGACGCGCTGCGCACTGCACAAGCAGGAGCGCGCACGGCAGCCAGAGCAGGTGGACAACCAGGTTGGGCCATGTCTTGCGGCTTTCGTCGTTCACGGCGACTCCGTCAGATCGGTCAGCCCGGGAGGGAGCTGTTCACGGCGCCCAGTGCCAGGACACTTGCCGGACTAGTCCTGCCTCGTTGGTCTCATGTGCTCAATGGGACCCCTCACCGCCAGCCCTCTCCCCTGAAGTCACGGGGAGAGGGAGAACCCCCGCGACTCTCCAGCCAAGGCTATGGGCAGGGCGGGCAGGGCACCAGGAAGTAGCAGGTCGCGAATCCGGCTGCAAAAGCCAGAATCAGAATCACCACGATGCCGATCTTGTCCAGCAAGCCAAAACCACCGTAGCCGCCGGTCAACGGGTCCCTGGATCCACGCCCACGCCACATGCTCGTCTCCTTTGCGCCTGCCACGCCAATTCCACGGCCGCCGCATGTCTGCGACGCAATCTCGCCCCAATCATAGCGCCCGAGCCCGCATCCGTCAAGCGCTCTGTGGCGCCGCCGGTTGGGTGCGGCGAGCGGCGGGCGCCCACAGGCCAACGTGGCTGCGTTAGGCGCCGAAGTGGCGGCTCCCCGGTCTGTTGCGCAGAGCAATCCAACCGATCGCGATAGCCAAGATGGTTGCGGACGAGATGCCGATGGGGACCCAAACGGGAGTGATCCAGGGGGCGGGGATGAGGAAGAGCACGTCCAAGGTAGTGAGCGTCGAAGGCCAGCCCAGCAAGAGGTACAGCGAGACGTAGTAGAAGAGGTCCCAGAAAGCAAACGTCCACAGGAAGAAGACGGCGCGTTGAAGCCAGGTGCGGCCGACGAGCCAGGCCAGAGCAACGAGCATGACGATGGTAGCAGCCTCGCGCGTCTGCTCGATCCACAGGTAGCGCTGGGTAAAGGCGTCCAGGGTGGCTGTGGTGGACTCGGACCGGGCCAGCGTCAGCGCCTGGCGCAGGTACACGACCACGACGCCCTCGAGATGCGCCATGGCCACGCCGAACACAGCCAGCAAACTCAACTTCCTTGCCATTGTGGCACCCTCCAACTGGCATGATAACGTGGTGCACGCGGCATGTCAAGCCTGGGTTGGCATTCCCACATCAGGGGGCTCGCGCATGCGACAGATGCCCTCCTCACGGAGGAACTACAAACCCATCACGCCTGTGCAACGCTTTCCACAGTCGTGCCGCTTGTGCTATACTTGCGAGGGCCCAGCCGCCGGCGCGCTGCCGCGTTTCCGCGGGACTCGGCGGTTGGGGGCTATTGGCTCGACATCGCGAACGAGAGGGGATTGCATGCGAACGCGCGGCTTGCGGTTGGTGTGGGCGCTGTGTCTGTTGCTGTGCACGGCGATCGTGGCTCGTGCCCAGACGCCCGTGGTCAAGGTGTTGTTCTTCCACTCGCCGTCCTGTCACAAGTGCGAGGTGCTGATCGAGGAGTATTGGCCATCCATGTTCGAGAAGTACGGCGACAAGTTGCAGGTAATGTTCATTGACGTCAGCTACCCGCAGAACCTGGTGATGTGGCAGGCGGCCGAGGACGACGCTGGCGTTGCCGCACAAGACCACGGCGTACCAGGCGTGATCATCGGGCAGAACCTGATCATCGGCGACGAGCCCATCAAGGCTGAGCTGGGTGCTCTGATCGATGCGTACCTGGCGCAAGGAGGCGTGGGATTCCCGCTGCTGGCGACGGCGACCGGGACGCCCGGCGCGACGCCCGGTCCGACGTCCAGTCCGACACCCGGCTCCCCTGCGGGCGGCTCGAGCAACGCCGGCTTGCGGCCTTGGCTGGCCGGGATTGCGGCGGCACTGGCGCTGGGCGCAGGCCTGCTCTGGTCGCAGCGCAGGCGAAAGCACCAATCCTGAGGGTCAGCGCGCCACGCTGACGGGGTCAGTCCCGCCAGCATTCAGCCATCAAGGAGCGAGTGTATGCCGACTTGTAGCGCAGAGCAACTTGAAGCCATCGGGGCTCGCATTTTCGCCGCCGCGGGGGTGACGGAGCCCGTTGCACGACGCGTGAGCGCGTCGTTGGTGCTGAGCAACCTGATGGGGGTGGATTCGCACGGCGTGATTCGCATTCCGACCTACCTCAATGGCATCAGGAACGGTACGATAGACCCCGGGGCGCGCGTTGAAATCGTCAAGGACAATGGGGTGGCCTGCGTGATGGACGGTCACAACGCTTTCGGCCAAATCGCCGCCGCTGAGGCCATGCAGTGCGCTATCGAGCGCGCCAGGCTGCACGCGGTGGGCGTGGTGAGCCTGCACGGTGTCCAGCATATCGGGCGTCTGGCCGAGTGGACGGAGATGGCCGCTGATGCCGGCATGTTCGGCCTGGTGCTGGCCAACGGCTGCACGCAGGGCGGGCTGGTCGCGCCGTACGGCTCGCGGCAGCGCTTGTTGGGCACCAACCCGATTTCCTACGCGGCGCCGCGCGCGCAATCTCCCACGCTGGCGGCGGATTTTGCGACCTCTGCCGTGGCCGAGGGTAAGGTGCGCAGCGCGCGGCAGCAACACAAGCCCATCCCCGCGGAGTGGGTGATGGACAGCAGCGGGCGCTCGACCACCGATCCGGCAGATCTGTACGAGGGCGGGGCTCTGCGGGCTTTTGGCGGTCACAAGGGCTATGCGCTGTCGCTCATGGTGGAGATCCTGGCAGGCGTTCTCAGCGGCACTCGTACAGCCCCCTTTTACCAGTCAATGCAACAGGGCGTGCTGATGCTGGCCCTGGACGTCGCTTACTTCCGTCCAGCCGCGGAGTATCACGAGGCTATGGACAGCCTGTGCGCCGCGGTGAAGGCGGCCGCGCCAGCGGAGGGATTCTCGGAAGTGCTCTTGCCCGGCGAAGTCGAGGCGCGCTGCAAGGCCGAGCGCGAGCGCGCAGGCATTCCCGTCCCCGAGGGAGTGTGGGAGCAGATCGGTAGGGCAGCCGCGGAGTTCGGAGTCCAACTGTAATCCGAGCCACGGCACTCAGACCCCCTTTCGGGGGAACTACAAAGCTGAAGCGTCACAAGAGAAACCGGGTTTCTGGGACCACAAGAAACCCGGTTTCTGGTTTCAGCTATTCAACCACGACGTGGTCGGTGCCGGTGCGGCCAAAGGTCTCGGGCGCGTACATCTCCTCGGCCTTGGCAGGCGGGGCCACGAACTGGCCGGGGGTAGTAGCGCGCGCAACGTAGGTGTAGGTGTAGACGCCGTCCCAGAGCAGCGATGCAAACGCCTCGGCGCGCTGGTCGCGTAGGTTCTGATGCTCGTACCAGGTCCAGTGCCACCACCAGTTGCGATTCTCGGGGTTGGCCGGATCGGACGGGACGCTGCCCGTGACTGCGAGAGCCGGGTTCATGGCCTCGAAGCCAGCCGGCAGCGGGTCGGTCAGCGCCACATGGTAGCGGCGCGTCGGCGCCACCAGGGTCAGACGCACGCGCACGCGCGCTCCGGCGCGCACGTGCCACACGCCTTCGGCGTCGCGCGTCACGTCCTCGGGGTCGTCCACCGCTTCGTAGACGCGCAGCACGCTAAAGCCCGCGTCGAGCGGCTCAAGCTGCAGGTCAGTGGGAGCGTAGCGCATGCCCAGCCGGTAATACAGCCGGCCCACGCCATCCTTGCTCAGAATCAGGTTCTGCGCGCCCTCTTGCTGGGCCAGGTAGGACATGGGCACCTGCACGGCCTGGTAGTCCGTGCTGCGGCCCGCGAACTGGAAGCCCGCCACGTACTGCTCGCCCAGCCACACACGCGCCACGAACTCGGGCGTCTGCTTCTCGTAGGTGTTAAAGTACTGGTCGAGCGCCAGCAGGATGAAGACGTTCTCCTGTGTGTTGTACCAGCGTCCGCGCTTTTGCTGCGAGAGCAGGCCGGCCACCAGCTTGGGGATCAGGTCGCTCTGAGGCTGGTCGCGGATCAACGCCTCAAGCAGGATGCCATCGGCGCGGCGGTTGGAGGCCAGCAACAGGTAGCCGTCGTCCTCGCGATAGGAGGTGGTAAAGTTGGCGGCGCCGGCCGTCTCCACCACGCGATTGGCCAGGTGACGCCGGATCTGGTCGAGCTCGTTGGCAGACGCTTTGTCGCCGCTGAGCACGTACAGCAACCAGCCGATGGCCTCAGGCTGGAGCTTGTCCAGGCCCTGTTCTTGCACCATGCGGCGGGCACGAGCGGTGTCCCAGTCGTTGAGGCGGGCGCGCACGTACAGGGCGTAGGCGGTGAGGGTGTTGCGCACGTCCTGGCTGTACCAGGCCGGGTACTTGCTCTCGATGCGGCGCAGGTAGTCCAGGCCGCGGCTGAGCATGTCCTGCGGCATGCTGAAGCCCTTCTCCTGCGCCCTGGCGAGGGCATGCACCACATGGATAGTGTGGAACGGCCAGGACTCACTGCCATGCTTCCAGATGGGGAAACCGCCGTCCTCGTTCTGCAGGCCACGCAGCTTGTCGATGTCGCTCTGCACGGCGCTGAGCATCTCCTGCGGCTTGGGAAGGCTCGTGGCCTGGAAGGCGCTCAGCACGTCGCGCAGCGCGGCCACGGCCAGGACGCGCGAGGCGAGCTGCTCGGAGCACTCAAAGGGATACTCCACCAGATACAGTACGGCGTCGCTCAGGGCCTGCAGCGCGGTAGAAGACGTGCTGATCTCCAGCCCGCCGAACTGCGGGAAGGCCGCGCTGGGCATGGCCACCGGCTGGGCCACGGCGCCCTGGTCGATGGTGCCGTAGACCGCAAAGGCCTCGGTGGTGGCGGGCGTGTAGACGGGCAGTGAGAACTCGGCGGCATCGGCCCAGTCGCCGGACACGGCGCCCACCTGGAAGCGGGCGGTGCCCGCGCTCTCGGTGGTGACGGCAAAGCGCACCTCGCGCCGGTCGCGCGCCGGGACGGTCAGCCGCTGGCCTGCGGGTCCGGTCAGGCGCGCGTTGGAGGCGCGCACGGCCACGTCCACGCTCATGGGCGCGTCGGTCTGGTTCTGCACGACGATGGGCAGTTCGAAGCTGTCGCCAAAATTGAGGAAGCGCGGCGGCGATGGGCGCGCCATCAGCGGCAAGCGCGCCGTGATGGAGGATTCGCCCTTGCCAAAGTGCTTTTCACCAGACACGGCCACCACCATGACGCGGTAGCGCGTCAGGTTGTCGGGCACCTTCACGCGCACGGCGGCGCGGCCCTGCGCATCGGTGGGCACAGCAGGCTCAAAGGCGGCCAGCGGGTTGAAATCGCTGCGCACACGGATGGGCGTGGCGCCTGCTTCTTCGCCGCCCCCTCGCCCGCTGTCCTCGGCCTTGGCGTATTCCGCGACCCTGGTGCCCGCGGGCGCGGGCGCAGCCATCGCCTGGACTTCTCTCTCTACCGACAGCCGGTCGGGATCCACCAGCAGGATGTACTGGCGCAAGTGATAGTCGCCAACTCCGCCATCCACATGCGTGTAGAACACGGAGATTGGGTCGGCCAGTTGGTAGTTGGTCAGGGCCAGGATGGCCTCGTCCACCACTGCGATGGCCAGTTCAGCGCCGGACACAGGCTGTCCGGAAGCGTCCTTGACCTGCACGTCCACCACCGTTTCGCCGCCCGGATCGAGCTCCTTGGCCTGAGGCACGGCCTGTACGGAGAGCGTGCGGCTGTAGGGCGGCACGGAGAGTTCCA
Organism: uncultured Anaerolineales bacterium; assembly: GCA_964478725.1. Lineage (GTDB taxonomy): Bacteria > Chloroflexota > Anaerolineae > UBA2200 > UBA2200 > CAYZKS01. The sequence goes on from CAYZKS010000147.1 coordinate 8,576, forward strand.
GGCTGCCCATGGCGAACGCCGGACG
>CAYZKS010000148.1:0-4134 GCA_964478725.1 uncultured Anaerolineales bacterium
TGCGATTGACTTGCCCCATCCGGGGCATTATACTTCGCGCCATAGGCATTGCCAAAGACCCCAGCGCGCGCCCCGAGGCCTCTTCGCTTCTGAAGCCAACTGCTTCCGCAGGGAACGGCCAGTTGACGCATACCATGGCCTGCGGTATGATGAAACTGGCGTCCCCCAAACAAGACACTAACCTGCGGACCGGAGGTCAGTCGCATGTCCTGCAACGCCAAGAGATATGCCCGCCGTTTCTTCCTGGCGGCCGCGCTTCTTTGCGCCGGCATGGCCTTCTGCCCTGACCTCAGCGTGGCTGAAGCCCCTGCCGCCGCTGCCCTGCCGCGCCCAGTTTTCAACGGATTGAACGCCTACTTTGGGGACCTGCACCAGCACACCGGCTTTGTGGCCTACTATGCCGACGGTTCACCGCGCGAGGCCGCTTGCGGCTCGCCCGGACAGATTCTGGACGCCTCGCGCGCTCAGGGCAACGACTTCCAGGCCATTACCGAACACCAGTACGGGCTGGCGGACAACAACCCGTGGATAGGCGTGTATGTCGGGGGCACTTGCGTGAAGACTACCGTCTCCTCGCTGGATGGATGGGAGGCCGGGATGTCCAAGTGGGAGTACGTTCGCCGCAAGATCGACGGTGCCTACGCGCCCGGAGAGTTCGTTACGTTCATGGGTGTGGAATGGACCTACCCTCCCGGTCACTCGAACCTGATCAATGTCAACACATATCCCGCGACAAACGAACTGGACGTGCTCTACAACTGGCTGAGCGGCCAACCGGCCACCATGTTTGCCCAGTTCAACCATCCCTACCTGCCCTCCGAACAAGACGACGGCGGCTTTGACGATTTCTTCTACCATGCCGGCGCCGACCAGAAGATGGGCATGGTCGAGGCCGCATGGGAGTACCCTACCAAATATCCCATCCCGCTCAACGAAGGCTGGCAGGTCGGTGCTGTCGGCTACAGCGATTCCCACTACAAGGCCGGGCCGCGACCGATGGGGTATGGCGCCTTTGCCACTGGTCTGACCCGCGAGGAGCTGGTTCAGGCCTTTCGAGCCAGCCGCAGCTTCGGCACGGAGAACCGTACCGCCGTAGCTTTGCTGGCCAACGGTGCCTGGATGGGCTCGTTCGTTGCCCCAACGTCGCCTCTGAACGTTACCGTCTTCGCCCACAGCACTGGCGGGCAGCCTGTCACGCGCATCGATCTCATTACCGAGAATTACTACAACGCCTTCCTCACTCATCACCCGACACAGCCTGCCGAGATCATTGAGTGGCAGACTGAGCTCTACCCGGCGGGCCTGCGCTACTTCTACGCGCAGGTCACCACTGCGGATGGTAAGCGCTCCTGGAGCGCGCCTATCTTTCTGCACGGCGGCGAGCAGTTGCGTAGCGACCCCTCGTGGCTGTCCTTCAACGCAACTGCTGCAGATCCCAATCCCGCAGATCAGAACATCCAGCTATTCCGCCGGGATGCGTCCAGCGTGGCCTGGAGCGTGACCGGGAAGCCCGATTGGATCACGGTCACCCCGTCGTCCGGTAGCACCCTGCCGGTCACCCTGACCCTGAGCGCTGATACGGCCGGACTGGCAACCGGCAGCTACGATGGCGTGGTTCGTTTTGAGAACGCGCAGGACCCGAGCGACGTCTGGCTGGTCGGCGTGCATTTGGCTTTCGACGACAGCTCCCCCCCTCACCAACTGAAACTCGATCCCTACCGCCTGAAGGTGACGACCAAGGAGGGTGTCGTGCTGTCCACTCAGAGCATTAGTGTGACCGCAGCAACAGGGCTGCCCTGGCAGGCTTTCTCCGACATCGAGTGGCTGACGCTTGTGAGCTCGAGCGGCACAGGATCGGCAGCCCTCTCGCTGGAGATTGACGTGACGGGCATGGTGGTGGGCCGCTATAGAGGCCACGTGACCGTAGTCGGGGGAGCCAATCTGCAGACAGCTACGGTGGACGTGACCATCGAGCCGGCCAACCCAGTCGACCTTACTCTCCAGGAAGTCGCAGGCGGCTACGATGGTGCCACGGATACGTACCTGGATCGCTGGGAGCCCAGTGCGAACCGCGATGGCGCCAAACTCAAACTGAGAGAAAATGACTGGGTCCCGTTGTTGCGCTTCGAGCTGCCGACGCTGCCGGCCGGCACGCGCATCTACTCTGCAACCTTGTGGCTGTATCCAACCGACAGAAGCGACAACCTGCCTGTGGCCTTGGGTGCCTATCAAATGCTGCGCCCGTGGGTGGAATCGCAAGCTACCTGGAATCGTGCCTCTGTAGGGGTGCCGTGGGGCCAGCCAGGAGCTAATGCCATCGACATAGATCGCGAGGTCCAAGCCAAGGCCCAAATGGAACTTGCCGCCGCCAAGACTTGGATCTCTATGGATATGGTTCCGATGGTCCAGGACTGGATTGCCGACCCTGCCACGAACTACGGGCTGCTGCTGCTGGGCATCAACATCAAAGGATCAGCCACGGAGTACAGCTTTGCCGCCTCGAACTATTACCCAGCAGTTGACCGGCGTCCGAAGCTGTGGCTGCAGTACTACAGTGCGGCCGCGACCACTCCGACGCCCACGCGTACCGCAACCCTTGCGCCTACGGCCACCGGCACCGCCACGCCAACGCCAACTTTTAGCGCTACGGCCACCGGCACCGTTACGCCAACGCCGACTTTCACGGCCACCGACATCACCACACCGACTCCAACCGAAACTGGTACGCCGACCGCTATTGCCGCTTCGCCCACGGGAGTGTCCAGCCCAACTCGCACGCCCAGTGCGACCTCTGTGCCCACCCCCACGTCCACGCCCGGGCCTGCCAGGCGCTGTCTGGTGGAGCTCAATGCCTGGCACGACGAGTTCGAAGACTCGCGGCTCCCTCTGTGGCAGGCAGACCTCGGGGGCGGCTACTACAGCGTGAGCGAATCGGCGCTCAGCCTTGGTACCGCGGGCTCGCAGGATCGCTTCCCGCTGCTGTGGACCCAGGTGCCGTTTCCCGCGGAGGACTATGCCCTGGAGCTGCGCTTCAGGTATGGGGCTCGCGCTGCCTACGCACCCGGCATTGGCGTGGGAACTGCAGAGTATGAAGGCACGCGCTACCCGGAAGGGATGCTGCCCGGCGACATCCAGGATGTGCTCCGCATCCGCCAGCTTGACGGGAGCGTGCGCATCTCGCTGCTGGGAACGCTCAACTGGTTTGGTCGCGCCCCCGATACGTCCTGGCATGTGGCTCGGGTCGTTCGGGAGGGGGCCACGTACACGCTTAGCGTGGATGGTCTCGTGGTGGGTTCCGTCTCCAATGCGGAGATGGCAGCCCGCAGCATTTACGTCGGCAGCGCCGGGATCCGCGACTATCCTGCATCCTGGACGGCCCTGGAAGTGGACTATGCGCGCGTGACCACGTGCGCCCTGTGGGGACAAGATCGCTGCTTCCTGCCAATCATCCGGCGCAAGCCGTAGCTTTCCCCCTCATGAATGCCTTTTGCCCAATTTGACTTTTTGCAGGAATGCGCTATGATTTCCGCCGTAGTGTGAGCAAGGAAGTACCTAACAGGCACGACAGCGCTGGGGGGTTCCGCTCCCCGGCGTTTTTGTTAGCTTGTCGGGTGTACTCCTCTCCGCACTAAAATATCAACAAAAAGGAAGGGTCATCCGACAATGAGTGAGCGTATCAGTGGAACCGTGAAGTGGTTCAACGCAGCGAAGGGCTACGGCTTTATTTCGCGCGATGGTGGCGACGATGTGTTCGTGCACTATTCCGCGATCAAGTCCGAAGGCTTCCGCAAGCTGGAAGAGGGCCAGCGCGTTGAGTTCAGCGTCGAGGACAGCCCCAAGGGTCCTCAGGCCGCGGACGTCAGCGTCCTCTAGCATCTGACCATCTCGGTCAAAGGGAGCGCCCCGGGTTCGTCCCGGGGCGCTCTTTCTGTTTGTGGCGAACGCTGTCAACGGATCGAAACGGACAAGCGGATGGGCGCCTGCCGGAACAAGGCATCTTGCCATCTGGCCGGCACGTGTCCCCAGCGATCCATTCCCCGCGGGTGCAGGACGCTACGAGCCTGCGGAGCCCTTCAGGTAGCGTTCGAACAGCCAGTCCAGCAGCATCTTGGCGAATTCCGGGTTGTCCGTCAC
>CAYZKS010000148.1:4234-8504 GCA_964478725.1 uncultured Anaerolineales bacterium
GATGGCGCGATCGTAGTAGGGCTGGAAGGATTCGCGGATGGTCTCGGCGTCGTTGGCAAAGTCTAACACCATGACCTCGTCCTTGCCCGAGCGGACGCGGTTGAGGCGTGACAGCGTCTGCACCGCCTGCACACCTTTTAGCCTTTGGTCCACGTACATGCTGTGCAGCAACGGCTCGTTGAAGCCGGTCTGGAACTTGAATGCGCAGACCAGGATGCGGTACTTGTCGCTTCTGAACTGTTCCGCCGTCTGTGTCTCGGGGAAGTGGTTCATGCCTGCTTCGGTGTAGCGCATCCCGCCATCCTTAACCTCGCCGGAAAACGCCACCAGCGCTTTAAACACCAGGCCGCGCTCTGCCAGCCTTCGATCGAGAGCCAGTTTGAAGCGCACGGCATGCAAGCGCGAGCGCGTCACGATCATGGCCTTGGCCCGCCCGCCGATGCGACCCATCACACGCCCGGTGAAGTGGTCCAGGATGACGTTCAGCTTGGCCTCGATGGCGTGATCGTGCAACTCGACGAACGAGCGCAGCACGGCGCTGGCCTTCTGGCGCTCATAGTGAGGATCGTCCTGCACCTTCTTGAGCAGGTTCCAGTAGCTGCGGTAGGTAGTATAGTTCTCCAGCACGTCCAGGATGAAATGCTCCTCAATAGCCTGGCGCATGCTGTATAGGCTGAATGGGGCGTACGAGCCGTCCGCTCGCTGCGCTCCAAAGAGCTGAAGCGTGCTGGGCTTGGGCGTGGCGGTGAAGGCAAAGTAGCTGACGTTGGGCAGTTGCCCGCGCTTGCGTACCTCGGCCACGATGCGGTCCTCCAGGTCGTCGCCCGCCTCGCCGTCCTGACGCTCGGCCTCCTCCAGGGCGCCCGCGGCCAGCACCTTCTTGAGGCTCTGGGTGCTCTCACCGCCCTGGGAGGAATGCGCCTCGTCAATGATCACGGCGAAGCGCTTGCCTGGGAGGTCGCTGATCTGCCCGGCGATCACCGGGAATTTCTGCAGTGTGCTGACGATGATGTTCTTGCCATCCTCCAGCGCCTGCTTGAGCTGGCGCGCGGTGCGCTCGATGTTTTCCACCGTCCCTCGCACTTGCTCGAATGCCAGCACGTGGCGCTGTAACTGGCGGTCCAGCACGCGCCGGTCGGTGATCACGATGATCGAGTCAAAGACGCGCCGGTCCTGCGCGTCGTGCAGCACCGCCGACTGGTGCGCCAGCCAGGCGATGGAATAGCTCTTGCCCGAACCGGCGCTGTGTTGGATCAGGTAGCGCTGCCCCGTGCCTGCCTCGCGCGAAGCCTGCACCAGACGACGCACCGCATCCAGTTGGTGGTAGCGCGGAAAGATGATCTCGCGCTCGCCGGTCTTGCGTCCCTTGTCGTCCTCGCCCTCCAGCTCGTAGATGAACTGCTGGATCAGGTTGAGCACGCTGTCGCGCGCCCATGCCTGCTCCCACAGATAGGCCGTGGCGTAGCCCTTCCAGGAAGGTGGATTGCCTCCGCCGCCATCGCGACCCTGGTTGAATGGCAGAAAGCGCGTCCTGGCCCCCTGCAGGCGCGTGGTCACGTAGACAAAGTCCGGATCCACCGCAAAATGCGCCAGGCAGCGCCTGAAGGAGAACAGCGGTTCCTTGGGGTCGCGGTCGGCGCGGTACTGCTTCACGGCGCCGTCCACTGTCTGGCCGCTGAGCGGGTTCTTGAGCTCGGCGGTGAAGATCGGCAGCCCGTTGAGGAATAGCGCCAGGTCCAGGCTCTGGTCACCCTTCTGACTGTAGTGCAACTGGCGCACCACCGCGAACAGGTTGCCCTCGTACAGGCGCTGCAGCGCCTGATTCAGCCCACTGGACGGGCGGAAGTAGGCCAGCGCGAAGCGACTGCCGTCACACTTGACTCCCTTGCGCAGCACGTCCAGCGTGCCGCGCTTGCCGACTTCCGAGGCCAGGCGCTTGAGGAAGACTTCACGTGCGTCCTGGCCGTGGATCTTCTTGAAGCGTTCCCATTCCTTGGGTTGGGTGGCGTAGAGGAAGGCCAGCGCCTCGTCGGGGATCAGGCAGGCGGCGCGGTCATAGTCGTCCGGGCTGCGCCTCCGGTAGCCTCCGGGCTGCGGCTCTGCGTACGACGGCGCCTGCTCGCGTACCGCGCTGGGTGCGCCCGTGCCGAGCAGGGTCGCCTCAATCGTCTCCTCAAAGCTGCGTTCCGAGATGGCGGACATGCTTCATGCCTCCGCTTCACGTGCTCGGCCGGTCAACCGTGCGCTGTGCTGCTTCGTGACCATAGCCTATCACACGGCTGGCGTGTGCCTTTCATTGGGTTGGCCACAAGCTCCAGGGCCCGCCTGCAGGCCACGTCCCACTCGGTGCGAGGCCTCGGGCAAGCATGGAGAGCACCGGCATCAGGAAGTCGCGCACCGCAGCGTTGACTGCCTCCAGCCTCGGAGTGTCCTGCGGCAGGTGCGTTCGCCTCAGGAAAGCTGTCCATTGTTTCGCACGCTCCGCATCGTTCGCGAACTCGGCCGTCAGTGCGGGCGGCACGCTTCCGGGCAGAGCGGTCTCGCGGCGCGCAAACGTCGCCCGGATGGCAGCAGCCAGCCTGGATGCGTCGAATTCGAACAGGCGCGACAGGGTCCAGATGTCGTAGTAGTCCTTCAGGCGGCTATTCAGCATGCCGAGCTCCACCATGGCATGCAGCTTCTCAGCAATGACCGCCTCCGGAGGGTAGACGCGCAGGCGAGGCGCCGGGAAATCCAGCAGCGTAGGGTATTGCATCTCAAGCGGCTCTGGCATCACTGCATCCCCAAAGCCCACGTCGGCCTGCAGATCAATGGGGGCCTTGACCAAGATGCAGCGCAGCCGCACGCGCACTCCCAGGTATTCCTCATCGCTGCCGATGGGCGCCACGCGCACCGACAGCGCATCAAAGACCAGCCCATCGGGCTCCACCGTGGCCTGACAGATGCTCCGAAACAGTTCCAGCAGGCGCTCCTGGGAGGGCTGGCCGAACCCAAGCAGATCGAGATCGCGCGTGACACGATAGGATTGCGGCGACCAGAGCGCAAGCAGCATCCCTCCCTTGAGCACGAACTGCCGGGCATGCGGTGAGCGCGACAAGCGGTACAACAGCCGTTCCATGGCAAAGCGGCGCGCGATCAGCGTGGGTTCTTCCTGGCGCTCTTTGCTCAGCGCGACCAGCCGGCGATGCACGGACATGGGAAGGTTGCTGACGGTGCGCTGGGTCAAGTCGTGGCCTCCAGGTAGGGACGCATGACGGAGGACACGCGACAGATCTCGGCAAACCGCCACAGGTCGGCCGGGCGGCACTTGCGCTGCCCGCGGCAGTCTCGCAGCGCTTCGATGGCCACGTCCAGGCCGAGCTTGCTGCGGTACTTGAAGCAATCCGCCACCGTCTTGGCCGGGCAGTAGACCTTGACCTCCACGCCCTCGATCAGGTGTACCTCGACGCCTGTCTGCCAGCAGGCGGGCGAGAATGGCAGTACGCGCACCGGAGGATAGTCGATACTGGGACGCCAGGTCCCCCGCGGGATGGCAAGCCACACCTGAAATGGCGCTTGCGTCGTAAGCTCATGAAACTGCAGCGCGGATAGCAGACACACCACGCCCTGGGGCACGCGCTTGGCGACCTCAGCCAGCGAGCGCTGTGCACTGGGATCGGCCTCAGGCAGAGCGTACAGCCCGCGGCCCACGCGCTCTAGTTTGCCCTGTTGCACGAGGCGCGTGAGATACTCGGGCGCGATGCCAAGAGCCGCGACGTCGCGTGCGCGCAGAATGCCTACCCGGCGAGCGAGCGCAATCACCTGTTGTGTCGGAGCGATCTGCATATCTTCCTCGGGATGGTGTTACAATTCCTATACACTTAGTATACAAATGTATAGGAATTGTAACACAATTCGCGTGAGAGTCAAGTGCGCGCAATGGTTCTGCCCTCGGCGGCCGTCGCGCGCGTCAAGCTTCCCCGTGACCACCGCACCGGTCAGCGCTTGGATAAGGGGCGGATGCGAGATGAAGTGGTCGAGAACGAACAGGGCGATGATCAAGACTATGATGAAGACGAAGATAGTGACGATGTGGATGAGATTCATGAGGATGACGATGGCGATGATGATGAATCCGAAGACGATGGCGATGACGATGACGATAAACATGATGATGGTGAACAAGATGATTCCCGCACATCAATCTTCCCCGTCACCGCCGCTGCGATCAGCGCCGCGCGGTACTCCCGCCAGCGCTCGATGGACTCGCGCACCTTGGCAATCAGCGCGT
>CAYZKS010000149.1:0-8376 GCA_964478725.1 uncultured Anaerolineales bacterium
CTGTCAAATTGACATGCATCTGAGCCAGCGCTATACTCCTATTCCCGAAGACCATCTGTTGGAGGAGCTACGTGCACACATCTCGATTCGCACTGGCGGGCATTGGTAACGTGGGCCGGCGTTTTCTGCAGATCATCCTGCAGAAACAGGATTGGTTGCGAGCTCGCCTGGGTCTGGAACTGACACTGGTTGCAGCCGTTGATTCGTCTGGCGCGGCCGTGTGCGAAGGTGGGCTGGACATGGCGCAAGCGATCGCGCTCAAGACCTCCGGCCAGGGCATCGCATCCTACCCTGGGCTGGGGGTAAAGGGGCTGTCCTCACCGGAGGCAATGCAGCGCAGTGGCGCCGACCTGCTGGTTGAAGTGTCGCCAACCAGCCTGCGCACAGGCGAGCCTGGTCTGTCCAACATCACCTGGGCGCTGGAACACGGACTCGACGTGGTTACGGCCAACAAAGGACCGCTCGTCCTTGGCTACCCGCGTCTGACCGCACTGGCCGCCGCGCAACAGCGTGCACTGCTCTTCAGCGCAGCCGTGGCGGGCGGCCTGCCAACGGTCAACATCGGTAAGCGCGACCTGATTGCCGCCAAGATCACGCGCGTGGAGGGCGTCTTTAACAGCACCACCAACTACATCCTGATGCGCATGGACGAGGCCGGCCTTGGCTTTGAGGAAGCATTGGCGGAGGCGCAGCGTGCTGGCGTGGCCGAGGCGGATCCCAGTTTGGACATCGACGGGTGGGACGCAGCCAACAAACTCGTGATTGTGGCCAACAGCGTGTTGGGCATGCCCGCCACGCTCAAGGACGTAGAGGTGCAGGGCATTCGCGGGCTGGCGCGGGCGGATTTGTTGCGCGCCAAACAGGCCGGACATGCAATCAAGCTTCTCGCCACCGCGGACCCCGCGGGGGATACGTACAGGCTGGCCGTGCGGCCGACCGAACTGCCTTTGGAGCACCCCCTGGCACGCCTGGCCAAGTGGCACATGGGCGTGGTCTACACCACGGATATCAATGGCACGATCACGGCTACCATTCGTGAAGAGGGCCCTACGGCGACGGCGGGCGCAGTCGTGCGCGACGTAGTCCATGCCGTCTTGGGCAGGCCGCAGCAGCAATGAAGGGCAGCGATCTGCCGAAACCCAAGATTGTCGCACTTGGCGACCTGATGATGGATATCTCCTGCCGCACGCAGGACCTCATCCTGTACGGCACAGACTGCTTCGTGCAAGGCGGCGTTGCGGCCGGTGGGTCAGCCGCCAACTTTGCGGTGTGGGCCGCCCGTCAAGGCGCCTCGGTGGGGCTGATTGCCAAGGTAGGCGATGACCTGTTCGGACGCTCCCTGTTGGAGGACCTCGAGCGTGAGGGTGTGGCCAAGGGGGTAGTAGTCAGCGCCCAGACAACGGGTTTCACCATGCTGGTGATAGACCGGAGCGGGGAACGCACCATGTTTGCAGCCCGCGGTGCTACATCCACTCTGGATGTCTCGGACTTGAACCTGGAATTGCTCGACAGTGCCGACCTGTTGCACGTCACTGCTTACTCGTTCTTCGAGGACACCCCGCGCGATGCTGCCTTGACCGCCATGCGACACGTCAAGAGCCATGGGAAGCTCCTCTCGCTGGACCCCTCGGCATACGGCTATCTGCAACGACTGGGGACCGAGGGCTTCTTCGCCCTGGCACAGGGCGTGGACCTGCTCTTTCCCAACCTGGACGAAGGTCGCGCGCTGAGTGGCGAACAAGAGCCTGAGCGCGTCCTGCGCGCGCTGTTGTCTCGCTTTCCTGTGGTGGCACTCAAGATGGGTCCAGCTGGGGCCCTGGCGGGCAGTGGAGAGCACATCGTCCACCATCCGGGCTACGCGGTGCCGGTGGTGGATACGACAGGGGCAGGGGATGCGTTTGCCGCCGCGTTCGTCGTGACCTGGCTGAGGCAACGCGACTTGGCGGCGGCAGTTCGAGAGGGCAACCGGATCGCAGCGGGAGTGATCCAGGTTCCGGGTGCACGCCTTACGGCAACCCCACCCGCTGCTTGACTTCGGCAATCGTCTCCCCAGCTATGACACTGGCGCGGGCTGCGCCATCCGCTAGAACGTCCCACACCAGTTGGGGATCGCGGGCGAACTCGGCGCGGCGCTCGCGGAAGGGCGCCAGGGCGCGCACGAGCTCCTCGGCGAATTGCTTCTTGTGCGCCACGCAACCGATGGCCGCACTGCGGCAGTCCGTCTCTATCTGCGCCACGGTTGCAGGGTCGGCGCAAAAAATCCTGTGCAGCGCCTGGACATTGCAGATTTCGGGATGACCGGGATCAGACTTGAAGCGACGCGCGGGGTCCGTGACCATGGTCATCACACGGCGCCGGATCTCATCGGGAGTCGCTGCCAGCTCGATGTGATTGTCCAGAGACTTGCTCATCTTGTTGGCGCCGTCCAGTCCCATGATGCGCGGCGTGTCGGTCAACTTGGCCTGAGGCTCAACCAGAGTGGGGCCGAACTGCGCGTTGAAGCGACGCACCACTTCGCGCGCAAACTCCAGGTGCGGCAGTTGATCGTCTCCCACGGGCACAAGGTCCGCCTTGTACAGCGCGATATCGGCTGCCATCAACACCGGGTAGCCCAAAAGGCCATAATTGACGTTGTCGGGCTGCTGGCGCACCTTTTCCTTGAACGTGGGCAGCCGCGTCAGCCATCCCATGGGCGTGACCATCGAGAACAACACATGCAGCTCTGTCACCTGCGGAACGTGGGACTGGATGAAGATGATGCTGCGCTTGGGGTCCATGCCTGCAGCCAGCCAGTCCAGAACCATGTCATAAGTGTTCTGCTTTAGCTCCTGCGTCCCGCGCAGGGTCGTCAGAGCGTGCAGGTCTACCACGCAGTAGACGCACTGGTACTCGTCCTGCAAGGCCACATAGTTCTTGATGGCTCCCAGGTAGTTGCCGATGTGTTGGCGCCCGGTAGGGCGGGCGCCAGAAAAGACACGCCCCCTGTGACCGACTTCCATTTCTTGTTTGCTCCCTTCGAACCGTGTGCCCGTAGTTTACCCCAGGTCACGGGAAACAGGAAACCCCCTCTTGCACACGAGAGGGGGTGGGAATGCTCCATTCTACGCCGCGGTCCAAGTCGGATGAATTGAGTGCGTTCCCAGCTAGTCCAGTCTCACTACTTGGGCCGCCTGTGGGCCCTTGGGGCTGTCCTCAACGGTGAACTCCACCCGCTGCCCCTGTTCCAGATTGCGGAATCCCTCCGCGACGATGGCAGAGAAGTGAACAAACACGTCCTTGCTGCCTCCATCAGGCTGGATGAACCCGTAACCCTTGACGCGACTGAACCACTTGACGGTACCTGCGGTTCGGTCTGGCATTGTGTGCGCACCTCCTTCCTTGGATCTAAAGGCCCAGTTCACAACCGGGGGACGGTGGCTTGATGAAGTGGTCGAGACCCCTGATGCAAAAAAGCCGCCGGAAGCCAGTGCCAAACGAGCTTCCGCGGCTCTAGATCACAACAACGGCAACATAATCCTCAACCACGCAGGCCATGATAGGCAGCATCCGAGCTTTTGTCAAATCGCATGCGCGTCGTCCTGCGTACAGCGTGTCGGACACCAGGTAGCTAGCGTAGGACCAAGAAGCTGCTGGCCGCACCCAGGATGGTCCCCATCATGACCTCGAATGGCGTGTGCCCGATCAATTCGCGCAGGTGTTCCTCCGCAATTGGCCGGCCGCTAAACAGCTCTTCCAGAATCTGGTTGAGCACGTGCGCCTGTTGACCAGCTGATCTGCGCACACCTGCTGCGTCGTACAGCACTACCACGGCGGTGACAAAGGCGATGGCAAAGGCCGCGCTGTCCAGACCATCGATGATCGCAGTGGCCACGGCCAGGGCAGAACACGCAGCCGAGTGCGAGCTGGGCATGCCGCCCGCAGTCAGGAGCCAGCCCCAATCCCATTTGCGGTTGATCAGCCAATAAATGATGGGCTTGAGGATTTGCGCAGCCGACCAGGCCACGGCCACGGCCAACAGGTGCCTGTTGTGAAGCAGTGCTTGCAGATCCACGTCATTCCGCTTCCCGGAACGAACTGAACGCTGGCGTGCCATCAGGGGCCACGCTGAGCTGCGCAACCTTCTGCTCTGCCTCGTCCAGCCTGCGCTCGCACAACCGCGCCAGAGCCGTACCCCGTTCGAATAGGGCTAGCGACTGCTCGAGGGTAAGATCCCCGCTCTCCAGTTGCGCCACCACGCGCTCCAATTCGGCGAATGCCTGTTCAAAGGTCAGGTCGCTCGTTTCAGTCATGCCGCTCCTTCAGTCCACTGTGCCTGTGAACTGTCCATCACTTACCCGCACGTCAATGCAGTCGCCAGAGGACACCTGAGCCACGCGCGACACGACGGCGCCCGTGTCGCGACGAGACGCAATGGCATACCCACGCTTCAAGGTGGACTCGGGGTTCAGTGTCTGGAGGCGCAGGACAAGGCCCACCATCTGCCCGCCCAAGAGGTCAAGGCGATGCGTCTGTGTCCTGGTCATCCTCTGCTGCAGCTCATCCAGTCTCTGCCGGCGTCTGTCCAACATCGCACGTGGTGAGAGCCTGGCTAGAAGAGCCAGTACATGCCCCGTCTTGGTGCGACTCGCTGCAAGACAACGCCGCAATGCCTGCGCCAAGTCTCCGCGATACCTGACCAGCACACCACGCAAGTGCTCCTGATCAGGCACTGCCATCTCAGCGGCGGCCGATGGCGTAGGCGCTCGCACGTCGGCCACGAAATCCGCGATGGTATAGTCCGTTTCGTGACCGACCCCGGAGATGACTGGAATTCGCGAGGCAAAGATGGCGCGGGCGACGCGTTCATCGTTGAACGCCCACAACTCCTCCAGAGACCCCCCACCGCGCGCTACGATGAGCACCTCTGCATCGGTGTGCGCGTTCAATGCCTCGATGGCAGCTACGATTTGGGGCGGTGCCTCCTCGCCTTGAACCGCGGTCGGCGCCACGATCACTTCCGCCAGGGGATACCGTCGTGCCAACACATTCAGAATGTCGCGTATGGCGGCGCCCTTGGGCGAAGTCACGACGCCCAGCCGGCGAGGAAAAGGCGGGAGGGTGCGCTTGCGCTCGGCAGCAAACAAGCCCTCGTGCTGCAATCTCTCCTTGAGCATCTGGAACTGCAGGAAGAGCATTCCCGTGCCACGGGCAATGACCTGATCCACATAGAGCTGGTAGGTGCCGCGAGCTTCGTACACCGAGGCCCGGCCATGGGCGAGGACGGCCTCGCCATTGGCTGGCATGTGCTCCAACCCGGGAACTTGCGAACGCCACAGCGCACAGCGCAGCTCGGCGGCAGGGTCCTTGAGTGTGAAATAGATGTGCCCCGCCGCGGAGCGCATGCAGTTCGAGACCTCTCCCTCCACCCACAGGTCCTGCAGTTCAGGATCGCTCTCAAAGAGGTTCTTGATGTACTGTGTGAGCTGACTGACCGTATAGAATGGCATGCTGCGCCCCAAGATGTCCCCGTGATCCGGAGTACGCTGCGTTCGGTAACTATACCGCAGTGGGTGGCAGGTCACAAATCCGGTAGTCAGTGACAAGAGAGGGACAGTTTGAACCAACAGGGCACGAACTCAAGACGCCCCGCGACAGCGCGGGGCGTCTTGGAAAGGGCAGCAGGTTCTTGATTGGTCGCCTTTTCTCGGCCGGTTGAATCGGCGCCCGCTGCTATTTGGCAACGATGTTCATGAGCTTGTCTGGCACGAAGATGGTCTTGACCAACTGCTTGCCGGCGAGATGTTGCTGGATCTTGGCGCTGGCGAGCGCCAAGCGCATGGCCTCCTCTTCGGCAATGCCAACCACCACGCTAAGGTGGTCCCTGACCTTACCGTTCACCTGCACGACCAGCGTGATCACTTCGTCCGCGGCAGCCTTCTCGTCCCAGCGTGGCCAGGCTTGAGCATGCACGCTGTAAGGTTCACCAATGCGCTCCCACAACTCCTCAGCCAGATGCGGGGCGGTGGGCGCGAGCAACAGGATCAACGTCCGGATCGCTTCCTGCCAGGCTTCCGCCGCCGTCACAGGCGTTTCCTTGGCCTTTAGCAGGTAGTTGTTGAACTCCATCAAGGCCGCCACCATCGTGTTGAAACTAAAGGCTTCCATGTCATCTGTGACCCTGCGGATGGTCTTGTGCGTGACGCGGCGCAGGGCAGCTACCTCGGCGGCACTCGCAGCGGCAGTGGGGGTTGGGGGCGGGACGGTGACCAGATCCCACACGCGCTGCATGAAGCGATGCACGCCTTCGATGCCACGGCTGCTCCATGGCCCGCCCGCCTCCCACGGCCCGATGAACATCAGATAGGCCCGCGTGGTATCCGCTCCCATGGATTCTACATAGTCATCGGGGTTGACCACGTTTCCGCGGGACTTGCTCATCTTCTCGTTATCTTCCCCCAGGATGATGCCCTGGTTGAAGAGGCGCAACATGGGCTCGTCGTGATCCAGGATGCCGATGTCGCGACAGGCCTTGGTGAAGAAACGCGTGTACATCAAGTGCATCGTGGCATGCTCGATGCCTCCCGTGTACTGGTCCACCGGCAACCAGTACTTGGCTCGCACGGGATCCATTGGACCCTTGTCATAACCTGGACTCGTGTAGCGCATGTGATACCAGGAGGAGCACATGAAGGTGTCCATGGTGTCCGTCTCGCGTTTGGCCGGGCCGCCGCACTTTGGGCACACAGTATTCACAAAGCCTTCGTGCAGCTTCAAGGGCGATTCACCCGTTGGCAAGAACTTGGCGTCCTCGGGCAAGAGCACCGGCAGTTGGTCCTCGGGGACGGGCGAGATGCCGCAGCGCTGGCAGTACACCATGGGAATCGGAGCGCCCCAGTAGCGCTGGCGCGAGATCAACCAGTCACGCAGACGATAGTTGACCTTGCGCTGGCCGATGCCCCGCCTTTCCATCTCGTCTGCGACAGCCTCATAGCCTTGTCTACTCGACATGCCGTCAAACGGACCGGAGTTGACCATGGTGCCTTCGCCAGCGTAGGAAGCCTCCAACGGCTTGCCATCCCATCCCGGAGGCGCAATCACCACCGGAATCCGCAGATTGTAGCGCCGCGCAAAGTCAAAATCGCGCTCGTCGTGACCGGGAACGGCCATGATCGCACCCGTGCCATAGGTCATCAGTACATAGTCCGCCACGTACAGGGGAATCTCCTGGCCATTCATGGGGTTGATGGCATAGGCCCCGCTGAAGACTCCGTCACGCTCCCTCTCTGTGGAAAGGCGATCGATCTCTGACAGGCGCCGCGCCTTGAACTTGTATGCTTCCACAGCAGAGCGCTGTTCTGGAGAGGTCAACTCGTCCACCAGTGGGTGCTCAGGAGCCAGCACTGCAAAGGTCATGCCGAAGACCGTATCCGGTCGCGTGGTAAACACGCGAATCTTCTTGGGAGAGCCCTTGATGCCAAGGTCAAACTCGATGCCTTCGCTGCGGCCGATCCAGTTCGTTTGCATGACCCGTACGCGCTCTGGCCAGTCGATCTTGGAAAAGTCCAGCAGCTCGTCCGCATACTTGGTGATGCGGAAGAACCACTGCTCCAAGTCCTTCTTCAACACCGGCGTGCCGCAGCGCTCGCAGTGACGGTCCTCGCCCCATACCTGCTCCCGCGCCAGAACGGTATTGCAGTGAGGGCACCAATCCACGGGAGCCATGGCGCGGTAAGCCAGGCCGTGCTCGAAGAACTTGAGGAAGAACCACTGAGTCCACTTGTAGTAATTTGGATCGCACGAGACCATTTCCCTGTCCCAATCGAACATGGCCCCCATGCTCTTCAGTTGATTGCGCATGCGCGCGACGTTGTCCATAGTCCACTTGTAGGGGTGAATGCCGTGATTGATGGCGGCGTTTTCGGCTGGCAGGCCAAAGGCATCGAACCCCATCGGGAACATCACGTTGTAGCCCTGCATGCGCATGTAGCGTGCTCTGGCATCCGAAGGAGCCATCGCGTACCAGTGACCGATGTGGAGGTCGCCCGAGGTATAGGGCAGCATGGTGAGAAAGTAGAACTTGGGCCGTGGGTCGTCCTCGCGTGCACGATACAGCCCGTCTGCCTCCCACTTCTTCTGCCACTTGGTCTGGATGGCTACTGAATTCAGCCTCTGCTTCTTCATGCGCCCCCCCGATCTGCTGCAACATCCTAGTGTAACGAAAAGAGCGCTCCGTACAGGGACGAAGCGCTCTCCGTGGTACCACCCTGATTGGTCAGTGCTGTGTGCTCGACCCGGGCCGCACACCCCTGTGCAGCCCGGGAGTCTAGTGTGGAGATGAGGGGATTCGAACCCCTTACCTCCTCAATGCCATTGAGGCGCTCTCCCAATTGAGCTACA
>CAYZKS010000150.1:0-8334 GCA_964478725.1 uncultured Anaerolineales bacterium
TCTCCCTCCTCGGTACGCTGGCGGTGTTTATCGGCGTCGCCAACGCCATTGGCGCTGTGCCCATAGTTGTGTCGCCCACACATGACATCAACACGACCGTTGCTCTGGCGCTGATCGTGTTCTTCTCGGTTCACTATCTGGGCGTGAAGCAGAAGGGACTGCTTGGATATCTGAAGGGGCTGGCGACTCCGCTCTTCACGCTTCCGCTGGAGTTGATCGGACAACTCAGCCGGACGCTCTCGCTTGCACTGAGGTTGTTCGGCAACGTGTTGAGCACAGAAATGGTGGTGGCGGTGATCTTCTCGCTACTGCCACTGATCGTGCCTGTGCCCTTGATTGCTTTTGGCATTTTCACTGGTGTCTTGCAGGCCTACATCTTCACCGTGTTGGCTGCGGTCTACATCGCGGCCGCAGTGGCTGGCAACGAACCAGTCAAGACAAAGAAAAAGAGAGGTTAGAACATGGACTCAGGAACCCTGGTTACCGTAGTCACGATTGTCGCATCTGCGGCGGCCATTACGCTAGGCACCATTATCCCGGCCTTGATGGAAGGTCGTGCCGTCAGCAAAGCCCTGGAGGGTATGACGCGCCAACCTGAGGTGGCAGACCGGCTGCGTGCCACGCTGTTCATCTCGATGGCTATCCTAGAGTCCACCGCAATCTACGTGTTGCTGATTTGCCTCATTTTGCTGTTTGCCAATCCCCTGCTTGGCCGCTTCTTCCAATAGCGAGGTTGAACCATGCTCACCCTGGACGTAGCCACGGTAGTTTTCCAGGCTATCAACTTTGTGATTCTGGCGGTAGTGCTGAATCGCTTTGTGTTCCGGCCCATCCTGCGCTCGGCGGCCCAGAGTGCGGCTGAAAAGGCACGCATAGCGAAAGAGCTCGATGAAGAGAGACGCAAAGCAGTGTACCTGACCGCGGACCTGGAGCAGAGACGCGCCAAAATTGATGAGGAAGCGCGCGAGATCGTCGTGCAAGCCAGAGAGGAAGCGGAAGCCGAAAGGCAGGAGCTGCGAAAGCGGGCGCGTATGGAGGCAGAGCAGATGCTAGTTGAGGCGCAGGCCGATGCGTACCAGCTAGAGCAGCAGGCCATGCGGGAGTTTCACGAGCAGTTGGTGGAAGCCATTCTGCAGATCTGTGGCAACGTGATCAGCAACGTAGCGCCGCATGAGGTGGGAGATTCCCTCACGCATCGTCTCAGCGAGAACATCCGTGAGCTGGGGCGTGCTGAGATATGGCGCGTGGAGGCACTGCGACGTTCGCTGAGTGGACGTGAGGCCACGGCCCACATCACTTCTGCCAAGGAGCTCTCCACCGAGCATCAGGGCGAGCTGGCACGTGTCCTCACCGCACTCGCGGATCGTCGCATTAACATCGAACTTGAGGTGGATCCGAAACTGGTGGCGGGAGTGCGCGTGCGGTTGGGAGACTGGATGATGGACAATTCCATCGCGGGGCAGTTGCAGACGTTGCGCGATCAGGTTTCAGCGGCGCTCGGCGAGCAGGTGAACCTTGCATAGCGTGGAGTTTGATGTTGCGTCTGTCGTCCAAGCGGTGCGGCAGCGCATGAAAGAACTTGATAGTGATGGACACGCGGGTCCGCAGGATACCATTAAGCGCATCAAGAAGGCCATGGCCGACATTCGCGCCATACCATCTGTGAGCCCGCAGGTTCCGTCTCTGCTGTCTGCTCTGCAGCGGGAAACGTCGGAGCTGTCAGGGCAAGCCAGGTTCTATGATGTCGGGACCGTGCAGCATATTGGCAGCGGTGTGGCCACGCTCTCCGGCCTGCCACGCGCCCGCACCGACGAGTTGGTCACGTTTCCGACAGGAGTCAACGGGATGGTTCTCAACCTGGACCATGCCCACGTGGACGTCATCCTGCTGGGCTCAGATGAAGGCATACAGGGAGGCGATCTGGTCTTGGGCAGCGGCAGACGCCTCCGAGTGCCGGTGGGGCGCGGGCTCTTGCAGCGCATCGTGAATCCACTGGGTGAGCCTCTGGATGGGCGTGGGCCCGTTCCAGAAACGGAGATGCGTCATCTCGAACGCGATGCTCCCAGCATCATCGCTCGTGCGCCTGTGAACGTTGCTCTGCACACTGGTACCAAGATCGTGGATGCTCTGGTGCCCATTGGACGCGGACAGCGCGAGCTGATTATCGGTGATCGTCAGACCGGCAAGACGACACTGGCCCTCGACGCGATTCTGTCCCAGAAGGACAGTGACGTTCTGTGCGTCTATGTGGCTATCGGCCAGAAGAAATCCTCTTCACTCGCCATCTTTGAGGCCTTGCGTAGACACAATGCGATGAGTCATACTCTCATGGTCGTTTCCAGCCCCGATGACCCGCCAGCCCTGCGCTATCTCGCGCCCTATGCTGGCTGCGCGATGGCGGAGTTCTTCGTGGACGATGGACATGACGTATTGATTGTCTACGACGACTTGTCCAAACATGCTGACGCATATCGTGAGCTGAGCCTTCTGTTGAGAAGACCCCCTGGGCGCGAGGCCTACCCAGGCGACATCTTCTACCTGCATGCCCGTTTGTTGGAGCGTGCATGCAAACTGGTGCCGAAGGAGGGGGGAGGCTCCCTGACAGCTCTGCCCATTGTGGAGACCAAGGGGGGCAACATATCGTCGTACATCCCCACTAACCTGATCGCCATTACCGATGGGCAGATTGTGTTGGATGCAGACCTTTTCAATCTGGGCATTAAGCCATCGGTTAACGCAGGCCTGTCGGTATCTCGCGTCGGTGGTGCGGCGCAGTCCCCGGCCATGCGAAGCTTGGCTGGCACTCTCAGGCTTGATCTGGCGCAGTTCGATGAAGTCTCACGGTTCGCTCGCTTTGGCGCCGAACTGGATGAGAGTACCCAGCTCCAGATCAGGCGTGGTGAGCGTCTGCGGGCCGTGCTTGGTCAGCCGCCCAACCAGATGCTATCGCTGGCTGCAGAGGTCATCATCCTAAAGGCTGTCAGCATGGGCGCGCTGGATGCCATCCCGCTACACGATGTGGCTCGTTTCGAGCGTGAATTGCTGAGGCACGCCGAGGCGACAGCGCCCGACCTCTGGTATGAGCTGAACCTTGGAGAAGAATGGACGGACGACATGGAAGCGGCCTTGACTGAATTGCTGGTCGGTTTCGGGCCTATTTGGTCTCGGAGGGAAAGCACGGCATGAAGATGGTAATGGCCGTAGTGCCAAAGGAAGAAGCTGGCGAGGTCATCAATGAACTGGTTGCCGCCGGCCATACGGCAACCTTCATGGAGAGTAGGGGAGGAGCGCTGAGGGAGACAAGCGAGACGCTCTTCATTGCCGTACGGGCAGAGGATGTGGATCGTGTGCTGGACATCATTGACCGCTATTGCCAGTCCAGCATATGCCTGTCCAGAATCGAGACCGCCGAAGGCCTACTGGAATCACAACCTGCAACTGCACAGGTGGGTGGGGCGGTCGTATTCGTGTGGGATTTGGAGCGTTTCTACAGGCGCAAGGTCTAATGGAGACTCAGCAGCGACTCGCGGCGCGTTTGGACAACATCCGCGCTACTGAGCCACTCTTGAGCGCTCTTCGCAACATCTCGCTGGGCAATCGCTTGATGGCTCTCAACAGGAAGCGCGAGCTCGACAAGTACCTTGGGAGTCTGCTTCACATCCTCAACCTTGTCTCACCAAGCCTTGGCGTCGCTCCCCGAAGGCGCCAGGATCAGCGGCAGGGCGGCGGTGAGATCGCACTGTTGGTCATTGGCAGCGAGCGTGGCCTGTGCGGCGCCTTCAACCAGACAGTTGTGGCATACGCGCAACGAGTCCTCAAAGAACGTTCGGCTTCAGGTGTAAGGGCGAGGCTGATGGTCCTGGGGGCAAGAGCGCTGCGCGCATTCAAGCGCCGAGGCGTCTCACTGGCCTGGTCGAGTTCGCTGTCCATGACCGGCCTTCCTCGCTTTGGGCTGTGCCATGAGCTGGCATCACAGTGGCTGGAGAGCTACGAAGACCGTGATCTGGACGCGGTAGACATCGTGTACAACGCTTACCGAGGAATGGCACGCTTTGAGCCGTCGATCTACCGACTCTTGCCCCCCCATCTGGCGCTCCCGGCTGAGGATGAGCCAGAGTGGCCTCCGATCATCGAGACCGATCCGCTGGGGCTGTATGCGCGCACGCTCGGTTTATGGCTTTCTACAACGCTCTATGGCTTCCTGCTTGAATCGGCCACGGCGGAGCACTCACTACGTTACCGGCTGCTTGACGGTGCGAGCCAGAATGCGCAGCGCCTGATCGAAGAAATGAGCCTGTCTCTGCAGATGGCCCGCCAGGAGGCGATCACCTCAGAGATGCAGGAACTGGCCATCGGCTCCGGGCTCTATGGCAGCTCGCCAGGGACGGCTTTTGGGACAGCTGGCTGAGTTATCATACAGAGAGACCGGGGTCTTGACTGGAGACCCCGGTCTCGATTCTTGGCACTTTGCGTACGGCGTTTGTTCCCGTTGCCCTACACCTTCGGTCTTGGCAACAGCCCCGCCAGTTCCATGATCTGGTGCACGGCCTCTTCCCATTCGATGGCCATGACGTGCACGCCAGCCACCCCAGGGATCTCACGAATCTCGCGGATCATGTCCGCGCACTGGCGGATGCCCTCTTCTCTGACCTTTTCTTTGGGCACGCCCTTGAGGCGGGTGATGACCTCCTCCGGCACGTCCATGCCGGGTACGCTCTTCTGCATGTAGCGCGCCATACCGATGCTCTTGATGGGCCCGACGCCTGCAAGGATGAATCCTTTCTTGTCCAGGCCCAGGTCGCAAACGCGACGCATGAACTCGCGGAATTTGGGTACGTTGTAGATGAGCTGCGTCTGGACGAAATCGGCACCGGCTGCCATCTTCTTCCCCAGGCGATAGGGGCGATAGTCGAACGGGTCCGCAAATGGGTTCTCAGCCGCGCCGATGAAGAAGCGCGGCTCTACGTCCATTTCCTCTCCGCACGCGAACTTTTTCTCGTCGCGCATGCTCTTGACCATGGAAAGAAGCTGCACCGAGTCGAGATCGTGAGCGCCGCGCGCGGTGGGATGGTTACCGAACTTGAGGTGGTCGCCTGTCAAGCACAGCAGGTTCTTGATGCCAAGCGCCGAAGCGCCCAGCAGATCCGACTGGATGGCCAATCGGTTGCGGTCGCGGCAGGTCATTTGGATAGTCGGCTCCACGCCAAGGCCAAGCAGCATCGTCCCCACCGAGATGCTCGACATGCGCACGATGGCGGTCTGGTTGTCGGTGATGTTCACCGCGTCGGTGATGCCTTTGAGAAAGGCAGCCTTGTGACGAATCACCTCCGGATCTGCGCTCTTGGGAGGACCCAACTCGCCGGTAGCTGCAAATTGGCCGGAGGTCAGGACTTTTTCGAGGTTGCTACCCGATTTCATAGCTTCAAATCCTCCCTTACGATCTTGCGCGGTCCACCGTCATAGTCCTTGGACCAGTCCTTGGGCGGCATGATCGCGTCTAGACGATCCAGTTGCCCCAGGCGACCCAGGCGGTCATAGATGAGTTGCCAGGCGCAGTCGGTCTCCGGGTTGACCTCGCACTTGCCGCTCTGGGAGCCACCGCATGGCCCGTTCAGCAGGTTCTTGGCGCAGCGGGCGATGGGGCAGATGCCCGCGGTGAGTCCCAACACGCAATCGCCGCAGGCGCGACAGCGCTCAACGAGCACGCCGTGCTCTACGGCCATGCCCAGGAAGGTCGTGTTGACTCCGGGCAGGATCACCTTGTCGGGGTAGCGCTCTGCGAGGGCCTGCACACCCACGCCGCATGCCAGAGAGAGCACGGCGTCAGCGCGCTTGATCTGATTGGCGATGGCGTCGATGAACTCCCATTCGCACTGGCGCTGGACAGTTGCTTCGGTAAACGTGTGTTGCTTGCCCGCCATAGCGGAGGCGATGCGCAGGCTGGAAGCGAGCATCGCGACCTCTTTCTCTCCACCGGCAAAGCTAATGGTAACGCAGGTGCCGCAGCCCAGCACCAGCACGTTATTGTAGGGCGCGATCAACTGCTGGATCTCTGCAATCGGCTTCTGTTTGGCTTTGATCATGTCAGCTTCTCCTCACCGGGCTGGGGCCCAATTCCTTGACCTTGGCGGTCAAGGTAGCCACGGTCGCATTCATATCCGCGCAGCTCTGAGGTGACAGGTTGAACATCTCCAGTCGCGCCCCACCCAGGCCTATCTCATCTAGCAGCTTCTTGACATAGGCCACGCGTTGGGCCGCGTGGACGTTGCCCTTCTCGTTGTGGCACACTCCCTCTAGACATCCGGCCACGAAGACGCCATCAGCGCCCAATTCAAAAGCCTTGAGCAGGTACAGCTCGTCTACCTTGCCACTGCACAATACGTCCACTGTGCGCACGTTCTTGGGCAGCTTGGCCTTGATCACATTGGGGTCATTGCCGCCGTACGCGCAGTACAGGCAGGCGAAGCCCACGATGGCGGGCTCACCGTTCCCCTTGGCCTTGCGCACTGCAGCGCGGATGTCCTTGGTCATATCGTCGTCGTTGTCGAAAGTCATAGAGATGGCCTTAGCCGGGCATTCCGTGGCGCACAGCCCGCAAGCCTGGCATTGATCGACCACCACCTCGGCTGTGCCACGCACCAGAATGGGCACCTCGTAGGGGCAGATGCGCACGCAGGTCAGGCAGGCGATGCACTTGTCCGTGTCGACCTTGGCGCCAGCGCCGCAGGTCAAGCAGCGCTGCGCGGCGCGCATGGCCTGCACTCGCGTGTAGCCCAGGTCGACCTCAGCGAAGCTGGCCTTTCGTTCCTCCACATCTGCCTTGGGCATTTCCTCACGTGCCAGACGGCGGATGTGGGAGATTGTCTTTTCCTTGAGATCCCCGAGTTCTTCTGGCTCGGAAGGTTGCACGCTGGCCGGGTCCAGCCCGCGTAGGAAGGCGTCTATCGAGCGCGCCGCTCGGTGTCCAGCGGCAATGGCGTCGATGATGAATCCCACGCCCGTCACTGCGTCGCCGCCAGCGAACACGCCTGGCTTGGTTGTCGCCAGCGTGACCGGGTTGACCTCGATGGTGCGACGTCTGGTCTGTGCTACAGAGCCATCCTGTGGCAGGAAACTCAGATCGGGTCCCTGGCCGGTGGCAAAGATCACCAAGTCGCAGGGCAGTACGTGCTCTGTCTCAGGGAACTCGTCCATGTCGGGGGCGCCGGTAGGCAGGAATCCGCGGAAACTCACCGTGACGCAGCGCACTCCCTTGACTTTGCCGTTCTCGGCGACGATCTCTTTGAAGGTGCGGTCGTGGAACATTTGCACGCCTTCGTCCAACGCCTCGGCAATTTCCCAGGCGTGTGCCGGCTGCGTGGTGCAGCTCTCCAGACAGGTCATGTCCACCTGCTTGGCTCCGAGACGCAGCGCGGTGCGGGCAACGTCAATGGCGACGTTGCCGCCGCCCAAGACCAGCACGTGGCGACCGGCTAGGTCCAGCTTCTCGCCCAGGGCGACCTTGCGCAGGAATTCCATGTTGACCCAAACGTCGGGCAGGTCAGCGTTGGGGATGCGCAGCTTGCGGCCCAACTGCGACCCGACCGCGAGGAAGGCGGCCCTGAATCCGTCTTTGAGCAACGCGTCCACGTCAGTGATGCGCTTGTTGGTCACGAACTCGATGCCCAGCTCGCGCAGGGGTGCGATCTCTGTCTCCACAGTCTCGCGAGGCAGGCGGTAGAGGGGAATGCCGTATTGCAGCGTACCGCCCAATTGGGGATAGGAGTCGAAAACCGTGACTTTGTACCCCATGCGGGCCAGATCGTGCGCGGCCGTCAAGCCCCCCGGACCGGCGCCGATAATCGCCACCTTCTCTTCTTTGGGCTCGCCCACGCTCAGCCCAGGCGCATGTCCCTTGCGCGGGTCATGCAATTCTGTGGCCACGCGCTTGAGCGCGCAGATAGCGACAGGTTCATCCACGTCGTTGCGCCTGCACTTGGTCTCGCACGGATGGGCGCACACCTTGCCGCAGATGTAAGGGAGCGGGTTAGGTTCGCGCGCAATGCGGTAGGCTTCTTCGAAATCACCCCGCGCGATGGCACGCACGTAGCCACGCACGTCTGTATGCGCAGGGCAGGCTACAACACAGGGAGGCAGTGGTTCCGCGGACGTCGCAGGCGGATCGCGTTTGTCAGTCATCCTCAACGTGTCCTTTCTACCCTTCGGACGATGCCCCTTCGACAGCCGCGCGCAGGCTTTCGGGGGTCAGGCCTTGCGGGTGCGTATGTTCGTGGCCACAGGGGGAAGCAGCGGCCTCGCACATGATAGCGCGCTTTGGGCGCTTTGACAAATGCG
>CAYZKS010000151.1:0-8332 GCA_964478725.1 uncultured Anaerolineales bacterium
TGGTGACAAAGGCGTTGGACAACCCGTTCTGGGGATACATGCACGATGCTGCGACGAAGCTTGCGGCGGAGAAAGGGTTCGAGTTGATCTACCTGGCTCCGACGAAGGCGAACAACCTGGAAGAGCAGACGCGGTTGGTAGACGACCTGATTGAGAAGAAGGTGGACGGGATCGCGCTGGTGCCTGTGGACACGAAGGGCATGGTGGCGGCAGTGGAGCGAGCGAACGCGGCCGGTATTCCGGTGGCGATCTCGAACACACGCTTGGATGGCGGGAAGATCGTGACGTTTGCGGCCATCGAGAACTATGATGCGATGACGCTGGTCACGGAGTACGTGGTGGACAAGCTAGGTGAGAAGGGCAAGGTTGTGATCATTGAGGGCACGGCGGGAGCGCAGACGGCGATTGACCGCAAGAAAGCGCAGGACGACGTGCTGAAGAAGTACCCGAACATTGAGGTACTGGCTTCGCAGACGGCCGAGTTCTCGCGTGCACAGGCGCTGACGGTGATGGAGAACCTGCTGCAGACGTACCCGGAGATTGACGCAGTGCTGTGCGGGAACGATGAGGAAGCGCTGGGAGCGATCGAGGCGCTGAAGGCTGCTGGACGTCTGGATAAGACGCTGGTGGCGGGCTTTGACGCGAACGCGGATGCGCTGAAGGCAGTGATGGAAGGGCGCATGGTAGTGACGTGCGACCAGAGGCCTGATCTGCAGGCAACGCAGGCGTTGCAGGCGATTATGGACCAGCTGGCGGGCAAGGCAGTAGAGGCGCGGACGAAGATCACGGCCACGCTGGTGGACAAGAGCAACGTCGATCAGTACGCATATCGTATCCAGTAACTAGGCTGGCCTGAGGACGGCGGCCGCTGTCTGGCCGCCGTCTTTGTGTCAAGAGACAGCATGAGAGACCGGTCCATTTCCTGTGCTCTGGATGGGCATGCCGCGCCGAGCTCCGCAGCTTGTCGATTTCATTGCCGCGACCGCAGATCTGCAACCAAGGCAATGGGAGGCCCGTTTTGCCAGCTCTGATGCTGACACTGCGCCGATCACTGCCGATCGTCGGCTTGATCGGTGTTGGGTTTGTCCTCAGGCAACTCCGCATCCTACGCCAGGAAGACGGGCATACGATGGTACGAGTTGTGGTGAACACGACTCTGCCAGCACTCGTCTTCATGTCACTCGTGCACGCCCAAGTCGAGATGCGGACATTGCTGGTATTCGCCCTGGCCGGAGCCGCGGTCTCACTGGTCCTTCATGCGGCGGCTATGGCGGCTACGCGAGCCCTGGGTTGGCCAGCGCGCGTGGCAGGGGTCGTCGTCCTGTGCACTCTGGTTGGCAGCGTGGGCATGTTCTTGAGCCCGTTCATTCTCACCTTCTATGGCACGGAGTACATGGGGCGGGTGGCAGCTCTGGACCTTGGAAATACGTTACTGGGCTCGAGCTATGGCGGCTACGTGGCCATGCGCTATGGAGCCCAAAGACACTGGAAGTGGAATGCTGTGGCCACACGCTTGTGCAGCATGCCAGTGATCTGGGCTTGCTTGCTGGGCATCGCGCTGAACCTGGCCCACGCGCAGATTCCAGGCCCATTGAACGAAATGCTGGATGCGCTGGCGGTGGCCAATACACCCCTGGCCATGCTTACACTTGGCCTGTTTGTGCAGCTGCGCGTGCCCAACTGGCAGCCTGCGCTGCTGGCTGTGAGTCTGCGTATGGGGCTAGGCTGGCTGGTGGGCCAGGGCTTTGTGCGCTTGCTCGGGCTTGAGGGTGTGGATCAAGTCGTGATTGGCTTGGGCGCGGCAATGCCGATTGGTGTCTTGGCGCTGATCCACGCCTCCACGGAGGGTTTGGACGCGGAACTGGCGGCGACAGCGCTGTCTCTGTCCATTGTGATCGGAGCGGTTGCTACTCCACTGCTTCTGAGCTTGTATGCCTGAGATGGCGCGAATCTGTTTTCGGCCTGGGATGGGAATCGCAGCAGTCCAGCCCCTGCTGCATCAAAAGGGGCTGGCTGCGCCAGCATGACCGGCCTGCCTGGCCAGGATCGGGGAAGGAGGCAAGCAACTTGTTCAGAACCACCATGTCTATATCGCCCGGAGGCACCAGGTTCGCGCCCCTGCTTTTTGTCGGGGACTGGCAGCGTGGCCTGGACACGGCCATTCAGTTGGGCTATGATGGCGTCGAACTAAGCCTGCGGGATCCTCAGGAGTCGGTGGTCAAGGACATCGCGATGACCGTGAAGCGCCGCGGTTTTGCGGTGTCGGCCATTTCCACCGGTCAATCCTACTACAATGATGGTCTGTCGCTGGTCAGCTCCGACCGCGGGGTACAGGCGAGGCTCGGGGACCGCCTGCGTGCATTCGTGGATCTGGCGGCGCAATGGAGCGCATTCGTCGTGATTGGCGGCGTGCGCGGCACCTTCGAAGGCAACCCCGCTACGCATGCGGATCAGCGCAAGCGCGCGGTCGAGGCCGTGCAGAGCATAGCAGAGCATGCCCGCGCCTGTGGCGTGCGCTTGCTGGTAGAGCCCATCAACCGCTACGAGACCAAGTTCATCAACACAGTACAGGAGGCGCTGCAATTCATCGCGGATGTGGGCGCTGACAACGTGCAGGTGCTGGCAGACACGTTTCACATGAATATCGAGGAAGTGTCCATGGCCGAGTCCCTGCGCCTGGCCGGCGCACGCTTGGGCTATGTGCATCTGGTGGACAGCAACCGGAGAGCTGCCGGCCAGGGCCATACGAACTTTAGAGAACTGGCGACCGTGTTGCGCCAGATAGGCTACTCGGGCTACATTGGCGCTGAGATCCTGCCCCTGCCGGACGACGATACGGCAGCGCGCATGGCGATCGCGTACTTTCGGTCGCTTTGACATAGAATATCGTGGATGATGAGGGAGGTTTGACATGGGCAAGCCCAGAGTGGCCGTAGTGGGGTACGGCACGATCGGGACGCGTCTGGCGGATGGTGCAGCGCGTCAGGGGGACATGGAATTCGTGGGCATCGCGGACGTGGCGCCAACGCTGGCGTTGAGGGCGCTGCGCGAAATCGGCATGCCCTACAAGTTCTATCTGGTGGACATGGCGCGCAAGGCCGACATGGACAGGGTGGGCATTCCGGTGGCAGGTACGCTGGATGATCTGCTGGAGCAGGTAGACGTGGTGCTGGATTCGACGCCGGGCGGCATCGGCGCCAAGATGAAGGAGCAGTACAAGAGGCACAACGTCAAGGCCATCTTCCAGGGCGGCGAAAAGAACGATGTCGCCGACGTGTTCTTCCACGGTTACGCCAACTATGAGAAAGGCATTGGCAAGGACTTTCTCAAGCTGACGTCCTGTAATACCACCGGGCTGATCCGCGCGGTGGACGCCATTGACCGCCTGGTGGGCGTGGAGAAGGTAGCGATCACTATCATCCGCCGCGTGGCGGATCCTGGCGACCTGCACCGTGGGCTGGTAGACGTGTTGCAGGTGGATGCGGTGCCGAGCCATCAAGCCAAGGATCTCATGCTGGTCATGCCGCATGTGGATGCCACAGGCCTGTTGGTACACACGCCGGTCACGCATGGACACATCATCAACATCGTGGCCAAGCCGAAAAAGGCGGTCACGAAAGAGGCGGCGCTTGAGGTATTCCGGGCACACCCGCGCATGCGCGTGGTGCGCATCGCGGATGGATTCAACTCGAACACGGCCTTTTTCAAGTACGCACGCGAGCTTGGCAACAAGCGCGCTGACATGTACGAGATCGGGGTGTGGGAAGACTGCGTGGCCATGTCGGGCAGCGACCTGATGTTCGCGATCAACATCCCCCAGGAAGCGGTCACCATCCCGGAGACGATCGACGGCGTGCGCGCCTGCCTGTCCATGCAGACCGATCGCCTGGAGGCGGTGGGGCTCACCAACAAGTACCTGGATCTGAAGGCGGGGCGCTAGTCGCTCTTGGCAGGAGGAGAGAACATGCAGGCGGGCATCCTGACGTTGGATGACCATGACTTCCACGGCAAGACCGTGATCTTCCGCGTGGACATCAACTCGCCGCTTGACCCGAAGACGAAGAAGCTGGCCAACGACAACCGTATTCGCAAGAGCGCACCCACGGTCAAGGAGCTGGTGGACAAGGGCGCGCGCCTGGTGTTGCTTGCGCACCAGGGGGACACGGAGGACTACCAGAACCTGATCTCCCTGGAGCAACACGCCGAACGCCTATCGCTGTACGTTGGGAGGCCGGTGCAGTTCGTTGACGACGTCGCCGGGCCGGCCGCCAGGGAGCGCATCCGCGCGCTGAAGGATGGCGAGCTGCTGCTGCTGAACAACGTGCGCTACCTGGCGGAAGAGATGTCCACCTTTGTGAACTTTGTCAAGCTGACGCCTCAGGAGCTGGCCGGGACATGGCTCGTGCGCAGCCTTGCGCCGCTAGCGGATTGCTTTGTGTGCGAGGCCTTTGCAGCCGCGCATCGCTACTCGCCCTCGCTGGTAGGGTTTGCGGAGGTGCTGCCCGCCTTTGGCGGGAGGCTGTTGATCGACGAATTCGGGGCTCTGTCGCGAGTCAAAGAAACGCCGCAACACCCATGCGTCTACGTGTTGGGCGGCGCGCGCATCGCCGACGCCTTTAGCATGATGGAGCAGGTGCTGGGCCAGGGTACGGCGGACCACGTCCTTACCTCGGGCTTGAACGGTGAGGTCATGCTGCTGGCCAAGGGGTATCAACTGGGAGTGGTCACGGAGAAGCTCATTGATAACAAGGGCCTGATGCCGTTTGTCGCCAGGGCGCGTGAGTTGCTCAAGAAGTACGGCGACAAGATCCAGTACCCCGAGGACCTGGTTGTGGACGATGGCGGACGCAAGCAATTCGGACTGGATGAACTGCCGGTGCAGCAACTGATCGTGGACGTGGGAGAAGCCACGGTGGCGCGCTACGTCCAAGTGATCAATGCGGCTGCCACCATTTTCGTCAATGGTCCAGCGGGTATGTACGAGGACCCCGTGGGAGCTTGGGGCACGCAACAGCTCTGGAACGCGATTGCCGATGCGCCTGGCTACTCGGTGATCGGCGGCGGCGACAGCGTGGCCGCAGGAGCCAAGTTCAAGGTGCTGGAGCGTATGGGCTACGTGTGCACCTCAGGCGGGGGCATGGTGCGCTTTCTCTCCGGTCAGGAGCTGCCGGTCATCTCTGCGCTGCGAAGAGCCGCGGAGCGCTATCAGGAGGAGCACGCATGAGCGCGACGACTACAGTTCGCCTGCCGTTTGGCAAGTCGCACGTGTCGGTGCAGGTGCCAAGTGGGCAGTTGTTGGGTGTCTTCCGACCAAAAGTGACGACCGAATCCACCGATGAGACCGCGGTCGTCCGCAAAGCGCTGGAACACCCTATCGGGAGTCCCAGGTTGCGGGAAATCGCGCACCCTGGCCAGAAGACGGTGATCGTGACCAGCGACATCACGCGGCCTTGTCCCTCGCACAAGTTGCTTCCCCCCGTGCTCGCGGAATTGTCGCAGGCAGGCGTGCCCGAGAAGGACATCACAATCGTCGTGGCGCTGGGCCTGCATCGCAGCATGTCGGACGCGGAGCTGGAGCAGACCGTAGGAACAGAGGTGTACCGCCGTGTGCGCGTCATCAACCACGACCCAGCCAGCACCGTCAGGGTGGGCATCACCCAACGGGGCACGCCTGTGGAGTTCCTACGGGAGGTCGTGGAGGCAGACCTGCGCGTGTGTCTGGGAAACCTCGAGTTCCACTACTTCGTGGGCTACTCGGGCGGAGCCAAGGCCATCCTTCCGGGCTGCGCTTCGCTGGCAACCATCACCGCCAACCACTCCATGATGGTGCGTCCGGAGGCGGTCGCCGGGCAGATCGAAGGCAACCCGGTGCGCGCCGACATTGAGGAAGCGGTGGCCATGGTTGGCGTGGACTTTGTCCTCAACGTGCTGGTGGATGCCGAGCACCGCGTACTGGCCGCGGTCGCGGGAGACGTGACGGCGGCGCACCGCCGCGGATGCGAGATGGTGGCCGAGCGCGGCAAGGTGCCGATTCCGGACCTGGCCGAGGTCGTTCTTGCCAGCCCTGGGGGCTACCCCAAGGACGTCAACCTGTATCAGGCGCAGAAGGCGCTGGACAACGCCGGATGTGCCATGCGTCCGGGCGGAGTCGTCATCCTGGTCGCAGAATGCCGCGAGGAGATAGGTGGCAAGGTCTTTGGAGAGTGGATCACCGATGGGCGCAGTCCGCAGGAACTGCTGCGTGCCATCCAGCTAGAGTTCGTGCTCGGTGGTCACAAGGCCGCGGCCATCGCCAAGATAGCCAACCAGGGCAGGGTCTTCCTCGTGTCGCCGGCTCTGGCCAAGTTCTCCCTGACCGGCATGGAGCACTACCCGGACGCCCAAGCGGCCCTGGACGCCGCTTTGCGGCTGCTGGGGCCCAAGGCCCGAGTGCTCGCGCTGCCCGAGGCCGCGTCCGTCCTTCCGCACGCTCCGGGCCGGGACATCCGCTGCTGCCACATCTCAGGCTCGTTTTCCTGAGCGCGCGAGTCCTGGGCGCCTGCCGTTTTGGCAAGGGCTGAGTCGCCCGCTATAATGCAGGCCTTGCAGCGTGCGGCCTCTGCGTGGCGCGACAGCAGCAACGCCCACACGCGACGCGGACCACGCACTGCTCACCGCCAAATCTCTTGTGCCGGCTGAACTCGGCGATGTGGGAGGGGCACATTGGAAGCGCGACCTCAGGACCGGACGGCAGGACGCTTGCGCACACTGACGCTCGCCAGCGTCGCGCTCGCCACACTGATAGGGGCGCTGGCGCGCCTGGCTCACGTGTCCTCCGTCGACTTTCCGCTGAACGATGGCGGCTTGTTCTGCACCATGACACAGGACCTGCTGGCTTCGCGCCTCGCCTGGCCCCTGTACACATCGTACAACGGCATGCGCCTGCCATTCGTCTACCCACCTCTGCCTTTCTACCTCGCCGCGCTTGCTTCGCTGCTGGCCAATGCGCCGCCCGTGGATGTGCTGAGACTGCTGCCTGCGCTTTTCAGCATCCTGACCATACCCGCCGTCTACCTCCTGTCCTGGGGAGTGTTGCGGTCGCGCGCGCAGTCGTTGTATGCAACCATTGCCTATGCCTTGCTGCCTCGCAGTTTTCTGTGGCTGATCATGGGCGGCGGCCTCACGCGTGCTCCCGGCTTGCTGTTCGCCATTCTGACGCTTTGCTGCGCGCTCGAGATGTACGCAGGGCGACGGCGTAGCGTCGTGCCGTGGGTGATCCTCTTTGGTGGGTTGACCGTGCTGTGCCATCCCGAAGCGGCCTGGTTCGCCTCATTCAGCGCGGTTCTGCTTTGGCTGCTGTACGGCAGAGACAGGGAGACCCTGAAGCTGTCCTTGGCTGCTGGCGTGGGGGTGCTGCTGGTCACGACGCCCTGGTGGGTCGTCGTGATCACCCGACACGGGCTCGCGACCTTGATAGCCGCCTTCGCCACTGGCGGTCAGAACTGGCTTGCCTGGTTTCCATTGCTGACGCTGAGCTTTGCGGAAGAGACCTTTGTGGACTTGATGACCACGATTGGTTTGCTGGGCGCGTTCCTTAGCTTCGCACGCCGCAAGTGGTTCCTGCCGCTGTGGGTGGCGCTGATCGTGTTGCTCGATCCGCGCAGCGCCGGCACCTACGCCGTGATTCCCCTGGCAATGCTTGCGGGCCTCGCCCTGGATGCCATGCTGCTGCCTGCCATCGACAGGGCCGCGGCCGCCGCAGCATCCGCCAAGCTGCCCGCCGCGCTCGCGAGCCAGCCGGAGTCTGACCGGCCACCGGTCCGAGCGCCGGCGCTTGTGTCGCGCATCATGCTGGCGGTCCTTGTCTTCTACGCGCTGTTCTCGGCGCTCAGCGTCAGGTTGCTGCGCTATCGCATTCTCGATGTGCTTTCCGCGGACGATCGCCAGGCCATGACTTGGGTGCGGGAGCACACGCCTCCCGACGCCAGGTTCCTGGTGATCACTGACCCCATTGTCTGGTCGACGGACTGCGTGTCGGAGTGGTTCCCCACTCTGACAGAACGTGTCAGCGTGGCCACTGTGCAGGGGTACGAATGGGTGCCAGATTCCGGATTTCGGAAGCAACTCATCCGCTATGGAGGACTGCAGGAGTGCGCCACCAGCGATGCTCGGTGTGTCGAAGACTGGGCGCGGCTGCACGCGGCGCAAGATGCCTATGTGTACGTAAGGGTCCGACAGGTCAAAGCGGATTCTGGCGTCACCAGGCCGGTCTTGATGGCTGTCCGGGAGTCCCTGGCTGCTTCGCAGAGCTATCGCCTCGTGTACGATGGGCCTGGCGCGACGGTGTTCGAAA
>CAYZKS010000152.1:0-8191 GCA_964478725.1 uncultured Anaerolineales bacterium
GCCAGACCCCTCTCGAACAGGTCATGAAGCCTTGGGAACGTACCGTGCAGGTCCGGCCCGAGACGGCGCTACTGACCGCGCTGCAAACAATGGACGACGCCAACGTCAATCAGCTGCCGGTGATCCAGAGCGGCAAGATGGTGGGCATGTTGTCACGAGAGCAGTTGCTGCATTACCTTCGCGCGCGAGCTGAACTTGGAGTCTAGGCCTCGGAGAGCTTCTCACTCGTACTCCTATGAGGGGCAGATGGAATGAACGGCAAAAGGCTGACCTTGCTGGTTCTGCTTGCTGGCCTTGGTGTTGTTCTGCTTGCCTATCGCTCATTGAGGATCTCAACTACGGAAAGCGTCATTCAGGCTACGGCCCGGTATGCCAGATCCAGCCATGCCGATCGGGAATCGCAATCCTTCGCCTATTGGAACAACAACGACCCGCCCGTGGTCCCCGCGAACTGCGCTGCCTGCCACGGCACGCCTGGTCTCCTGAGTTTCCTGGGCGAGGATGGCTCGACGTCCGGCGTCGTAGATCAGGCCCCGCCGGCTGGGGAGGTCATTACCTGTATCGCGTGTCACAATCCCACCGCTCACGAGCTTGAGCAGGTGGTCTTCCATTCCGGAGCGGAGTTCAAGCCTATAAGAACGGAAGCCGTGTGCCTGATCTGTCACCAGAGCCGCCAATCGACAAGCGGCATCGAGATCTCTTTGCAGGGATTGGCGGACGACGAGGTCTCCTCTGACTTGAGCTTCATCAATCCGCACTACGGGTTTGCAGCCTCGACCCAACTCGGATCGGCGGCAGGCAGCGGATGCCAATACCCTGGCCAGGAATACGCTGGCTATTTTGCCCACGCAGCCGGCGCGGGAGTCTGCACTGATTGCCACAACCCGCACAGCCTGGCCGTGGAACCACGACTGTGCGCGGTCTGCCACCCCAATGTGGTCGGTCGCCACGACTACACAGCCATCCGCACGCAGCCTGCCGATTACGACGGCGACGGTGATACCGCCGAAGGCATCTACTCCGAAATCATGTC
This sequence comes from uncultured Anaerolineales bacterium, assembly GCA_964478725.1. Lineage (GTDB taxonomy): Bacteria > Chloroflexota > Anaerolineae > UBA2200 > UBA2200 > CAYZKS01. The sequence continues at coordinate 1,034 of CAYZKS010000152.1, forward strand.
TCTGCATGCGCGCCTGTTGGAGGCCATCCAGCGATACGCCCGTAACGTGGCCGAGAAGCCCGTTGTGTACGGTGATGCTCTGCCCTTTTTCTTCGTAGACACGAACGGGAATGGAAAGGCTGATCCAGACGAGATGAACCGCAACAACCGCTATGACGCCTGGACTCCCCGCCTGATCAGGGCCGCCTACAACTACCAGTTCGTCAAGAAGGATGTTGGCGGATATGTCCACAACCCTCGGTACGTGATTCAGCTCCTGCACGACAGCCTGATGGATCTCGGAGAACAAGCCTTCCTTCTGGACGTCAGACTGCCGCGACCGTAGGCCCATGCCAATCCAGTACAGGAGGGCGAGATGTCTGATGTGACAAAAGCCAAGCTCTGGATCGGAGGCTTTGTCCTTGTCATTCTCGCGCCCATGCTGATCCTTCTCATTGGGCCACGTCCTGCTGGCCGTGAGTTCTGGCGCGAACTCTCGGTTGCGTTGGGATTTGCGGGTTTGTCGCTCATGGGGGTGCAGTTCATCCCCACGGCGCGTCTGCCCTTTCTGGGCACACTCCTGCCAATGGATACGTTGTACGCTTTCCATCATAGGATCTCCATTGCTGGCTTTGTGCTGGCCATGGCGCACCCCCTCATCCTCTTTGTGGGCAACCCACATACGCTCAGATTGTTGAATCTGGCAAACGCTCCGTGGCAAGCGCGAGCAGGCGTAATCGGGGTTGCTTTGTTCATTCTGCTCATGATCAGCTCAGTCTGGCGCAAGGATTTCAAGATTCGCTATGAAGCCTGGCGCGCGATTCACGACGTATTCGCCGTTTCCGCCGCCACCATGGCGCTGTATCACATGTTCAAGGTGAATCACCATATGTCTCACCCGCTTCAGCGCGCCTACTGGTATGGCGTGGCCGCCATCTGGCTGGCGGCAACCGTGTACATCCGCGTGATCAGTCCCCTCCAACTGCTACGTCGACCCTATCGCATCGTCGAGGTGCGGCCAGAACGCGGCAATGCCTGGACGCTGGCGCTCGAGCCAGACGGTCACTCTGGGATGCGTTTCATGGCCGGACAATTCGCCTGGCTGACGGCCAGAACCTCGCCGTTTTCTTTCCGTGACCATCCTTTCTCTTTTAGCTCCAGCGCAGAGACCCGTGGTCGGCTTGAGTTTACCATAAAGGAACTGGGGGATTTCACAAGTACGATCGGCGAGCTCCAGCCTGGCGAAAAGGTGTACGTGGAGGGTCCATTTGGCACATTCGACATCGATCAGCACGCCGCGCCCGGGTACGTCATGATTGCCGCGGGGATCGGTTCCGTGCCTGTCCTAAGCATCCTGCGTACCATGGCGGATCGTCAGGATGAGCGATCAGTTGTGTTCTTCTACGTAAACCCTTACTGGGAGGACGTCACCTATCGAGAAGACCTGGATCGCCTGCAAGAGCGCATGAATCTGCGAGTGGTTCACACTTTGACCCGGCAGTCAGATGGATGGCAGGGGGAAACCGGCTACGTCACCAGGGAGATGCTGGACCGCTACCTGCCAGCCGGCCGCGCCGAGCTACACTATTTCATCTGTGGCCCAATTCCCATGATCGCTGCCGTGGTAAAGGAGCTGCTCGAGATGGGGATTCCGTTGGGCAAGATCCACACTGAGAACTATGAGATGGCATGAGCGCAAGGAGGTTGCCGACATGCAGGATGTCTATGCCCGACGTCTGTTCATTGCTGTGCTTGGGCTGCTGATTCTGTCTTGCCTGCTCTTCGCGCTGACACAATCCTCCTGAGGCTGGCTGCCTCCCCCAAGCTCGGCTCAGTGGGCAAGGGTTTCGCCACGCGATCGCAAAGAACCAGGTATTGCTCCGCGCTCAGCAGTGGCTCGCTGTGAGAGACGCTAGCTTGCAGCAATGCGCCGCAGAGCTTTAGGGTAGGCTTTGTGGAGATTAGTGCCGCTCGCGTAATGCAGCTCTGGGAACGCATCATCAGCGTTCAGCCGGTGATGATGCTGTGAACGGTGCTAAAAGTGACAGATGGGTCGAAAGTCAAGAAGGTGACGGCAGTGGAGGGCGACAAGAATCCGGGTATGCTTTCCCACAAGTACTCCATTGCAGCCACATACGAGCCAGGCTTGGCACTTGATACGTCACCTCCCTAGACCCGCTATGGATTGGGGGGCGAGGTGCAAACCATGATGCTACTTTCGTGGCTGGGAATCGTTGTCTGCATTTCGCAGTCAGCTACGCTTTCGGGTTTGAATCTGGCTTTCTTTGCAGTCAGCAAGCTCGAACTCGAAATCGAGGCCGTGCACAACAACCAACACGCTCGTCGAGTGCGGGCAATGCGAGAGGATGCCAACTTCCTACTGAGCACGATCCTGTGGGGGAATGTCGCCGTCAATGTGTTGTTATCCCTGCTTTCCGGCTCGATGCTGGTCGGAGTCGCGGCCTTTTTCTTTTCGACTGCGATCATCACCATCTTTGGGGAGATTGCTCCGCAGGCCTACTTCTCGCGCCACGCTCTGAAAGCTGCCTCTCTGCTTTCGCCTGTGCTCCGTTTCTACCAGATCCTCATGTTTCCTGTGGCGAAACCGACTGCCCTGCTTCTCGACAGATGGCTTGGCCCGGAGGCGATCTCCTACTTGAAGGAGAGGAGCATCAAGCAACTTATCAAGCTCCATATGGATGCCTCGAGAACCGAGATTGAGAAAGTCGAGGGTCAGGGTGCGCTGAATTTCCTGACTCTGGATGACATCCCCTTGGCGGCGGAAGGCGAGTCAGTTGATCCCCTGAGCATTGTGCAATTGCATTTCCGGGATGACCGGGCTGCCTTTCCCAGTATTGAACCGGTCGTCTCGGACGGATTCCTACAGCGCTTTCACCTCTCTGGCAAGAAATGGATTGTCATCGTCAACTCGGAGAACGAACCAAGACTAGTGGTAGATTCTGATGAGTTCATTCGGGATGCGTTGTTCAATCCCAAAGGATTCAACCCCTACCGGCACTGCCATCGTCCGATCGTCGCCAAGAGCGGCACGCAGACTCTGGGAGAGTTCATACCACTCTTCAGGGTTGAACCCAGCCACGGCCAAGACGATGTTATCGATCGAGACGTCATACTGCTATGGAGCGATGAAAAGCGTGTCATTACAGGGGCCGACATTCTCGGACGGCTTCTGCGGGGAATCGTTCGGAACGTCGGCGGCGACAGCTGATCTCCTTGTCAGGATGCTTCGGAGGTGAGAGATGACAGTCGAAGAACGCGCATGGCATACGTTCGAGATTGCGGAAGCATTTGCGGCGCTCGAGACAGACGCCGCTGGGCTGAAAGCGGAAAAAGCTGCAGCACGCTTGGCCCGCTATGGTCCCAACGAAATCGAAAGCGGCGAGAAAGTCAGCAAACTCAAGATCCTGTGGGCACAAATCAAGAACCCCCTGGTTTTCGTACTGCTCGCAGCAGCTGCCATCTCGTTTGCAGCCGGCAAAATCGCCGACACGTTTGTGATTGTCGCTGTGATTGTCATCAACTCGCTCATTGGTTTCTTTCAAGAGTATCGCGCCGAGCAGGCTCTGGAAGCGCTAAGATCTCAGACCGCGCCAGAAGCCGAGGTGATCCGCGACTGCCCCAATGTGGGCAAGTGCGTGGAGTTGCGCATTCCTGCCGTCCGGATCGTGCCCGGCGACCTGATTCTGTTGGACGCAGGCGCCAAGGTCCCCGCTGATGCCCGGCTGATCGAGGCCGTTAACCTGGAAGTGGACGAAGCGATGCTCACCGGCGAATCACTGCCCGTGCGCAAGACCACGGAGCCGCTGCTAGGCGATCTGCCCGCGGCAGAGCGCACCAACCTCGTCTATGGCGGCACCATTGTCACCAACGGCCGTGGTCGGGCCATGGTCTATGCCACCGGCATGTCGACCGAGATGGGCAAGATTGCGACCCTGATTCGCCAGACGGCAAAGGCGGTGTCGCCGCTGCAGAAGCAGACTCTCGACCTGGGCAAGAAGATGGGACTTCTTGCCCTGGGCGTCGCGACTCTGACACTGATCTTGGGACTGATCCGCGGGCTGCCTCTGCAGGAGATCCTCCTCTTCTCCCTCGCCTCGGCGGTATCTTCCATCCCTGAAGGGCTGCCGGCGGTCATGAGCATCACTCTGGCGGTGGGAGTCAACAGAATGGCCAGGCGCAACGCCATCATCCGGCGCCTGCAGGCGGTGGACACGCTCGGTGCGGCAACCGTCATCTGCACCGACAAGACCGGAACCCTCACCACCAACCAGATGACAGTGAAGCAGATCTTGGTGAACCAAGAAGCGATTCACGTGACTGGTGAGGGCTTTACGCCGAAAGGTCGCTTTGAACGCGACGGCCAACCCATTGATCTCGCCACGCATGCAGATCTGCTACTGGCCTTGCGGGTTGGTGCACTGTGCAACAACGCACATCTCATCCTCCACCAGCGCGACGGCGATCCGCTCTGGGAGACTCGCGGCGACCCCACCGAAGCAGCGTTGGTCGTGGCTGCGGCCAAGGCCGGATATGGAAAAGAGGCGCTGGAAATCGAGTGGCGCCGGATTGACGAACTACCGTTCAGCTCCAAGGCCAAATTCATGGCGACTTTTCATGTTGAGCGAAGAGACCGGGTATGGGTCTTGGTCAAGGGAGCGCCGGAGACGTTGTTGGATCGTTGTTCACAGATCCATCTGGGTGGCACAAGGCAGGTGCTCACAGAGCAGCATCGCGCATTCCTTGGGGCCGAGAGCGATCGCATGGCCAGCGAAGCCCTGCGAGTGCTGGGGTTGGCCTACCAGGTCATCGCGCCAGACGAGGCTGAAGCGTTCAAAGAGGAATTGGAATACGGGCGTCAGGCTGGCCTTGTTCTTGTTGGTCTGGTAGGCATGATGGATCCACCCCGCGCCGAGGTTCCCGAGGCGGTTGCCCGCTGCAAGGGTGCCGGCATCCGCGTCGTCGTGTCGACAGGCGATCACCAGATCACGGGCGAGGCCATCGCCCGCCAGGTGGGCATTCTAACTGGGGCAGAACAAGTATTGGCTGGAGCAGATGTCGAGCAGATGAGCGACGCCGAGCTAGACTCGGTAGTCGAGCACACTGCGGTTTTCGCTCGCGTGACGCCCGAGCACAAGCATCGCATCGTTGAGTCGCTGCGGCGGCAAGGGCACGTGGTGGCCATGACCGGCGATGGGGTGAACGACGCGCCAGCGCTCCAGTCGGCCGAGATTGGGGTGGCCATGGGCATCACCGGCACCGACGTGACCAAAGAGACGGCCGAGATGGTCCTCACCGATGACAATTTTGCCAGCATCGTCAACGCCGTTGAAGAGGGGCGCGTTGTCTTTCAGAACCTGCGCAAGGTGGTCAAGTTTCTGCTAGCGACCAACATCGGCGAAGACATCACCCTGTTAGGCGCGCTCCTGTTTCTGCCAATCAAGGGATTGATCATCACCCCGGTGCAAATCCTGTGGGTGAATCTGGTGACGGATGGGCTGTTGGACATCACCCTCGCGCTTGAGCCAAAAGAAGGCGACGTAATGAGCGAGCCGCCGCGCAAACCAAACGCGCGCATTATCAACCGCGACATCCTGCAGAACATCCTGTACGTGGCGCTGTTCATGGCCGCAGGTACGTTGTGGATGTTTGGTCAGGGGTTTCGCGGTGATGATTTGGTTCGGGCGCGCACTCTGACTTTTACCACTCTGGCCATGTTTCAGGTATTCAATGCCTTGAACTGCCGTTCGCGGGACAAGTCTGTCTTCCAGTTGGGCCTTTTCAAGAACCCTTACCTCATTGGCGCGATTGTGGCCTCGATTCTTTTGCAGCTCGCTGCCGAGCATGTGCCGTTCCTGCAGGCGGCATTGGGGACAGTACCGCTGAGTTTGGCGGACTGGGGGTGGATTGTGCTAGTCTCCAGCTCGGTCTTCGTTGCCGACGAACTGCGCAAGCTAGTTCAACGGTGGGGCAGGGAGTGAACTGCTTCCAGCTGGCCAAGGGTGGGCAACCAATCTACGCGATGTGGTCTGATGCGGGAGCGCAGATGCTAGATTTCTCCGCCCATTTGAGCGGCCAGGTGAAGGTCACGACCGCCGGCGAGGACAGCCTTCTAGACACGGCGGCCGTGCCCCTGACCGCAGAACTGCTGTTCATCGAGCCAGAATAGCGTTCACGCCTTTGCTGGTCTGGAGGCGTGGCGAGCGTCCAAGGTCTTCTTGGGCACAGGTGCACGCTTCATGCAGGGGGAGGCGCACAGGATGGCGCCTCCCCTTTCTGCTGCCTGCCGCATCGTCCTGCGTTCGACAGCTTGACATCTGTATCCAGGTCGGGTATGCTGCATTGCAGGTGAGGGTGGTATGGTCGGAGTAACCATTCTGGTGGTGGACGACGAGCCCAAGATTGTCAAGACGGTGCGGGCCTACCTGGAGAGCTTTGGTTTCCGGGTAGTGACGGCTGGCGACGGCCAGACCGCGCTCACGGTCTTTCGCAATGAAAAGCCCGCATTGGTCATCCTGGACCTGGGATTGCCTGGCCTCGACGGCCTGGACGTGGCCCGTAAGCTGCGCAAAGAGAGCAGCGTCCCAATCATCATGCTCACGGCGCGTGTGGAAGAGACCGACCGGCTCGTCGGCCTGGAACTGGGCGCAGACGACTATGTCACCAAGCCCTTCAGCCCGCGTGAGCTGGTGGCTCGAGTGCGCGCGGTACTGCGCCGGGCGGGCGCCGAGCGCGAGGTGGCCGCGCCGCCCATCATTGCAGGTGACGTCGTGATCGATGTGGACAGGAGGCAGGTTACCATCGCCGGCCGCACGGTTGACCTGAGGCCGATGGAGTTCGACCTGCTGGCGGTCCTGGCGCGACATCCCGGTCGCGCTTTCACGCGGTGGGAGCTGTTGGACAAAGTGCAAGGATCGGCCTTTGTGGGCTATGAGCGCACGATCGATGCCCACATCAAGAACCTGCGCCAGAGGATCGAGCCAGACCCCCGGCAGCCGCGCTACGTGCTTACCGTATTTGGCGTGGGTTACAGGTTCGCCGAGCCATGAATCCGTTGCGCTCCCTGTGGGTGAAGCTGCTTGCCGGCTACCTGCTGGTGGCGCTGGTTGCCGTCGCCGTAATTGGCATCCTGGCCAACCGCAGCACCACACAGCAGTTCGA
>CAYZKS010000153.1:0-8060 GCA_964478725.1 uncultured Anaerolineales bacterium
TCCCGAGACTGTGGACGCATGTCCGTCTATCCTGGGAGATGGCGACGCGGCCACCCGATGTGCTGTTCGTACCTGCACACGTGCTTCCCATCGTGCATCCCAGGCGCAGCGTGGTGACCGTGCACGATCTGGGCTATCTGTACTACCCCCAGGCGCACACGCGCTGGTCGCGCGCTTACCTGCGCTGGTCCACCTGCTACAATGCGCGCAGTGCTGCCCACGTCATTGCGGACTCGCAGGTCACGCAGCGAGACCTGCTACAACATTGCCAGGCCGCACCTGCGCGCGTAAGCGTGGTCTACCCCGGGTGCGATTCGAACCCATCGTTTCGAGGCGAAAGCGAGGCTGCGGCCATCCTTGAGCGTTATGGCATCCCCAAGCCATACGTCATATACGTGGGGACTCTGCAGCCTCGCAAGAACCTCGGCAGGCTGCTGGATGCCTTTGCGCAGGCCATCGGTGCCAAGGGCAGCGCAACCCATCTGGCCATCGTGGGCAAGCCGGGCTGGCTCTTTCAACCACTGTTCACTCAGGTGCAGCAGCTCGGCCTGGACAAGCGCGTACATTTCACCGGCTACGTGCCCCAGGAGGACCTGACTGCATTGCTGCAGTACGCACAGGCATTTGTACTTCCCAGCTTGTACGAGGGTTTCGGCCTGCCGGTGTTGGAGGCCATGGCCTGTGGGACGCCGGTGATCTGCTCCAATGCCAGCTCCTTGCCGGAGGTGGCCGGGGACGCTGCGATCCTGGTGGATCCCCAGGATACCGCGCAGCTCGCTCAAGCCCTGCTGTGCGTACTGCAGGACGCCGAACTGCGTCGCGACCTGAGCCAGAGAGGCCTGCGCCAGGCAAAGCGCTTCCCGTGGGAGGAATGCGCGCGTCAGACGCTAGAGGTCTTGCAAGCGGTAGGGGCAAGCTAGGAGGACAAGAGGTCGGGTTTCTGACGCCTTGGCGCGTGGCCGCTTGTTGTTGAACAGTCAGCGATGGCCAGAGAAGGAACTCGGTGTCTGTGGGGTGGACTTCAAGTACGCTGTATGTCGCATTACGGTTTGGCGGCCAAGCCAGGATATGGTATAGTGACCGCACAGGACCTCCTGAGAGGAGAGGGCGATGAGAAAATGGCTTCTGCTGTTGGCGACCAGCGTCATCTTGCTCGGGCTCTGCCTTCCGCATGCATACGCTCAGGCCCCGGTCACCCTGAACAGGTCAAACTACTACATCAATGTGTTGCAGGATGGCCGGCTAAAGATCAAATGGGAACTCACTTTCACCGAGCGCGAAGCTGGTCGCGATCGCTTTCGCGAACTGCCTCCCCTGGACTCTCCTCATACCTTGATCGAATCGTACGGCACTGGCCCAGATGGGCGCTTTGGCGTGAGCCTGCAGCCCACCGGCGTGGCCAATGTATACTCGGCGGTGTTCGCGCAGCGCACCACGGTCAGTGAGCAGTATACCGTCACAGTGCGCTACGAGGTGGATCGCTCTGTCTTTGACCCCACCACCATAGATGGTGAGGACTATCGCGTCATTGGCTGGGCATCGGGGGAGTGGGAGCTCCCTATCGAAGTCCTCTCCGCAACCTTTGTTCTGCCCATCGAGCTGCCGGCCGACGTGACCAAGGCGGAGCAGGTGACTGATGCGGTGGTGAACCAGGCGGGCGTCAAAGTGGGTGAGCTCTCCAGCTTTAACCGCTGGGTTTACTTCCCAACGCCGGATGAGACCACAGGCAAGAACTGGCTTTCCATCTACATCGAGAAGAAGGCTGTTCCTGCCAATGGCAAGATTAGCCCTCCTTTCTACTTGCGGGCTGCGGTGATCTCGGTCACGCGCGAGACGCCCATTCCCATACGCCCAACCCCTGGCGCAACGACCCCAGTCCCTGGCGCAGTCACATCCAGTGACTCGCGCACGGCGCTGGCATTGGTCTGTTGCGTGTCGTTGGGCGTCGGGCTGCTTGTACTGTTGGTCATCTTCCTTGCTCTCAGGCGGCGCAAGCCCCAAAAGAGCGTCTACGAACCGCCCGAGATCGAGATCGAGACCTTTGAGACGCCAGGCGTTGTGCCGGACCTCAGTGCCATCGAAACCGCGTTCTACATGGGCAATTCGGCCCGCACCGTGACTCTGATTGTGCTCGCATTATCTAACCGCGGGGTTCTGAACATCGTCAACCGCAACCCGTTGCAGCTCGAGGTGCTCAAGAGCGACGAGCCTCTGAACGCTTACGAACATGCGCTGGTAGATGCCATCCAGGAGGACGGCACCATCGACCAATCCAAGGTTCCCGCCATTCTGAACGCTGTGGCCGCAACGGTGCAACCCAAGATCTGGAACGCCGATCCCGGGGCGACCAAGGACGCCTATGAGAAGAAGATCCGTTCGGCCTGGGATGAGTTCGAACGTGCACCCCGGCCGGTCGTACTGGGCCCCAATGTCTGGCATCAGCCTTACACACCATGGATCATCATTGGAGACCAGTACCGCCCTAGCTCAGTCCCCGCGCAACCCGGTGTTGAAAAGCAACTCTCGCCTCTGGTCCAAGCTGCACAGCGGGCAGTCACACCCATCGAGAGCCTGGCTCAGGATGTAAGCCGCAGCGTCGAAACGACTATGTCCAAGGCAGCTACAGCGTTGGAGGCGGGCGTGGCGCGGCTTACTGGCAAGGAAGCGACCAAGACGGCCGGGTACGATGCCTGCCACAGCGCCTGCCACAGTGCGTGTCACAGCGCCTGCGTGCACGATGCGTGTCACAGCGCTTGCGTGCACGATGCCTGCCACAGCGCCTGCCACAGCGCCTGCGTCTGCCACAGCGCGTGTCACAGCGCCTGCCACAGCGCCTGCGTAGGCCGGATCTAGGGCCAGCAAATGAGAAGACGGGTTTCTAGCAGAAACCCGTCTTCTGGGAGCACCGTATGACCACCGATCTGCAAGCCTTTGCCAGCGAACTGGTAACACAAACCAAGGGCTATGTCTACATCCGTCCCGAGGATGGTTTGTTCATCCTGCGTCCCAATCGCGTTCATCATCTTAACAAGACCGCGAACGCCATGCTCACCAGGCTATATGGGAGCGATGGCTCGCCGGACGTGGATGCGGTGGTCAAGGAGGTTGCGGCAGAGTACTCGGTGGACGAGGAGCAGGTGCGGGGCGACCTGTACCAGCTGCTCGTCACGATTGCCGCTCTGCTGCGTGGGGACGTCTGCGGCGCGCCGTTGGTCAAGGAGACCACTTTTGGCACACATGAGCGCGATCTGCCCGTGCTTTCTGAGATTGCCTTGACGTACCGCTGCCAGAACAGGTGCGTCTTCTGCTATGCCGAGTCCCCTACGCGCGGTAAACAGGTGCGGGAAATGGATACCGCCGAGGTCAAACAGGTTATCGACTGCATCTTCGATCAGGCGCACTGCCCCACGGTTTCGTTCACAGGTGGCGAGCCCACGCTGCGTGCGGACCTGCCCGAATTGGTTGCGTATGCCAAGAACAAGGGCATGCGCGTGAATCTGATTACCAACGGCCTGCGCTGCGCAGAATCGCGATTCGTGGATGCCCTGAAGGCTGCAGGCTTGGACTCGGCGCAGGTGAGTCTGGAAGGGCCGAACGCCGAGGTGCATGACGCCGTCGTGCGGCACTCGGGGGCCTTTGTCAAGACTAGCCAGGCCGTGCACGAGTTGCGCAAGGCGGGCATCCATACGCACACCAATACGACCATCTGTAGCAGCAACCGCGGCCACTTGCTCGAGTTGGTGGACTATATCGCCGACGAACTCCATTCCGAGTACTTCTCGATGAACGTGATTATCAGCACTGGCACGGCCCTGAAGCACAGACAGGAGGACGTGACTTACACTGAAATCGGCCCCATTGTGGAGCAGGTGCAGGAAAGGGCCAAGCTCAAGGGTGTGCGGTTGGTTTGGTATTCCCCTACCCCCTATTGTCTGTTCAACCCGGTTACGCACGGGCTGGACTCCAAGTCGTGCGCCTGTGTGGATGGGCTGTTGTCCGTTGGTCCTGACGGCGAGCTGCTGCCGTGCTCCAGCTTCGGACGTGGTCTGGGCAATCTCTTGGAGCGAGGGTTCCAGGAGTTGTGGTACAGCGCGCAAGCGCGCTACTGGCGTGAGAAGCAGTTCTTGCCGCCCTGCTGCCAGAGCTGTGCGATACGACACATCTGCTGCGGCGCCTGCCCGCTGTATTGGGATTCGCATGGGGGCTTTGCTGAGCTGTCAGGAATTGCCCCTGGCAGCGATCTATTGCACGAGCTTGCCTGGAGAGCAAAAAGGCGACTGTGGGGGCAGGCCCGGGGCGTGGGCCTGCGATAGTCAGCAGGGAGTCTCCGCGGTATGCGACCATCAGGCTGCTGCGGTGCGCAGAAGAAGGAGGGCATGTGAGCACCAGGATGAATCTGGCCGATTTCTTCAAATACACGCGAGACAATCGCAAGCGCATCGAGGACACGTATCGAGAAATCGAGGAGATCCAGTACCAGTTCAATGAGCTCTTTGCCCGTCAATCGCAGGAACGACAGAAAGTGGTGGCCAGCCTGATCCCTCTCCTGATTGCCGAATCTGCGGACCTGCCGCCCGAGATCGCGCAGCCGCTGGAGGACAGGGAACAAATGGAGCGCAAGGCCTTGCGTGACGAGCTTGCCGCGCTGCGCGTGGAAGAGACGGACAAGCGGCTGAAAGTCGACAACCTGGTCGTGGAGGCACAGCGCCAGGTCGCCCATCTGCGCGAACAGAATCCCATCCTGAACCAGCAGGAAGAAGAGCTCAAAGCTCGGCGTGCCGCGATGCAACAGGAACTGCAAAGGCTGAACGCAGAGATCGAGGGCATGCACATGTTCCCAATCGGATGGCTCACCAAGGCCGGTAAGCGCAGGCGGTTGTCCGTGGAGCGGCAACAGTTGACGGAGAACCTGACCGCCATGACTGAGGGCATACGCCAAGTGCGCACCAAGTGGCAGGAAGAGAAGAAAGCCTTGGAGGAGAGCCAGGCCAGCCTGCGCAACCAATGGCAGGCCATGAGTGTGGAAGTGGCCCAAGTCCAAAACAGGGCGGAACATCTGGCAGCCAACCTGGACGCACTCGGTAAACGCAATGCAGCCCAGAACTGGCTGAACGAACTGCAAGAGGCTCCGGTCGCATCCGGGGTGTGGAAGGAGCGCTTGGCTCCCCTGCTTGAGCTGAATCGCAGCAGGGCCGCCTATGAGGCAGGCCTCAAGTCGGTTTCGGAAATCCTGGGGCTGCTCAAGGGAATCGGGGAGGGCATGGACCGGTTCATCCGCAGCGTGAGCACGGTCTACGAGGAGCAGCGTCGCTACAAGCTGCCCATGATTAACTTGGAGCTCTCGGATGCGGTCACGTCCTTTCACGCCTTCTGGCCGGATACCCAGGCCAAGGTCAAAGACGAGAAGTTTCTGGGGACACATCCGCTCGAATTCAGTCAACGCGTGCAGAGTCTAATCCAGCAGCGGCTGAACGAACGGTCCATACAACGCATGTTCGAAGACATGGGCGAGGCATTGAACAGGGCCACCAAGGCCTGGCGTTAGCGTCTACGGAGGCATCGCGATGAAACGAACTCTGGCTGTGCTCGCTACCGTCTTTTCGATCCCCCTGCTGGCGTTTGGAGTGATCTTTTTGATCGCGGCCGTGGCCAATCCCAGCCGCATCTTCGTGGCAGCCGCGCTGTTGCTCACCGGAGGGGCGCTACTGCTCTGGGGCGCGCTTACGCTGCGCCGTCTGGCGGAGATCAGCCCCGAAGCACTGGCCACGGGCATAGTGGACTTGGCGCGCACGCTTGGCGGCGAGGTAACGGCCGCGCAAGTGCAAGCCCAGTTCCACATCTCCAATGCGATGGCTTTGGCTGCCTTGGAGAGGATGCGCGGACAAGGTGAATGCGAACGGGAGCAGCGCGCCGGTCGCGATGTGTACTTGTTCAAGAGCGTCATGCCGGCCAAGGTGATCAAGCGCTGTTCGTACTGCGGCAGCACGTTCCCGGTCAAGGTCGCTTTGCGCGACTGTCCCAACTGCGGAGCAGCGCTCGACGTGGTCAAAGAATAGGCGGGAATTGAGCAAGCCCGCGCCCGCAATCGTCCTGGCCGTCATGCTGGCGGGCCTCGCGTTGGCCCTGTGCACGGCGTTCGGGCTGTGCGCTTGGGTGCACGCACGGTTTGCCAGACCTGCCCAATCCTCGCAGCTTATGCCCCATCCAGATGCATCACAGTACAACCTGGATGCGGATGCCGGGGCTGAGGCTTTGCTGCTCTACACCGCGCAAATACCACCCGCCGACCCCTACGACTTGGCCAGGCGGCTCAAACACGAGACAACTCCAGTCAGTCTCACAACCCCGGCTGTGCCCAAGAGCTACGGCTTGGGCGACCACGAGACATTCTGGGTGCTCGACCTGGAGCCTGTGCGCAGCTTCCAGGTGCAAGCCACGCTACGCCACGTCACTCCTCATCTGTGTCTGTGGGTTCAGGAGGGTTTGGACGTATCTCAGGAAGCCCTGGAGCAGTCGGCGCAGGTCTTCGATCGTGAACTGTACCCGACCGTGCGCAGCTACTTTGGTTCGGAGCCGAGCCCAGGTGTCGACAATGACGTGCGCCTGACGGTGTTGCATGCCCGCTTCGCAGGCGCCACGGGCTACTTCTCCAGCAGCGATCAGTACCCAGCGGCGCTGGTGCCCTACAGCAATCAACGCGAGATGTTTTACATCAATCCAGAGCAGGCGGCGCCGAGTTCCTCTGTCTACGAAGGTACCCTGGCGCACGAGTTCCAGCACATGGTGCACTGGCAGGCCGATCCCAACGAGGACGCCTGGGTGAATGAAGGCATGGCCGAGCTGGCCATGTACCTGTGCGGCTACTCCAGAGAGCACAGGGTACGCGCCTTTGGCGACAACCCCGACACGGCGCTGCTGCAATGGGAGGTTGAGGATGGTCTCCTGACGCTGCACTATGCCGCAGCATTTCTGTTCATCAACTACCTGACGGAGCGCTTTGGCGCAGAAGCCACCCGAGACTTGGTGGCCTGTCCACTGAATGGCCTCGCTGGCGTACAAGCCGTGCTTCAAGAGCATGCCGATGGGCTGTCCTTTGAGCAACTGTTCGATGACTGGACTGTCGCCAACTACCTCAGCGGAACTGGTTACGCAACCAGCCCAGCCTATCGCTACAAAGACCTGTTTGTGCATGCCAGGGCCGAACGCTCGGTGTCCACCTATCCCGCGCAAGGAGATGGCGCCGTACAGCAGTACGCAGCAGACTACATCGAGATCGATCCCAACGGCCAGAACGTGCGGGTGCAATTTGCCGGAGGCGGGGCATCCACCTCGGTCCAGGGCCGTCCCATGGTGCGACTCGTACCCAACCAGGCGCACAGCGCAGGTCGGCAGTGGTGGTCGAATCGCAGCGACAACAGCGCTACGACGCTGACGCGCTGCTTTGACCTCAGAGAACTGAGCAGGGCCACTTTGCAGGCCTGGCTTTGGTACGACATCGAAGAGGGATGGGACTTTGCCTACGTGGAAGCGTCGACCGATGGCGGTGCAACCTGGCAGATCCTGTCAGGCGCGCATACTACCCTGAGCAATCCCAGTGGCAACAGCTATGGCCCAGGCTACACTGGTCGCTCGGGGGCGGGCGATAGCAGCATGGGCGCAACATGGATAGAGGAGAGTTGGGACCTGTCGCCGTTTGTCGGCCAGCAGGTGTGCATACGCTTCGAATATCTGACAGACGAAGCCGTGAATCGCTCTGGCTTCTGCGTAGATGACGTGAGCATCCCCGAACTGGGGTACTCATATGATGCCGAGGGGTCGGACGATGGTTGGGTAGCGCAGGGATTTGTCCGGACCGGCAACGCTCTGCCGCAGCGCTTTCTGGTGCAGCTCATCCGCATTGGGAGCAATGTGAGCGTAGAACAGGTACGATTGGACGAAGCCCAAAGGGGAAGGGCTAGCATCGACGGCACCGGCGAGACGCAGAAGGCCGTCTTGGTCGTCTCCGCCGTCACTCCCTGCACGTATGAGGCAGCCAGCTACCACTACGAACTACACTTGCA
>CAYZKS010000154.1:0-7935 GCA_964478725.1 uncultured Anaerolineales bacterium
GTCGCAGCATCGTGCATGTATCCCCAGAACGGGTTGTCCAACGCCTTTGTCACCAAAGCCAAG
This sequence comes from uncultured Anaerolineales bacterium, assembly GCA_964478725.1. Classification (GTDB taxonomy): domain Bacteria; phylum Chloroflexota; class Anaerolineae; order UBA2200; family UBA2200; genus CAYZKS01. The sequence continues at coordinate 64 of CAYZKS010000154.1, forward strand.
GTCAACTTCTTCACCGGCGCCGCAGTCGGCGCGGCTGCCGTTGGCACGACGGCCTGGGTGGGCTGGACCGGCACTGGGGTCGGCGTCGCCTGCGGCGCGCAAGCCGAAAGCACGCTTCCCAACACCAACACGGTTACTAGGCACAGGTACAGGACTCTCTGTCTCATGATCTAATCTCCCTTTCCCTCAATGGTATGGTATGTTCAGCCTCGAACCAAGTGACCCTTGCCTCCGCATCACCACCTTCCCGTGACAAGCTACACGATCCCTACATCTGCTTCTGTTTGACAACACCATCAAGCCAGACGGCCAGAACCACTACCAGGCCTACCACGAACTGCTGCCAAAGCGAAGAGATCCTGAGCAGGTTCATGCCATTGGTGACAACTACCATCATCAGCGAACCCACGATAGCTCCAGCGACACCCCCCTGACCGCCAGTCATGCTGGTACCGCCCATGACAGGGCTGGCAATTGCCGGCAACAGGAACGGCGCTCCCAAGTTCTGATCCACGGCCCCCAGGCGAGCGCACAGTATCACGCCTGCAACGGCCGCCATCAGCCCGCTGATGACGTAGACGTAGATCAAGACGCGATCCACAGGTATTCCCGAAGCTCTTGCGGCGGCAGCGTTCCCTCCTAACGCATAAAAGCTGCGCCCGAGTGTCGTGAAGTTCAGAAACAAGCCAACCAGGACCGCGATCGCTAGCATGATCCAAATGGGCATGGGAATGCCAGCAAGGTAGCCCACGCCGATGTAGCGGAATGCCTCAGGGAAGCCAAAGATAGGTGTTGCTCCCATGATGGCAAACGCAAGACCTCGCCCAATCCACAGCATGCCGTAAGTGGCGACCGGAGGTGGCAGTTTGACCTTGGCGATAAGGAGCCCATTCGCTAGCCCTGACAGCGCGCCCACCAGCAGCGCAGCCAGAATGGCAAGCACCCAATGCACATCCATTCTCACCATCGCGAACGCGGTCACGATGCTGACCAGAGTGGTCGCCGAACCCATGGACAGATCAATGCCTCCTGTCAGAAAGACCACTGTCATTCCGATAGCCATAATGATCTGTGGCGAGGCCTGGCGGACTACGTTAATCAGATTTGTCGCCTTGAGGAAATTGGGGCTGAGAGACGCAATGCCCAGCGACAGCACGAACAGCGCCAACACCCTGGAGAACTGCAGAAGTAATGCCTTGATCCTCATGCTACACCTTGCCCTCTCTCAAGCATCACCCTAGCCATGCAGCCTCCGATCAAGTAAGACGGACAGCACGATGGCGCTGATCAGCACCACGCCAATGATGGCAAGCTGGTAGTATGTAGCGACACCCATCACGTTCAGCCCGTTCCTCAGGATCAGGATGAAGAGGGCCCCAAGCAGGGCGCCAATAGCCGTGCCACGCCCAGCGACCACGCTTCCACCCAGCACCACGGCAGAGAAGGCCTCAAACTCCATGCCTTGACCGACGGTGGGTTGTGCCGCCATGGTGCGCGAGGTCATAATCACGCCCGCCAGGCCAGCCATCAAGCCGGCGTAGGTAAATGTCAGCACCCTGTACCACCACGAAGGCCTACCTGCCAGTTTCAGGGCTGCCTCGTTACCGCCCAGCGCATACACATAGACCCCGAAGGGTGTCCAGCCCAAGAGCACAAAGGTAAGAACGAACGTGAGCAAGAACAGCAGCATGGGAACCGGTAGGCCGAGCAATATGCCATTGCCGAACCAATCCGCCGTCTTTGGCATGCCCCACACCACGCTGCCCTTGTTCATCGCCAAGGAAAGTCCAATCGACATGCCCTGCATCCCCAGTGTGGCAATGAAAGATGGCACCTGCATGCGTGTGACGAAAATGCCATTCAGCACACCACAGATCGTCCCCACGGCCAAGGCGATCAGCACAGAGACAAACAGAGGCACGTGCCAGTACACCAGACTCCAAGCCATGAGCATACCAGCCAGAGTCAGCACCCCACCAACCGAGAGCTCGATGCCCCCGGCTATCTTGACAACGATGACACCCATGCAAAGGATGAGCAGGACAGCGCCTTGCCGCAACAGGTTGGCGGCATTGGACAAGGTGAGAAACGTCGGCTCGGTCCGCGCAAAGAATAGCACCATTGCCGCAAGGATCCAGGTCACAGTCGGCACGCTGGTCAAGATCGATTTGAGCGCAACTCTGCCTCTTGTTAGCTGCATTGTCGGATCCCCATTGCGCAAGCGATGATCTCCTCTGCCCCGCAACCGCGCCGAAACTCGCCAGTGACACTGCCCTCGTGCATCACATAGATGCGATCGCTCATGCCCATGATCTCCGGCAGCTCAGACGAGATCATCAGAATCGCGTTTCCCTGATAGGCCAGTTCATCCATCAGTGCGTGTACCTCCGCCTTGGCGCCGACATCTATCCCGCGAGTTGGCTCGTCGAATACGAGCACCCGAGGGTCCGCCATCAGCCATTTGCCGATGACTACTTTCTGCTGGTTCCCGCCGCTCAGGTATTGCACCTGCCTATTCAGATGGGGTGGTTGGATTTCGAGCTTGTCGACGTACTCCTTGGCCTTCTCCCGCTCCTTCTGCGGGAACAAGAAGCCTCGCGGGAAGATCTTCCACAAACTGGACATCACCAGATTGGCCTTCAGGGGCAGGATGCCAAACAGTCCATCCTGCTTCCGATTCTCAGGGCACATGCCAATCCCCGCTCTTACGGCGTTAGGCGGATCGATGCTTCGTTGCGGCTTGCCCATGATCTCAATCGTGCCAGCCGTGCGGGCGTCCAAACCGAAGATGACACGGGCAGTCTCTGTGCGCCCCGCACCGACGAGACCGGCAAGCCCTACGATCTCGCCGCAGCGCACTTCGAGGCTGACATCCTTCAGCTTGTCACGGGTACACAGGCCTTGTACTCTGATAGCTACCTCGCCTGGTTCGCGATACCTGCGCGGGAACAGATCTTTGATTTCACGGCCAACCATCATGGTGACAATCTCGTCCGTGTTCGTGTCAGACACTCGCTTGGTTCCGATACGTCGACCGTCACGCAGAACGGTCAACCGATCGCCAATGGTGGGCACTTCCTCCAGGCGGTGAGAGATGTAGATGATGCCCACGCCACGCTCCTTCAGACGACGAATCGCGTTGAAGAGCTGTTCGATCTCTCGAACCGTGAGGGCGGATGTAGGCTCGTCGAGAATCAAGATGCGCGCGTCAAGGGAGAGCGCCTTGGCGATTTCCACCATCTGTTGCTGCGCCACGCCCAGCGTCATGACTGGCGCGTGCGGGTCTACCGGAACACCAATCGCTTCCGTCTCCTCTCTGGCTTCTCGAGACATAGTGGCCTTGTCCAGGAAAATGCCCCAGCGCTTCTTCTCCCGACCCAGGAAGATATTCTCCATGACGCTGCGAAACGGAACCAGGTTAAAGTCCTGGTAGACCATGGCAACGCCCTTGGCTCTGGAGATGGCCGGGTCCCAACGCGCTTGCACCTCACCATCTATGATGATCTCGCCTGCATCCTTGTCGTACGCCCCGGCCAGGATTTTCGTGAGGGTGGACTTGCCAGCCCCGTTCTCACCCACCAGCACATGTACCTCGCCACTGTATAGGTCGAAATCGACGTTCTCGAGCGCCTGCACGCCCGGAAACGCCTTGCTGATGCCTTTCATCTGTAGCAGGGGCGGTCCGTTGGTGGTCATTCCTCGCGTCCCTCCAACCTTTTGCTCTTCGCATGCACTGCTCGGGTGGCCTATCGAGGCCACCACTCACGCTGCTGCATCCAGATGGCTGTGCCTGTCTCGTCTCACAGTCCTGCCGGCACAGCACTCACCTTACATCGTAAACACGACTTTCAACGAGTCCGCCTCAAATGACTTCTTCAACGCTTCGCTTGGCTGATCCAGCCGGAAACGATGTGTGATCAGCTTCTCGAACGGGAACTCATTGCGGTATCGGTACATCATGTCCATGGCCACATAGTACCCATCGTGCGGGTGGTTGGTATTGCCGAAGAGCAGCACGTTCTTGGCGGCGATGTGTCGATGCACGTTCAGGGTAACCGTGCTGCCGGTGTCCACAAAGTTGCCAGTCTCCATGTACGTCCCGCCGCGCCGCAACATCTCCAAGCCTACCTTGAGCACTTCGGGCCGCCCTACGTTCTCCACCACCACGTCGGCGCCCCGCCCTTCCGTCTCATCGCGGATGGCCTGCACCAACTCGGCATCCGACAGTCTGCTTACATTAATGCTGAGATCGACTCCAAACTGCTTGGAGAGTTCCAGCCTCATATCCATCTCATCCAGCGCGATGATCTTGCCGGCGCCCAACAGGCGTGCCTTGGCTGCCATCATCATACCCACGGCGCCCACGCCCTGGATAACGACCGTATCTCCGAAATGGAAGCCCTTGCCGCCGTAGGCTGCGTACTCCTTGGCGCGATCCAGCAGAGCGGAGACCACGAACAGCTCACTGAGGCAAGCGTGCTCGACGGGCAGATACTCAGGCACCTTGTAGACCCATGCCTTGGGCGGCAGATACATGTATTCGCCCCAGCCGCCCACAATGTAGGGATAGCGATCGGATGGGAAGGTCATCCCAATCCCTTGGTGCCTTGAGCAATAAGGGTAGCCGTGTACATTGCGGCAATACCAGCACTCGCCGCAGATGACGTTGGGGCAGTTTGTGACCCGGTCGCCAATCTTCAAGTCTTTGCCGCTGTACTCGATCTCGCAGCCCTTGCCGTTCATCTCCACGATAGTCCCCACGTTCTCGTGGCCATGCACGGTCGGGAATACCATGTCTTGCTCGGCTTCGGTGCCGCCATAGAGCGTAAGCTCGCCTCTATAAGCGTGCTTGTCCGTTCCGCAGATACCGGACATCTCCATCTTGACTACGCAGGCGCCAGGCTCCAAATGCTCTGGGTAGGGAAGTTCCTGCAATTCCACCTTCCCGGGCGCCACCATGACCACTGCTCTCACTTTGTCAGGCATCATCTTCTCCTGCTATTTCGCAAGTCTCTAGCACATCTCATCCGCCAAAGGTCACAGCCAGGTGGCTCCCAAGCGGGTGGACCGGGAGCCGCCTGCCACTCTTGTCACAACGCACCGATCACGGAGGATACGCTACCGTGTAGATGTGTCGCCCACCCTTGAAGGGCCCCTTCAGCAATGCCTCGATTTCTTCGGGCGGGCGCATGCTCAGCTTTTCCGCGGGCGGCAGAACGCCGGCCGGGTACTTGGTCATGATGTCGTTGACCAGCTTCTCCAGGTAATCCAGCATGGCGTTGACCCCTGGCATCGCCTTCTTCGGGTCTGCCAGGGTGGCACAACCAACCACGCCTTCGGGTGTGGCTACGACTTCGATGGTGGAAGCGCCCACATGCTGCCAGAAAGGAATCGGACGGTTGTAGGCGGAACCCGAGCCGTCGATGTGTCCTGGCGGCATCAGGCTCTCTGCATGTGTATCCACGGCGTCCTGCATGCGGATCATTTCGGGAAACAACGCCATGGAGAAGGAGGTCTCGCATTCATCACCATGTACGAAAGGCGTCTCGAAGGGACCGCCGTGTTCTTTGTCACGGATGTGCTCCTTGATGATGAACCACCAGTTGACGTTGATCAGCAGGGCGGGCACCTGGTACTTCTTGGCCCATTGGTGCATGGCCATCGGAATGGCATAGTCCTGGCCGTGGCCGTTCAGCAGGATTTGCTTGCGAAAGCCAGAGTTCCACAGGCCTGCGATGATGGCCCGGATCTGCGCGACAAAGGTCTCTTCGGGGACCACAATCGTGCCGGGCATCCCCAGATGATGAAAGGGATGCGAGCCATACCAGATCGGCTCTGCCACGGTACAGCCTGTGGCCATGGCCACCTGCTCCGCCATACGGGTGACGAGAAAAGTGTCCTCTCCCGAACAGGCGTGCGGCCCATGCGCCTCGGTGCTGCCAATGGGCAGGATGATCAGATCATTCTTCTTTTGCCGTTCCTCGACCTCTTTGCCGGTCATCGTCTGCAGATAGATGCCGGTGGGTCGTTCCATGTGGCCCCCGTCTGGGGGAAGCTTCCACTTCGTCATGACCTATTCCTCCTTGTTGTTAGTCTCGTTCTCGCCGTTGGTCAGGTCAAGGAACTGTAGCATCCTGACCAATGCGTCGCCGATATGCTTGGACATCATCTCGCCAGCCGACTTGCCATCCCGCTTGTGCAACAAACCGAGCACGCGCCTATGTTCGACCAACGTATGGCGCAGATTGTCGCTTGACTGCATCGAAAGAACACGTTCTCGATAGGTCAAATCGCGCAAGCTCTCCATGACCAGGCTCAGGTGCCGATTGGGAGCGCGGTTCATAAGGTAGGTATGGAACTCGATCTCCAGGCGGAGAAACCTGTCAGTATCAGCGGCTTCCAGCGCTTCCGCGCTATCCGCCAGCACTTGCTCGAGGTGGTCCAGGTCGGAGGCCGTGAGGTTGGGGGTAGCAGTGGCGACAGCATGCCCTTCGAGCATCTGTCGAATCTCAAACAGCTCCTTGAGATCCCTGCGGGTCACCAGGGTGACGAAGTAACCGACACGTGGTACCGCTCTTACCAGGCCATCCTTCTCAAGCCTGAGCAAAGCCTCGCGTATGGGCGTGCGGCTGGTGCCCAGGTTCTGCTTGAGTTCGTCTATGTGCAACTGCGAACCCATCGGGAAGGTCAGGGACAGGATGGCTTCCTTGATCGTGGTGTAGACCCAGTCCGTCAACGCAGCCGGCCTGGCAAGCTGGAGATTCAGGCCCATCACACACTTCTCCCCTGGTAGCGAGGTAAAATGTTACATATCAGGTGCTACACATACAATGCCACAGATCCGGCAGTTTGTCAAGTGCCGGTTTGCACATGTATAATGCGTGGCAATGACAGTGCATGCGCCGGCAGCGCAGCGGCCAGGCGCGTCAGATCCTCACCATACTAACTCAAACAGGAGGCGCTATGGATCGACCGATTCTATATGAAGAGCTAACATTGGACAATGCCATTCACCTGGCCAAGACCCGCGGCATGATCATTGTGCCTGCGGCCACGACGGAGGTGCATGGTGACCACTTGCCTATGGGCACCGACACCTTTACAGCTGAGTGGATCGCTGCAGAATTGAGCAAGAGAACAGGTTTGCCCGCGCTCATGCCCACTCCCATTCGTTGCGGCTGCTCACCGACGTTCCACTACGATGTCAACGGCAATCCCATGACGGGTACCCTGGCCATTGGCCATGACACGATGCACCATCTCGTCAAGGACATCTGCCGCGGCCTGTGGAGCGCCGGCTTCCGCAAGGTAATCATCATCCAAGCTCACGGCCAAGAATGGAACTTCCAGGTGCTCGCTCACGAGGTCGCCACAGAACTGCGCCGTGAGGGCAAGGCCCTCTTCATCGCTGCCGCAACCTACTGGAACCTGGCGGCCGAGGTCTTGCGGCGTGAGCTCACCTCGCCCTTCTGGCATGCCGGCGAAGAGGAAACCAGCAACATGCTGTTCGCGCGGCCTGAACTGGTGCACATGGAGAAGGCCAAAGGCAATGTGCGCATCTCCCTGATTGACCCCAGCTTGATGAAGAGGTCGGTGACCCAGGACAGCACGGAGGCCTTTGCCGTCCAGGATGTCGCATCCTGGGTGACCATCCCCGAACCTGGCGAACTCGGTTCTGCCGGCATCGGAACGGATGAGCAAGTCAAAAGCGCCACGCCGGAGAAGGGGCGCAAGGTACTGATGCGCGCCATGGAGCGCTATCTGGATCTGATCCGGGACTTGGAAACGCACTATGCGCCTGGGGAAGTGCCCGGGGTGGACGTGCGCGAAAGGCCCCCGAAGCCGCGCTTCAAAGTCAACTACTAGGACAAA
>CAYZKS010000155.1:0-7884 GCA_964478725.1 uncultured Anaerolineales bacterium
AGCTGGCGGCCGGTGTCCCAGGCGGAGCGCGGGCCGGGGGTGAGGATCACTTCCATCTTGGCCGCGGCGGCGATCTGCGCAAAGTCACGCAACTCGGCCTTGTCGAGCAGCGTGGCGCCCATGACGGTGGAGATCAGACGGTGGATGGGGATCTTGCGCTTGGATGCCTCATCCACCACGGCTTCGAGCACTTGCGGGCGCTCGACCCCCGACACTTCCATGCGGTACCAGGCGCCGTCGGGGAAACGCTTGGTGCTCGTGGGCAGGTCGTAGGCGTCGTGGCCTGGAATGCCCAGCTTCTGCATCATCTCGGATACTTGGCTCAGCTTCACGTTACTTCCCTCCTTTGGTATGTGCTTTGCCATCTGCGGTGATGGCGTTTGCGGCGATAGAAATCGGGTTTCGACAATCTTAGAAACCTGGTTTTTGATCTCCCCGAGGGGCAACTATCTCGCGAGCCACGCATTAGCCGGGTGTCGAGAAACCCGGTTTCTTGTCTTCCCTTCTCCGTGCACTCCGTGGTTTACTTTTTCACCTTGGCCCAATCGGCCAGGAAACGCTGCACACCGATGTCGGTGAGCGGATGCTTCAGCGCCTTCATCAGCACTTCGTACGGCACCGTGGCGATGTCCGCGCCAGCCAGGGCGGCCTGCGTGATGTGCAGCGGATGGCGAATGCTGGCCGCGATGATGGACGTCTCGATGCCAAAGGTCTCAAAGATCTCGGCGGTGTCGCTGACCACCTGCATGCCGTCCTGGCCGATGTCGTCAAGACGCCCCACAAAGGGCGAGACGAAGCTGGCGCCGGCGTTCGCGGCGAACAGGGCCTGGTTCGGGGAGAAGATTAGGGTGGCGTTGATGCGTATGCCCCATTCCTCTGCCAGCTCGCGGGCGGTGTCAATGTCCGTGTCGCACTTGCCGTACCAGGGGCAGCCTTCGCACAGGTGGTCCAGGTCCACGTCTTGCTGGCTGATGCTGTACATCGCTTCCAGGCCGGCTGGGATGGTGGGGATTTTGACCACGACGTGGGGCGACCAGGTGGCTATAGCGCGCGCCTCGGCCAGCATGCTTTCGGCGTCCGTGCCGACGACCTCGGCGCTGACAGGCCCCTGCACCAAATAGCAGATCTCGCGTGCCACTTCTTTGTAGTCCCCACGGCCTGACTGCATCATCAAGCTGGGGTTGGTGGTCACTCCGCTGATCAGTCCCATCTTCACCGCGGAGCGGATCTCATCCAGTTTGGCGGTGTCCAGAAAGATCTCCATTCTCATTCCTCCTTCGTTTGGCCTGACATGGTTGGGAAGCTCTCGGCAATCGTACAGAGAAACCGCGCGCGTCCTGGTAGCCAGCGGGGGCGGCAACCATCGCGTTTGGTTGGGCGCTCATGCTGTGCCCTCGATGGCGGCCTTGACGAAAGCGCTGAACAGCGGATGCGGCTTGCCCGGGCGCGACTTGAACTCCGGATGGAACTGCGAGCCGACCATCCAGGGGTGGTCACGCAACTCGGCGATCTCCACCAGCCTGCCATCGGGCGAGAGCCCGCTGAAAACCATACCCGCCTTCGCCAATAGATCGCGATACTGGTTGTTGAGCTCGAAGCGGTGGCGGTGACGCTCCTCAACCGATGGCTGTCCATAGGCGGCAGCGGCCTTGGTGCCAGGCACCAACTGGCAAGGGTACTTGCCCAGGCGCATGGTGCCTCCGACATCGGAGATGGCGCGTTGCTCTGGCATCAGGTCAATCACCGCATACTTGGTCCCGGGATCGAACTCGGCGCTGTTCGGTTCATCACTGTTCAGGGTTTGGCGCGCCAGATCGACCACCATCACCTGCATTCCCAGGCACAGTCCCAGGTAGGGTCTGTTGTGCACTCGGGCATAGCGCGCGGCCGCGATCTTGCCCTCGATGCCCCGGTAGCCGAACCCGCCCGGCACGACGATGCCAGCAACCTGATCCAGCCGTTCCACGCCCCGGCCTTTTTCGAGGTCTTCGGCACTGATCCACTCGATCTTCAGATCGCGCCCGTGCACCAGGGCGGCATGAAACAAGGACTCGCGCACGCTGATGTAGGCATCGAGCAAAGCCACGTACTTGCCCACCACAGCGATGCGTATCTCGGGTTTGGGACGCTCGATGTCAGCCACCATCTCGCGCCATAAGGACAGGTCTGGCTGTCTGTGAGTCAGGCCCAAGCGTTCGGCCACGAAATCGCCCAGTCCCTCTGCCTCGAGGATCAGTGGAACCTTGTAGACGCTGTCGGCCGTAGCGAGCGAGATCACCGCACGCTTGTCCACGTCGCAGAACAGGGCGATCTTGTCCTTGAGCGCGTCGTCAATGGGGTGCTCGGCGCGGCACACAATGGCGTCCGGTTGGATGCCGACACTGCGCAGTTCCATCACCGAATGCTGGGTGGGTTTGCTCTTGAGCTCGTGCGTGGCTGCGATGTAGGGCACATAGGTGATGTGCACGTACAGCACGTTCTCGCGTCCCACGTCCTTGCGCATCTGGCGGATGGCCTCCAAGAAGGGCAATCCCTCGATGTCGCCGACGGTGCCGCCTACCTCCACGATCACGACGTCCGCCCTGCTATCCACGGCGACCTGCCCGATGCGTTGCTTGATCTCGTTGGTGATGTGGGGGATGACCTGGATCGTGCCGCCGAGAAAGTCGCCGCGGCGCTCCTTGGCGATGACCGCCGAATAGACCTGGCCGGTAGTGGTGTTGCTGGCGGCGGTCAGGTTCTCGTCGATGAAGCGTTCATAGTGGCCCAGGTCCAGGTCGGTCTCGCTGCCGTCCTCTAGCACGAATACCTCGCCGTGCTGGTAGGGGCTCAGAGTGCCAGGATCGACGTTGATGTAAGGGTCCAGCTTCTGGATCGAGACTGAGCTGCCACGGCTCTTGAGCAGGCGGCCCAGCGAGGCCGCAGTCACGCCCTTGCCCACGGAACTCACCACTCCGCCAGTGATGAAGATGTACTTGGTCATCCCCATCTCCCTCTACGGCATCCGCTCTTGCTGGGCGAGATAGTTGTAGAGCGTCTGGGCGGTCAGCGCATGCCCCTCGATCGTCCAGTGCCCATCTACACGGAAGTGCAGGTAGCGCCCGGTCTGCTGATAGTCCTGCCTGAAAGCGGGCAGCAGGGATAGGAACGGTATGCCATTCTGCGGCAGCAAGTCAGCCAAGATGCGGTTGGGCTTGTCCAGATCCCAGCCCTCTGGCAGCATGTGCCGCCACTCTTCGTACAGTTCTTCGCCGGTGGTGGCGGACATGACCATAAGGCGCGCGCCGCTGGCCTGCGTTTCATCCCGCAACTGCAACAGGATGGCGCGGGTCACCTCCCAGGCCTGCTGCCACTCGGGTGCGTACTCAGGTGCGTAGACCCCATAGTGCACGGGCATGGTGCGCAGCGCGCCCGTCTCCCCTGGGGCAGCCTGCCCACCAGTGGCCTGCGAGTCCACGCGCGTCATGCCCTGAGTTCGGGCTGCCCACATGCGGCGCACGATCTGGTAGAGGCGCGATTGCCTGGCGAGCCTTCGCAGCACACCCAGTATACCACCGCCGCCCTGGGAAGTCTCCTCTGTGGCAAAAGTGACCTGCTGCAGCTCCAACCTTCCGTCCTTGAGCACAAAGAACTGCTTGCGTTCCCCCAGGTCTTTGACCTCCAACTCAGGGCTGTTGTCCATCACGTCGTTGATGGTGCAGAAGGTCAGGATCACCAGATCGGGATGATACCTGAATCCTTCCTGCCTCCAGAAAAGCAGTTCCTGATCGGTGCCGTAGCCCATCGTCCCGGCGTTGATGACCTCGAAGCGCTGGCCCGAACGCGCCTGCTGATTGAGCTGCGCCTCCAGCAGCTTGCAGAACGACTCCTCAGCCCGCACCTGCAGGGCTTGCACGAATGAATCGCCCAGCACCAGGATGCGGCACGTGCCGCTCGGTTTCTCATAGGCATACTCGTTGTCGCGCAGGCCCCTGGAATTGATGGCCACCGGCACATCTGCAAACTCGTCGCTGCGGTAGTAGCCGTGCTTGTTTGGGATGTTGGTCCACCCCAGCAGCGGGTCAGGTTGCCAGAACTTGTCGCTTTCCCTGGCGGCGGGGAAGGCCAGCCTGGTCAACCCCTCCAGCATCAGGAAAGCCAGTAGGCAGCCGAAACCTATCCATGCCAGGCGCGCGGCCCACTTTTTCATTGCATCTCACAATCACGGCCTAGACTAGGGGCTTGGCGCCGGATGCTCGCATGTCGTCTCGCCCTGCCAGAAAGGCGCGTTCGTTTAGCTCCACGAACTTGCTCGGAACACGCTCGCGCACGGCCTCAAGCCATGCCGCTGTTTCCACATCGGGAAAGAAATGAGAAAGCGCACCCAGCAGCACCACGTTGTTGGCGCGTGCGTTGCCCAGGCTCTCGGCCAGGGCCACGCCGGGTACCCAGTGATAGTTCGAGGTGATTGAGCCCAGCAGCGACTGGATGCGCTCGTCGTCCGGGTACTGGTCAGTGCCCGAACTAACCGAAAGCGGTGAAATGACATAATCGTTGATCAGCACCAGCGCTCCCTGGCGCAGCATCTCGACGTGTCTCAGGGTCTCCAGCTTCTCGAAGCATAGGAAAACGTCGGCTTCTCCCAGTCCGATCAGGGGCGAATAGACCTTGGGTCCCCAGCGCACGTGGCTGGTGACGCTGCCCCCGCGTTGCGCCATGCCGTGCACTTCGGACTTTTTCACATCGAGGCCCTTCTGCAGGCCGACGGCCGCCAGCACATCGCTGGCCAGGATGGTGCCCTGACCGCCTACCCCAGCCAGGAGGAAGTTGACCTTGCGCACGCTCATGCCGCCTCCTTCTCCCCCAACTGCGCGCGGGTCAGGATGGCCTTGCGCGCGCACACCTGGGCGCAGATCTCACAGCCCGTGCACAACAGCGGGTCAATGCGCGCCTTGGGCTTGCCGCTCTTGGCATCGACCACGTCGCTCTTGACGACTGCCGGGCAGCCCACACGGAAGCACAGGCCGCAGCCATTGCAGCGCTCCTCATCCACGCGCAGCGGCAGCCAGCGCTTTCTGACCTCTGGCATGAGGGCGCACTCGCGTCGCGCGATGATCACCGCCGGCTCGTTGGCTTCCAGGCAATCCTTGAGGGCATCCTCCACCTGCCGCAGGTTGTACGAGTCCACCGTGTGCACGCGTTGGAAGCCCATGCTGCGCACCAGGGGCTCGAACTCGACGGGCGTGGTCTGCTGGCCTTGCAGGGTGCGGCCCGTGCCGGGGTTGTCCTGATGCCCGGTCATGGCCGTGACGCGGTTGTCCAGAATGAGGGTGGTGACGTTGCTCTTGTTGTAGGCCACGTTGAGCAAGGCTGGCATGCCGGTGTGGAAGAAGGTGGAGTCGCCCAGCACGGCCACGTTGCGCTCGCGTACCCCGGCCTTGGCTACGCCGTGGGCCACGCCAATGCTCGCCCCCATGCAACCGCAGGTGTGCGGCGCGTTCAACGGTGGCAGGAAGGCCAGCGTGTAGCAGCCGATGTCGCCGTTGACCACGAGCTTGAGCTTGTTGGTGACAAAGAACACCCCGCGGTGCGGACAGCCAGGGCAGAGGATGGGGGGACGCGGCGGCAGCGTGCCCTTGTCGGGCCGGGAGACCGGCACGCGCGCCGACTCTGGCAACAACCCGGCGCGGATGGCGCTCTCGCGCACGATCTGCTGGTCGAGCTCGCCGCAGATGGGGAAGATGCTCTTGCCCTCGGCCGGGATGCCCAGCAGCCGGATCTCTTCTTCGATGAACGGGTCCAGCTCCTCAATCACGATCAGGCGCCTGACCTGCGAGGCGAACTCGCGCAGCATTCCGGCAGGCACGGGATAGGTCATGCCGAGTTTGAGGATGGAGGCCTCGGGGAAGACCTCGCACGCGTACTGGTAGGCCACGCCGTTGGCCACGATGCCTAGGGAGCGGTCCTTGATCTGCATCTGGTTGAACGGGAATGTCTCAGCGAACTCGCTCAACTTGGCGATGCGCTCTTCGATCACAGGATGGCGGCGGCGGGCGTTGCCAGGCACCATGACGTACTTGATGGAATCGACGCGGTAGGATGGTGTCTCGGCGCGCTCCGGCAGTCGCGTGCCCTGCACCTCGACCAAGGTGTTGGAATGCGAGATGCGCGTGGTCAGGCGCAGCATCACGGGAGTGTCGAAACGCTCGCTAATCTCAAAGGCGGCGGGCATCAATGCGTAAGCTTCCTGACTGTCGGTGGGCTCCAGGCAGGGCACGCGCGCAAACTTGCAGTAGCGGCGGTTGTCCTGTTCGTTCTGGGAGCTGTGCATGAAGGGATCATCAGCGTTGACGATGACGAGGCCTGCCTCCATGCCGGTCATGGCGGCGTAGAAAAAGCTGTCAGCAGCGACGTTCAAGCCAACGTGCTTCATCACTGCCATAGCGCGGCTGCCGGCGTAGGCGGCGCCCGCTGCCACGTCCATCGCCACCTTCTCATTGGGGCACCATTCGGCGTAGACGTGCGGCATGGGCGCCAAGTTCTCAAGGATTTCAGTACTGGGGGTGCCGGGGTAGGCAGCAGCGACGCGCACGCCGCTTTCCCAGGCTCCCCAGGCTACGGCTTCGTTGCCGGAAAGGAACTTCCTGAGCATTCTTCCTCCGTTGTCAGCGCTGGTGGACTGTGCGCGCTTCAGCGCGATGCGTCGCAAAGCTGCTCATGAGCCTGCCGCTCGCCACCGCACATGAAAACGCCGCGGTGCCAGTGTGTAGCATCGGGCCTTGTCGCCCGCCCTGCGTCAGACAGGGTGCCCGTCCGGACGCCCACCCTGTCTGGCGCAGGGCGATCGGCGAGGGGCGATGCTACCTCGAACCTACGTTTTCAGGGCGACACTCACCCAAGGCGCCATGTCCGGAGTGGGCTGGCACGTGAGCGCTCAGCTCCCCGCCGCGCGCTTCCCCAACAGGCTCGCATTCTCCAGGGCCTGCAGGATGTGCTCCGCCAGCCAGCGCTCACCGCTCGCGCTGAGGTGAACGCGGTCTGCGGCCAGCAAGGTCTTGAGGTCGGCAGTGGCGCTCTCCGTCAGGGCCGCGTGCACGTCCAGCAGATGTGCTCCACAGTCCGCACTGACTTGGCGGATGATCTGGTTGTACTCAGCATGAAGCGCAAGCTGCTGCTGTTGGTCGACGTCCTCGGATTCGAACACTGCGGCCTCGCTGACCGGCGTGGTGGTCAGCACCCACACTGCCGCCCCGGTTTTCTGGATGCGGGTGATGATTTGCCGCAGCGCGCTGCGGAAGCCGTGCGCTGATACGCGCGGCGCTGCGGGCCCGGCAGGCACACCTGAACTCCACGCATAGCCGAGTCCGCGCAGGACTCGCCGCAGGCGCGCACGCAGGGTGAGCCACAGGTGGCTGTGCCGCAGCAAGGGCTCGATGCGACCGCTGAGAGAGCTGTCGCCGCACACCTCGCGCTCGCGGAGCGGATCCAGGGGCCAGTGCCCCAGTCTCGCGTCGTTCAGCCCGAAAGCCACCACGACCGCTTGCGGCCTGTACCACAACACGTCGCGCTCCAGGCGGGCCAGGCCCTGCACCGCCGTGTGCCCGCGCATCCCGGAGTTGATCACTACGGCGTCCAGCGCTGGGTGGTTGTGTGCGATCAACTGCGCCAGCACTGCAGGGTATGCCTGTGCGAAGGCCAAGTCCTCTCCGTAGGTGTTGGAGTCGCCGAGGCACACGATGCGGTACTGGTTGCGGATGTCGTCCCAGGTGAGCGCACGGGTCTCCTGTCGCACCTCCACAGGAAGCGTCTGGCGCAGCGTGTGCTGATGATACACACGCAGCACCGCTTCCGCGGAGGCCAGCACTGAGAGCGCAACGAGTACACGCATACCGTGGCGGATTATAG
>CAYZKS010000156.1:0-1648 GCA_964478725.1 uncultured Anaerolineales bacterium
TGCCACGGCGCAAGCGCACGAGCGCCGGTCACGGGGCAACTGAAGGAAGCTCGGCCTACTCCTGTGCTTGTCCCAACTCATGCGCCGACGCCAGCGGCGCCAGTTGAGCAACGGGCAAAGACGTGCTAGAATGGCACAGGAAGTGCGGTTTTGCTTCAGCGGGGGCATCGAACCAACGCACACGCAATTGGGAACATCGCCGCGATGAGCGAGAGCGGACACAATCCAGAAAGACAGAAAGGGGAGTTCTATGGGCAGCAAAGTACTCGTTGCAGGTCTTGGCGCACTGGGCTTTGGAACTCTCGAGATCCTATCGAGAACTCCGACACTCAGCGAAGGGTTGAAGGTTCTCGCCGCGGACGTGAACGAGGACGATGGGCAACGCAAGGTCAACCTGGCAGTCGCAACGGCTGAGATGCTCGGATTCCACCCGGATGTTCAATTTTGCAGGCTCGACATGCTGGATGTCAAGGCGATAGCAGAGCTGCTGCGAAGCTTTCAGCCCGACCTGATCTTCCAGGCTGGCAGCCTTCAGTCTTGGTGGGTGCGGGAGTACCTGCCCGAAAAGGAGCAACAGCGGCTCAGCGAAGCGGGACTCGGGCCATGGTTGCCAATGCACTTGGCCCTTCCGCACAAGCTGATGCAGGCAGTCGCCATGACAGGGATCAAGCCGGCCGTCGTCAACGCATCGTTCCCCGATGTCGTGTGCCCTGCCCTCGCCACACTGGGAATGGCCCCAACCATTGGCATCGGGAACATGGCTTTGACCACACCCCTCATCAGGATGTTGACGAGCCGGCAACTTGGCGTGCAAACCAGGGATGTCCAGGTCTACATGGTAGGTGCGCACTTTGTCGGATACAGCGTCCTTTTCTGTGGAAGCACATTGGGAGCACCGTACTTTCTGAGGATTCTGGTCAACGGCAAGGACGTGACAGAGGAGGTGGACCCCGGGCACAAGCTAATGAGCCAAGGATTGAGCCTGCCTGTCTGCCCGACTGCAGCCCTGGGCATCACTTCCCTCATTGCCGCTAGCGCCGCAGCAAACATCAGGGCCATCTTGCAGGACACCAAGGAAATCGTGCATGCGCCTGGTCCAAATGGGCTGCCGGGCGGATATCCTGTGCGCTTGGGCCGGGACTTGGTTGAGGTCGTTCTGCCTGATGACCTCCCGCTCGAGAAAGCCATCGAAATCAACACGGCAGGCAATCGGTTTGATGGGATTGAACGCATCGAGGACGATGGAACCGTGGTCATCACGCACAAATCCTGGGAAGTCATGCGCGATGTCCTGGGCTACGACGTCAAGGAGTTCAACGTGGCAGACAGCCTGGAGCTGGCGAGACAACTTGGCAGGTCTTTCCATGCTTACGCGGAAAAGGCCGGATTGCCGCGCTTTGCACTGGATGCCATCTACGCGGGATAGCACGGCTTGAGGGACTGAGAGCGGGCAAGCCCGAACGCCTACGTATGGGCTGGCCGCTGGCGACGATGGCATGCTCCATCATCGCGCGGCCGGCCTTTTTTGCTGAACGCCGCGCAGGTGGAGGGGAAGGCGCGTGGGATAGCCTGCGCCGGGCACCGTCATAGCGGAATGGCTGAAGCCACCACTAGCGGAGGGAAGCGGCTGAAGTCATCACTACCCCTA
>CAYZKS010000156.1:1748-7872 GCA_964478725.1 uncultured Anaerolineales bacterium
AATGGCTGAAGCCACCACTAGCGGAGGGAAGCGGCTGAAGTCATCACTACCCCTAGAAACGGCTGAAGCCATCACTACCCCTAGAAACGGCTGAAGCCAACGCTACCTGGCTAGGCCGGGCGGTAATCCGCGGGCGCGCCCCAGCGCTCGGTCTTGTGGTAGCGGGGGTCGGGCGATTCGAAATGCACCCAGATGGGAGCCGCGTCCAGCTGCGGCTGGGCCTGGAAGAGCGCCGCGTCGCCGCAGCGCAGGGCCTCGAGCACCAGCGGCAGCTCGCGCCGGAAGATGCCATCGCGCATGGCGGCGGTGCCGAAGACGACCCCGCCGCTGACGTGGCAGAAGACGTGCAGCTCAGGGCCTTGCTCACCCTGCTGCCATGCGGCTGTGACCTCGTCGCGCATCAGGCGCGTGTACCAGCCCGAGATCTGCTGCTGGTCCACCTCGGGCGCCACGGTCAAGAAAAGATCGCCGGTGGAATCCGAATGCGTGAGGGTGTAGCGCCTGGGGAAAAGGGGACCCTCGGGCGCGGTTCCGGCTGCGAAGGTGGTATGGAGCTTATCAGGCTGTAGACGACTCATGCGTTCCACCTGCCCCACGCCAGGCGACGCCTGGCGTGGGGACTGGAAAGCGATGGGAAACGAAACTCACACAGGCGCCAGGGTGCCGGCGAAGATCATCCAGGCCAGGGCGGTCTTGGCCAGCAGGCTAAGCACGATGTAGAAGCGCTCGCCGAAGAGGTAATCCTTCCAGCGGCCGACCCGCTTGTACTGCAGGTACATGTTCAGGGCGAAGATGTTGAAGAACACAAAGATGGTGGGGATGATGGCGTACACGAACGCGGGCGGCTTGGCCCCGGAGGAGGAGATGGCGCTCAGGAAGTAGAGCACGATCACCACCCAGGGGATGATGCCCGCGATGCAGCCGTAGATGAAAGAGGTCCAGTCCGTCTTCTCGGTGGTCTGGTTGTGCAGCTCCATCATGATGCCGAACAGGTTCATCATGGCGTTGACGCCGAACATCACGATCATCGTGCCCAGGTCCCACACCCCGACCAGCATGCCGATGAGCACGATCATCAGCGAGGAGCTGAGGGCGTACTCGTAAAAGCGTGCCGGGTTCATGTGGCGCTTGAGGTTCTTGACGTACCAGTTGTAGCCAAAGGTGGCCAGGCTAAAGTGGGCGATGGCCGAGATCAGCAAGAAGGCGGCCACGGCGGGGCCGAAGCGCAGCGCGTAGGCCAGCTTGGGATCCGGCACCAGACTGCGGGCAGCCAGGTCGAACTTCAGGTAGTTGGTATAGATCGGATAAGTCGTGTCGTTGCTGAGCACGATCATCAGGATGCCTTGAACCAGGTGCAGGCAGCCCATGATCAGGTTGAAGCGGCGCAAGCCCTGGTAGACCTTGTCGGACGGGGCCGGCGCTTTCGAGACGGCAGCGTTCTTTGCCATGCGAATTCTCCTTTCTGGATGTGTGGATGCTCGCCGCGCGGCGGCGCTTGTACGAAACCTAGTCTACCATAGAACCGGCGCGCGGTCAAGTAATGCGGAGAATGCGGTGTTTGTTCATCTGTAACACACGGGGAGGGACGCCATCAGCGCATGAGGTGCACGCGCCTTGACGGCATAGGCCCACATTTGTTGGTGGCACGCCACAGGCCAGGAATGGCTGAAGCTAACACTACCTCACCAGGGCACGCTTCTGGAGGGGAACGGCTCAAGCCGCCACTACTGACCAGAAACCTGGTTTCATGACCTTCGGGAAACCAGGTTTCGGGGCCCTAGTCCAGCTCGAACTGGCCAGTATAGAGCTGGTAGTAGCGGCCGCGCTGGGCCAGCAGGTCGTCGTGGTCGCCGCGCTCGATGATCTTGCCGCCCTCGATCACCAGGATAGCGTCGGCGTTGCGCACGGTGGAGAGGCGGTGGGCGATCACGAACACGGTGCGGCCTTGCATGAGCGTGTCCAGGCCCTTTTCGATCAGGCGCTCGGTGCGGGTGTCGATGGAGCTGGTGGCCTCGTCGAGCACCATCACAGGCGGGTCGGCGACGGCGACGCGTGCGATGGCCAGGAGCTGGCGCTGGCCCTGCGATAGGTTGGCCCCATCGGCGGTGATCAGGGTGTCGTAGCCCTGCGGCAGGCGCTTGATGAACGAGTGCGCGTTGGCCTGCTTGGCCGCTTGCACGCATTCCTCGTCGCTGGCGTCCAGGCGCCCATAGCGGATGTTCTCCATGACCGTGCCGGTGAAGAGGTGCGTGTCCTGTAGCACCATGCCGATGGAATTGCGCAGGCTGTCCTTGCGAATGCGTGTGGTATCGATGCCGTCGAACGTGATCTGGCCATGCTCGATCTCGTAGAAGCGGTTGATCAGGTTGGTGACGGTGGTCTTGCCCGCGCCGGTGGAGCCAACGAAGGCTATCTTCTGGCCTGGCTTGGCAAACAACGAGATGTCGTGCAAGACCGTCTGGCCATCGGTGTAGGCAAAGGTGACGTCGTGGAAGCGCAGGTCGCCCTTGAGCTCGGCGTAGGCCAGCGAGCCGTCCGGCTGGCGGGATTGCCAGGCCCAGTGCGTGGGATGGGCGCCGTCGGGGTTGACTTCAAAGCTGCCGTCCGCGCGCTTGGTCACGCCCACCAGCACGACGTCACCGCCGTCGGTCTCGGGCGCTTCATCCATGACCTCAAAGACACGTTCGGCGCCAGCCAGGGCTGCCAGCACGGCGTTGAATTGGTTGCTGATCATCTGCAGCGGCATGCCCACCTGGCGCGAGTACTGCAGGTAGGCGGCCAGCGAGCCGATGTCAAAACGTCCCATGACGGAGAGCACCCCACCCACCAGGGCAGTGGCGGCATAGGAGACGTGGTTGAGGTTGCCCGCGATGGGGAACATCACCCCGGCCCAGAAGTTGGCGTTGGTGGCGGCCTGGCGGTAGGACTCGTTGAGCTGGGCGAACTGGGCCATGGCCGCGCGCTCGTGGCCAAAGACCTTGACCACCTTGAGCCCGTCCACCAGCTCCTCGACGTAGCCATTGACATTCCCCAGCTCGCGCTGTTGGGCCTGGAAGTAGGCGCGGCTCCTACTGCCCGTCTTGCCCATGATAAAGGTCATCAAGGCCAGCACGCCGAGCGTGATGGGAAGCAGGATACGGCTGAGCAGCAGCATCATGACAAAGGCGCCGCTGAGGTTCAACGCGCTGGAGATGAGCTGGATCAGGCTCTGTTCCATGGAGAATTGCACGTTGTCGATGTCATTGGTGAAGCGGCTCATCAACTCGCCGTGGGGGTGGGCGTCGAAGTAGGTCAGGGGCAGACTCTGCAGTTTGACGAAGAGGTCGCGGCGCAGGGTGTTGCAGGTGCGCTGGGCCACGCTCACCATCAGCCGCATCTGGCCGTAGGCTGCGGTCACGCCGATCAGGTAGACCACAACCAGTATGAGCAAGGGGCGCACCAATCCGGCCAGGTTGCCCGGCAGGATGTAGTCGTTGATCAACGGTTTCAAGAAGTAGTTGCCGGCCAGCGAGCAGGCCGAGTTTACCACGGCCAGGACCAGCACCATCTGCAGCGCCAGCTTGCGTCCCTGCATGTAGCCAAACAGGCGGCTAAGGACCTTGCGCGCGTCCTTGGGCTTTTCGTAGCTGGGGCCGGCGCCGAAGCCGCGTACGGGGCGAACGGGTTTGCGCAGCGTGGCAGGTCTGGGTTCGCTCATCGCGCCAGCCCCCCTTCCTGCTGCGATTGGTTGATCTCCTGATAGACCGCGTTGCTGGCCAGCAGAGACTCGTGCGTCCCCACGCCGATGACCTTGCCGTCATCCAGCACCACGATCCTGTCAGCGTCCCGCACCGAGCAGATGCGCTGGGCGATGATGAACACCGTGGTCTGCGCTAGGTGCTGGTCGAAGGACTCGCGGATGAGCGCCTCGGTGGCCGTGTCCACCGAGCTGGTAGCGTCGTCCATGATCAGAATCCTGGGGCGTTTTAGGATGGCGCGGGCGATGCACAGGCGCTGCTTCTGCCCGCCGGACAGGTTCACCCCGGCCTGGCCGAGCAGGGTATCGTATCCCTCAGGGAAGGACAGGATGAAATCGTGCGCCTGGGCATCCCGGCAGGCGCTCTCGATCTCCTCCTGGGTGGCGTCCTGCTTGCCCCACAGCAAATTCCCGCGAATGGTGCCGGAGAAGAGCGTGTTGCGCTGCAGCACCACCCCGATGGCGCCGCGCAGCGCTTCCAGCGGGTAGTCGCGCACGTCGCGGCCATCCACCAGCACTGCGCCCGCGCTGACGTCGTAGAGCCTGGGGATGAGGTGCACCAGGGTGGACTTGCCCGAGCCCGTGCCGCCCACGATGGCCACCCTCTCACCCGCTTCGGCCGCAAAACTGATTCCAGACAGCACCTGCTCGCCGCTCTCCGCAAAGCTGTACTTAAAGGCCACATCGCGGAATTCGACCCGGCCTGCGCTGACCTGCGCAGCCGGGGCGGGCGTCGCGGCCAGGGCGCCAGGCGCCGGAGCAAGCTCCGCCGGCACGGGCTTGTCGGCGATGTCCACCTCGGTCTCCAGCACTTCCAGCACGCGGTGCCCGCTGGCCTGCGAGCGCGCGGCGAGAACAAAGACCATCGAGATCATCATCACGCTCATCATCATCTGAAAGACGTAGCTGACAAAGCCGATCAATTCCCCGGCGCTCAAGCTACCGATGGCCACCATGCCTCCACCGAACCACAGAATGGCCAGAGTGGTGACATTCATCACCAACATCATCGCCGGCATGTTCCAAATCACGATGCTGACCGCGCGGATGAAGGCGTTGGTCAGGGCGTTGTTGGCCCCCTGGAACTTGCCCGTTTCGAACTCGGCGCGGTCGAAGGACTTGACCACGCGCTGCCCGATGAGGTTCTCCTGGAGCGTGCTATTAAGGGCGTCGATGCGCTCCTGCACGACGGAAAAGCGTCTGGTGGCGGTGCGGATGATGGTCGCCAAGGCCAGCACCAAGACCGGGATGGCGATGGCCAAGACCAGCGAGAGCTCGGAGTTGATGCTGTAGGCCATGACAAAGGCGATCGCCAGCATCATGGGCGCGCGCAGCAGAATGCGCAACCCCATCATCACGGTGAGCTGCAAGTTGTTGACGTCGTTGGTCAGGCGGGTGATCAGGGAGCCGGTGCTAAAGTAGTCAATGTTGTTGAACGAGAATTGCTGCACCTTGGCGAACAGGGCATCGCGCAGGTTGGCGCCAAAGCCCATGCTGGCGTAGATGGACAGCCACATGTTGATGATGCCCAGCAGCATAGCCGCCAGCGCCAGCAACACCATGTTGAGTCCGATCCTGGCGATATAGTTCACGTCGCGGTTGGCAATGCCGATATCCACAATGCGGGACATGAGCAGCGGCATGCTCAGCTCAAAGGTGACATCCACCAGCACGAGCAGGGGTTGCAGAAACATCAGGCGTTTATGGCGGCCGATGTAGCCGGCCAGTTTCCGGATCAAGGTAGGCTCCTGGCAAGATGGGAATCAGTGCTATGGTTCAGAATGGGCACAGCGTGGCTCAAAATGGATGGCCGTGGTTCAAAATGGGCGGCCTGCGGTTCAAAATGGGCCTGCGCTGGTTCAAAATGGGTGGTCATGGTTCAAAATGCTGCAGGTTGGCCTGCATGCGGGTCAGCAGGTCGTGCAGCCGCTCCAGGTCTGCCAGCGACAGGCCCGCGAGCATGCTCCGATCCAGGGAGCCGAATGCGGCGCAGATCTTGGCAGTGAGCGCGCGGCCCTGATCGCTCAGGTACACGCGCGAGACGCGCGCGTCCGCCGCATCGGCGCGGCGCTGCAGGTGCTGCGCCTGCTCCATGCGCCTGATCACCTTGGTAGCGGCCGCGAGTGAGATGTGCAGTTTC
This sequence comes from uncultured Anaerolineales bacterium, assembly GCA_964478725.1. GTDB lineage: Bacteria > Chloroflexota > Anaerolineae > UBA2200 > UBA2200 > CAYZKS01. The sequence goes on from CAYZKS010000156.1 coordinate 7,625, forward strand.
TCGGCGATCTCGGACTGGGTCATGCCGTCCTGCTGGGCAAGGGTCATCAAGAGGACGCCCTGGCCACGGTAGAGTCCGAGCTTGTCCATGGCCCGATCGGCGCGGGTGCGATACAGGCGACACACGCTGGACAACAACCGACCCAGCTTGTGATAGTCAATGGTTGGCATGCTTTCACCTGCAAAGGGTTAGATAGCTGAATATTGTAGCACTGGGCTTTGGCGCGGTCAAGTGCTGGAAGTTGTGCA
>CAYZKS010000157.1:0-7809 GCA_964478725.1 uncultured Anaerolineales bacterium
CGAACGGATTCCCTCTCAGCGCGCTTGTGATTCACCGTGTCAGGAGTATCAAGGTGGCGTGGACCCTCGACGCAGACGCGCAAAGCCAGTCGTTGCCTACAGCGTATGAGTGGAGCAGCACAAGGGTAACGCCTGCGCCCCTTATTCAAAGCATCATTTACTGGCTGGCGGCCAGAAGCGGCCAAAGACCTGGTTTGCCAGCAGCAGTCCTCTTTCGGTGAGACAAACGCGACGATTGCGGGTGGTGACGAGGCCGAGCTGCGAAAGCTCAGCCAGTTCGGATGTGTAGACTGCATACAAGTCGCAGCCATGGCGCAGCTCGAACTCGTCCGCGCTTACGCCTTCCAGTAGCCTCAATCCGAGAATCATGCTCTCCGCCATACTCTCCGTTGGCGTGATTGTCATTGTGGCCTCGCGCGGACTCCTGTCCGATTCCAGGATCGCGACATAATCGGATGGTTGCTTCGCGTTTCGCCATCTCTGCCCCGCATAGTACGAGTGAGCCCCCGCTCCGAATCCGATGTAGATGTCTGTCCGCCAGTACTTGAGGTTGTGCCTGCAAGCGCGCGTTGGCATGCACCAATTCGATAGTTCGTAGTGCTGGTAGTTCGCTTGTGCCAAGAGGTCTCTGGCCAACTCATACATCTCGGCGGCAAGGTCGGGGTCTATCAGGGGCAGGGTGCTGTCAGCGATCGTGCGCGCCAGGGGCGTGCCCTGTTCGACTGAGAGCGCGTACAGTGACAGATGTTCAGGCCGCAGGTCCAGCGCCTGTTCCAGAGTCAGTCGCCAGCGTGCAACGGACTGGCCTGGTAGGCCGTACATGAGATCCAGGTTGATGTTCTCAAACCCTGCGGCGCGCCCGATTTCCAGGGCTTGACGGATCTGACCAGGCGTGTGAATGCGACCCAGCAGGCATAGCTCGTCCTGAAAGAAGCTCTGGGCGCCCAAGCTAAGGCGATCCACGCCTGCCGCGTAGAGCGCAGCCAAGCTGCAGTGATCCACTGTGCCAGGGTTGGCTTCAACACTGATCTCGGCATCTGGCAGACAGCGGAATGATTCCTGGCAAACCCGGAGGATTGTGGCTAGAGAAGGGGTGGGTAGTACGGTAGGCGTCCCACCGCCAATGTAGATTGTGTCTACCTCCAGGCCGGAGGAAGCCAGTGCAGGCGAGGAATTGCGCACTTCGAGACACAGGGCATGGACATAGCGATCGTGCAGGCTATCCAAGCCAGCGTACGAGTTGAAGTCACAATAGTTGCACTTGATACGGCAGAAAGGTATGTGGATATACAGCCCAGCACGCTGCATGTGATTCTCAGCTTGACTGAGACACCTTCTGTATGGCTTTGATGATATTCAGATAACCAGTGCAGCGACACAGATTGCCTGAGATCGCCCTGCGAATCTCATCTTCACTCGGATGAGGGTTCTTACGCAGAAGCGCAACCGCGCTTAGCAGAATGCCTGGAGTGCAGTATCCGCACTGCACTGCTCCACAATCAATGAAGGCGCGTTGTAGCGGGTGAAGCTGCCCCGGCGGGCTCAGTCCCTCGATGGTCAGGACCTCGCGGCCTGCGGCTTTCAATGCCGGATACAGACACGAATTCACCGCTTGGCCGTCCACCAGGACGGTACACGCACCGCATTCGCCTTCTTCGCATCCGATCTTGGTGCCAGTGAGTCCCAACTGCTCTCGAAGGACTGTGGCCAGTGTGGCCCCGGACTGCACATCCAGGTTCACCTCTTGCCCGTTGAGGCACATTTGCAGCGGGTGGGTTCGTTTCATCTCTACCGTCCTTTGGCCCTTGTGATGGCTCTCAGTATGGCCTGTCGGGTCAGGGTGCGGATCAGTTCCTGGCGATATTCCTTGCCAGCACGAAGCAGACTGGAGCGTGGCTTGCTCTCCCGCACCACGGTTTCGATGGCCTCTGTCAGGACATCGTCGGCAATCAACTGACCTTTGAGCACAGCTTCTGCTTGCAGTGCTCGAAAGGGCACGGGCGCAACGGGGCCAAGAGCGATTCGCACCTCTCGCATGCGTGTGCAATCCGCATCCAACAGCACGTAGGCTGCCACATTGATCAGAGGCAAAGAGAGCGCCCTGCGTCTGGCCATGCGCTCAAATGCGGATCCTTCCCGTGGGCCGTGCGCACGGAAGCGAAGAGCCGTGATCATCTCGGATGTAGGATCAACTCGCGAGACTCCCGGGCTGAGGTAGAGGCTGGAGACTGGCACCCATTGCCGTCCGGTGAGATTGGCGATCTGCGCTTCTGCGTCCATTGCCAGCAGGGCGATCGAACCGTCTGCAGCAGGCTGAGCGTTGACTACGTTACCTGCGAGCGTGCCCACGTTTCGAATCTGCGGAGAGCCTACCCAGGCTGCGGCCTCTGCCAAGGCAGCGGCTAGGTGCTGAATCTGGGGAGAGGAGGATAGATGGGTGAATGTGGTTGCTGCTCCCACGGTAATTTGAGGGCCCTTCACCCTGACCTCGTCCAACCCAGGAATGCGTGTGATGTCCACAAGGCACTTGATGCCTGTCCGTTCACGGCGCTGCAGTTGAATGGCCAGATCCGTACCACCGGCTATGATGCGGGCCTCTCCGCGCAAAGATGCCAGAGTGGCAAGCGCTTCTTCTATCGTGGAGGCTGCGACATAATCTTCACACAACATCTGACATGCTCCTTTGTCCCCGACCCTGTTCAGAACCTCGATGGTGGCGGCCAGACTGCAGAAGGAGTATGGCTTCCAGAACACCGCCTCCGACGGCTCGAGCCTTGTCGGAGATTGTGAAACAGTACTCGACGATTGCACGCGGATCGATATCTCCGACTTTCTGTCCATTGCTGACAACCAGGCCGTCATGCAGCATTCCCCGCACCACCCCCGAGATATGTGCGTGAATGGACTGCTGACTTACCTCAGCGAGCGTCTGTCCTGTCTCAACCAGATCTCCAATACGTCTAAGACCGATGAAGACGCCGGCACAAGGTGCTCGTATGACACGTTCTGAGGTGAAGCCCTGGACCGCTCCTGGCACTCGCGTATTTGGCTCTGCGGATCCCTCAAGAAGAACGCGGCCGAGGTTGTGTCCACGCGCTGTCTCGATCACTGCATGCACGTCGTGGCCAGCGTGCAAGCCCGGGCCAAGGCCGATCACGCATTGCGCAGCGTTGATTCGAGTGTCAAGGGGGCGTTTCGCCATGCGCGCATCCACGACTACTGGCGGCTGTAGTTCGGCTGCCAGTGCTCCTTCCGGATCCACCAGCACAGGGATGACGCCCTGTTGGAGTAGCTCCTGCGCCTGGTTGAGGTTGTGAGCCAAGCTTGCTTGCACCCCTTCAACCCGTATCTGCCCCTCGTAGACGGCGGACGCGAAAGCGACCGCGCGCCGGATCACCAGTGGTTGAGGAAGCTCAGTGATTAGAACGCGGAATCCGGCTCGGTGCAAGCGATGTGCAACGCCCGTTCCCAGGTCACCACCGCCTCGTACCAAGACGAGCAAGGGCTCGGTTGCTGTTCTTATCTTGTGCTGCATGATGATGCTCACACTATAGCACAGTCCGGGGAGAATGTGCAAAACATGGTCTCTGATAGGCGTTTTCTGCTCGGCATCGCAGAGAACCTGTACCCGTCCCGCGCGCCAAATTGAACATGGGAGAAACGCTGGCCCGATAACAACCCGTGTGCGCAAAATGGGCTTGGCTCTGACGGCAATGCTGAGTACAATCATACCTCGCCACAGGGTGTTGACACCATCGCATGGATGTGCTATTATGAAGGTAGAACAAAAGTTCGCATCACAGCGAGTGGCGCAGGGGAGATTGCGATGCCTCAAGATAAGATCGTGATTCGCGGCGCTCGCGAGCACAATCTCAAGAATATCGATCTGGAGATCCCTCGAGACAAGTTCGTTGTGATCACTGGCATTTCGGGCTCCGGCAAGTCCTCTCTAGCTTTTGACACGATCTATGCGGAAGGACAACGGCGCTATGTGGAGTCGCTTTCGGCGTACGCCCGACAGTTTCTGGGACAGATGGAAAAGCCGGATGTGGATTTCATTGGCGGGCTTTCTCCAGCGATCAGCATTGACCAGCGGGGAGCGGGTCACAATCCTCGCTCCACTGTTGGTACCATTACCGAGGTGTACGACTACCTGAGGCTGCTGTACGCCCGTGTGGGCACGCCGCACTGTCCGCAGTGCGGCCGAGTGGTTGCCCGTCAGACCGTGCAGCAGATCGTGGATGCCATCATGGCGCTTCCACAGGATAGCCGCATCATGGTGCTTGCGCCGCTGATCAAAGATCGCAAGGGTGAGCACCGTCAGGTGTTCGAGGATATCCGCCGTTCTGGTCTGGTGCGCGTGCGGGTGGATGGTGTGGTTCGCGAGGTGAATGAAGAAATCCTCCTCGAACGCTACAAGATGCACACTATTGATGCCGTTGTGGATCGACTCATTATCCAATCGGGTGGGGAGAGTGACCTGGGCACGGACCGTTTGCGTCTGGCCGACTCGGTGGAGACAGCCCTGAAAATGGGCGGTGGCATCGCCAAGGTCGTGTTGCAGGATGGGACCGAATACCTGTACTCGGAGCATCTGGCGTGCGTGTACTGCGGTATCAGCTTGCCAGAGATAGAGCCGCGCAACTTCTCCTTCAACAGCCCTCATGGTGCTTGTCCGGCCTGCACTGGACTGGGTAATCTGCTTGAGATCGACCCGGACCTCGTCGTTCCCGACAAGAGCCTCTCGCTAAGTGAGGGTGCGATCCAAGCCAGCCCATGGAATCTGGCGCGTAACAGCGATGATTATAGTTACTGTGCGCAGTTGCTGGAAGCAGTAGCTAGAGCGTATGGGTTCTCGATGAATACCCCGGTGTCGGCTCTAGCGCCTGAGCAACTGCGGGCGGTGCTGTATGGAACGGGCGCAGAGACTGTTACCCTGCGCTATCGGAATCGCTTTGAACACCTGCGCGAGTACGAGACCATCTTTGAGGGAGTCATACCGAATCTGCGCAGACGTCACAGAGAGAGCGCATCGGATTATAGTCGCCAGATCATCGAGCAGTATATGGCTACTCGACCTTGCCCCACCTGTCAAGGAAAGAGACTCAAGCCCGAGAGCCTCGCAGTCACCATCGACGACAAGTCAATTGTGCAGGCCACCGCATTGTCGGTAACTGACTGCATGAGGTGGATCGATACTCTGACCTCCCAGTTCTCTGATCGTGACAAGACAGTCTCACGGCAGATCCTGAAAGAGCTGAAGGCACGCCTGAAGTTCATGATTGATGTGGGCTTGGACTACCTGACACTAGACCGGGCTGCGGGGAGCCTATCAGGCGGAGAGGCACAGCGCATTCGTCTGGCGACGCAGATTGGATCTCAGCTCATGGGTGTACTGTACATTTTGGACGAGCCGAGCGTGGGACTTCATCAGCGCGACAACCGGCGTCTGATTGACACGTTGATGGGCATGAGGGATCTCGGCAACACGTTGCTTGTAGTTGAGCATGACGAAGAGACCATGCGCTCAGCGGACTATGTGATTGACTTGGGGCCTGGGGCCGGTGAGCACGGTGGAGAGGTGGTAGTAGCCGGTCCCCTGGAGGAAGTTCTTGCCTGTCCGAACTCTATCACTGCCCAGTATCTGCGAGGCGACAGGAGCGTGCCTGTCCCCAAGCGGCGAAGACACGGTAACGGCCATGCCCTACAGGTTGTCGGTGCAGCCGAGAACAACCTGAAGGGTATTGATGTGCGCATCCCTCTGGGCCGATTCGTTTGCGTGACCGGTGTGTCGGGTTCCGGCAAGTCCAGCTTGATTATCGAGATTCTGTACAAGGCGCTGGCGCAACATCTGTATCGCAGCAAGGAGCGTCCCGGTCGACACAAGCGGCTCTTGGGTCTTGAGCATCTTGACAAGGTGATTGACATCGACCAGTCGCCGATCGGACGCACGCCGCGCTCCAATCCCGCTACGTACACGGCCGTGTTCGCTCCTATCCGTGAGCTCTTTGCAGCGCTGCCAGAGGCCAAGGCGCGGGGCTACAGGCCTGGACGGTTCTCCTTCAACGTAAAGGGCGGGCGCTGCGAAGCTTGTCAGGGCGACGGGATCATTCGGATAGAAATGCAATTCTTGCCAGATGTCTACGTGCCCTGCGAGGTCTGCCACGGCCGGCGCTACAATCGAGAAGCCCTCGAGATCAAGTTCAAGGGGGCCAGCATCGCCGACATCTTGGAGATGACGGTGGACGAGGCGCAGCGCTTCTTTGAGAATATCCCGGGCATCAGGCGCAAACTGGAGACCCTGCAGGACGTGGGCTTGGGCTACATTCGCTTGGGGCAGTCAGCCACAACTCTGTCCGGCGGCGAGGCTCAAAGAGTAAAGCTATCGAAGGAGCTCTCGCGCCGGGCGACCGGGCGGACCCTGTACATCTTGGACGAGCCCACTACTGGCCTGCATTTTGCGGACATCGACCGCCTGCTCAAGGTACTCAACCGCCTGGTCGACGCAGGGAACACGGTGGTGATTATTGAACATAATCTCGATGTGATCAAGACCGCTGACTGGATCATCGATCTTGGCCCCGACGGAGGCGAGGCGGGTGGCAGGGTGATAGCGGAAGGTACTCCAGAAGAGGTAGCGAAAATGCCTCAGTCGTACACGGGGCAATTTCTGACGAGGGTACTTGAGAAGCAGTAGGACACGGGCAGAGCCACACGAATTTTTTCGTGTAGCCAAAGTCACTGTGAGCACCTATGGAACAATACAAGCCGGAAGGGCAGTATACTATGCGAAATGGCGGCGAAGCGCTTGGCTACTGGATGTATTTGCTTATGAGCACGCCTAGTCGCGCCTTGACGGAAGCTGGGATGACCTCGGGTCGTGTAATAATGGCGCTGGAAAGGGCCGAGGCGCACTTGCATGTGCGGTCTTGCTGCTGTGCCACCATCGGCGCAAGGTAGGTGAGGGCTTGTTTTGTCACCGCAGCATTTGCGTTCAGGTTGTCGATGAGCATGGAAACCGTGACCGGTGACTCGGTAGCGTGCCACACATCATAGTCGGTGACATGGGCCATCGCGGCGTAGCATATTTCGGCTTCGCGAGCCAGTTTGGCCTCGGGTAGGGCGGTCATGCCGATTACGTCCACGCCCCACTGTCGGTAGATCCTTGATTCGGCTTTGGTGGAGAATTGTGGCCCTTCCATTACCAGGAACGTGCCACCGCGGTGAACGGTCGCATCCGTGCTCTGTACAGCGCGGTAGACCAGGTCGCTGAGCATTGGGCAATACGGCTCGTCGAAACTGATGTGGACCACTAGGCCATCACCAAAGAAGGTGCTAGGCCTTGCCTTTGTGCGGTCGAATATCTGGTCGGGGATCACGATGTCTCGTGGTTTCAGATCCTCTCGCATGCTTCCACACGCGCTGATCGAGACGAGGTACTGGACCCCCAGCGATCTAAAGGCATAAATGTTGGCGCGCGAGTTGACTTCCGTTGGCATGATGCGGTGGCCCCGTCCATGCCTGGGCAGAAAGGCGACGGGAACGCCAGAGAGGCTGCCCAAGACGATCAGGTCGCTTGGATCGCCAAAAGGTGTCGAAACCTTCACTTCCCTGACATCGGTCAAGGTTTCTATCTCGTACACTCCGCTACCACCAATCACACCCAGAATCGCACGCTCCATAGTTGCGCCTCCCGGTAGCAGTTCGTGCCAGTCACGGGACCATTATAGGCGTTCGTCTTGCCATGTCAAAGATCCGCGTTGAATCATCAGGAATCTTACTCTACGAGAATCGTTGCCTCACGAGGTA
>CAYZKS010000158.1:0-7801 GCA_964478725.1 uncultured Anaerolineales bacterium
TCGCCGTTCTTCCTGCTCCTGGCAGCGCTATGCATGTCACAGGTGAGGCGCGGGGAAGCAACTTGACTAGCGGCGAGCGCATCGCAACAAAACGAGATGCTTTCGCGTCCTGAGATTGGCTGAACAACCTGATTCGGGGGAGGCACCATGGGTACCGGCATATTCGGTACGCGGGCGGGATTCGTCGCGGACGTGAACCTGATCCTGCAGATCACCTTGTTGATCACGCTGTGCGTGGGAGCGCTGCAGGCGAGACGAGGGAGGTTCGACGCGCATCAACGCCTGATGACAGTGGCTGTCATCGCCAATGCGGCAGCGATTGTGTTCGTCATGAATCCGTCATTCGTGCGTGCCCTGCCTTCGGCCCTGCGAGATACTGCTTCCATACGGTCATTGACGTTGTGGCCGCATATGCTGCTAGGGCTGTTGGCGGAATTGCTCGGCGTCTATGTCGTGATCCGCGGTAATGCGGCAACCAGTGGGCCTTCGAGCTGGTCCAGCATGAAGCGCACCATGCTGATCACCTGGTTGTTGTGGGCCGCAGCAGGGGTGGCGGGGATCGTGCTGTACTTCGTGTGGTATGCTTAACGCCTGCGCAGATCAGGCGACGGTTGCTGAACGCCTCCCCCAACGCAGTGTGTTGGGGGAGGCGTTTGCTTCTTAACCGGGCTCTCCGTTCTGAGTCGGCAGGCTGAACCGGAAGACCGACCCGCGGCTCTCTTCGCTCTCCACCCAGATTCTTCCGCCGTGCGCTTCCACTATCTGTCTGCAGATGTACAGACCTAGCCCGGTCCCGCCCGTACGACGCGTACTGGATCCGTCGGCTTGGTAGAAGCGCTCAAACATGTGCCGCATTGCGCCAGCAGGAATGCCCACTCCATTGTCCTGCACGGCAAAGACCAACTCGCGCGGCTCGAGATGGCCCGAGATAGTGACACGCCCCTGTTCTGCGCTGAACTTGATCGCATTGTGGACAAGGTTCGTGACTACTTGCCCCATGCGTTGCGCATCCGCCAGAACAACCGGCAGGTCAGATGCCGTCTCATCAGTCAGTACGACCTGCTTCTGCAAGGCCATTGGCTGCAGTTCTTTGAGCACCTGCCCTACCACTTCACGCATCTGCACTGGGCCCCGATGCAGTTCAAAGTGGCCCGCTTCGATCCTGGAGGAATCCAGCAGATCGTTGATGAGTCTGGTCAGATGCTCGGTCTGACGCGATACCGTCTCCAGGCATTCGCGCTGTACGGCCTTGTCCTCGATCTTGCCATCCAGTAGCAGTTGTGCAAAGCCACTGATGGTATGCAGCGGAGCACGCAGCTCATGCGAAACGTTGCTGACAAACTCACTCTTCAGGCGATCGAGCTCTTTGAGATTGTCGTAGGCTTGTCTGAGGTCCGTGAACAAGCGAGCGTTCTGAATCGCTGTCGCGGCCTGGCTGGCCAGAACGGAAAGAAACTCGACATCACTGGGTGCAAAGGCTTCGCTCCTCTTCTGCTTGGCCAGTCCAAGCACTCCTATCACATCCGCATTGACAATCAGGGGCAACGCAATCGCTGCGGTGATTTCGGCATCCTTTGGAGCGAGCTCCAAGAAGGGCCCGTGTTCTGATCCCAGCCGCCACAGCACTGCCTGTTTGCTCTGCATGGCCCGGTCCACGATGCCGCTACTCAGTCTGCAGGTAGGGCTGGTTGAGGACTCACCATCGCCTGAGACTACGACACAACCCTCAGCGACTTCCCCCTCTTCAGATGTCAGTGTCAAGACGCCTAGGCTCGCACGCGTTTCTTGCACAGCCACATGCATGACCTGCCTCAGCAACACGTCCAGCTCTGTAATGGACATGAAAGCCTGACTGAGCTCAAAAAGGGGGATCAGAGCCTTCAAGCGCGCGTTCTCTCTCGTCAATCGCCGCTTGTCCAGCGCCCTGGCAATCGCACCACGCAAAGCGTCCAGGGTAAAGGGCTTGAGCAGGAAATCATCCATGCCCAGCTGCAAAGCCTCGATCGCGGTGTCCACCGCCCCATAGCCCGTGACGGCCACACCGATCATGTCGGGCCGGTGTTGCCTGATGCTACGAAAGGTCTCCAGGCCGCTCATGCCGGGCATTTTGATGTCCGTCAACAAGAGGTCAAAGCTCTGCTCTTTGGCCACCTCGATGGCCTCGAAGCCATTGTGCACCCCAGTGACTTGGTAGCCTTGCAGCTCAAGCACGCGGGAACAGGTATCGAGCACATCGGGCTCATCATCGGCTATCAGGATATGCTCATCGGCCATAGGCTGAACCACTCCTGTGCGTCTGCCTAACTATGTGGGGATAGGTCTGGCTTACTGAAGGGTCTCGGCCAGGACCCAAGTCTTCACGCGTTCAGACATCTCCTGTAGAGCCATCGTGGCCATCGTATGCGACGTGGACAAAACCAGCGGCATCCCGTGCGCCTCGGAGACGGCCAGCTCTTCCTGAGCCGGTGGCACCAACCCCAGACAGGTCGTGTGCAACTTGCGCTCGATCTCGCTGACGGATAGCGCCATGGACACGGGAGAACGGTTCACCACAACCATGGCTACCTGCTCACCGGTCAGCCCACAGCTTTCCAGCAGAGACAGGGCCTGTTCGGCGCACGCCATCGTTACCGCAGCGGGCGCCAGAACAAGCAAGGCCCTCTGGCTGGAACGAAGCGCCTCCGTGGAGGCAGGCGATGCCACGTGTGGCAGGTCCAGAAACACAACGTCCGCCAGCGCAGCGGAGGCGCGCGCCAGGGGACCAACGTGAGTCGCCGGCAATTCGGACAGCTTGGCGCCAGACGGAGGACTGAGAAGCAAACGCAATCCTGACGAGTGCTGGATCAGGCATTTCTCGACATGGAGACTGTCGAGTTGCTCAGCGGGCAGCGCTATCAGGTCCGCGAGAGAAGAACGCTGAGCAGACTTGAGCTGGCAGGCAATCGAGCCTGCGTTTGGACGCAGATCAATCAACACGGAAGACACTTGTCTCTTCACGAATGACGCTGCCAGGTTGAGGGTGATCGTCGAAGTGCCGACTCCACCCTTGGCTCCGATCACAGCCACCACGCGACCTTGTCTGGGCGTAGAAGTGTGTCTGGAACGCTGCAGCAAAGCTTGCACTCGCGCGACCACTTCGCGTGGGTCCGCTGGTTTGGTGATGTAATCATCCGCGCCGGCGCGCAAGCCCGCGATCCGATCCTCGAGCTGCACCTTGGCAGTCAAGAAAACCACAGGTATGCCCCTCGTGGCGGGCTGGCTACGCAAATGATGGAGCACTTGAAGGCCGTCGACGTCAGGCATCATGATGTCCAAAACGATCAAGTTGGGCCGTTCCGTCTGGCTTGCACGCAGCGCCTCGAAGGCGTTGGTGGCTGTGCTCACCTGGAACCCCTCTCCCTCCAGGGACAGCTTCATCAGACGCAGAGCGAGCGCATCATCATCTACCACAAGGATCCGGTCTGTCACGACTGCCTCCGCATCGGCACACCTTGGGTTGGGACAAGCAATCCGATCACCTCTTGCCCTCGTTCGCTGGCCGCACATCTCGCCGCACAATTTCACGCGCCAGATTCGAGATTGCGCGTGTCATCGGACTGCGTTTCTCGCTCAGGAAGAGGGGTTGGCCATGGTTGACGGCGAACGTGTTGATCGGACCGACATCCTCTATCGTAGTATGGATCGGAACGCCGAGAGCGCGCGAGATGGCGGCGACCGAGAAGCCGCTGCCTTCGCTGTAGCGGTTGAGGATGACACGCACATGCTCGGGCTTGCCCGAGCGCGCACGGGCCAGTTCGCTCGCCGTGGTCAAGCGCTTCATCGCCGTGATCTCGGGGGTGGTGACCAAGAGGATATCATCGACCAGGCTCAAAACGGGGGCCCACGAGTCCGAACGGAATGGGGGCGCATCGAATACCAGCACACCGCAGAGGTACCGCAATTCCTCCACGATGCGCTCCCACGACAAGGGTGAGAGCGAAGATGCCAGCGAGGTATCCGGGGGCGCCAGCAAGACGCGCAGTCCAGACGAATGCCGCAAGAGGGCGCTCTGGAATACGTCCTGATCAAGCATGTCCATCCGATCCGCCAACTCGCCCGCATGGTGGGTGTGCGGCATGTTCAGAAAAACTCCCACGTCTCCGCCCTCGTCGTGACCATCCACCAGGACGACCTTGTCGCCGACTTGGCTTTGCAGGGCAAGCGCGAGGTTCACGGCAATGGTGCTGACGCCGACGCCGGCCTTGCTGCCGAAAAGCGCAATGACCTGGGCCTTCTGTTGCTGAGAGAAGGTCCCGATCAGGACGCCGACACGGGCCACCAACTCCTGCGGCGCGGCTGGCTTGGTGAGGTAGTCGTTGCCGCCCACGGTGAGGCCTTCTACCTTGTCTGTCACTTGGCCGCGCGCGGAGAGGAACAGGATAGGCACCTGGGCCGAATCCACGCTGCGGCGCAGGCGGCGCGCCACTTCAAAGCCATCCATATCAGGCATCATTACGTCCAACACAATCAAATTTGGCCGTTCGGATGCCGCCAGGCGAAGCGCTTCCTCGCCGCTGCCAGCCGTGACTACCTGGTATCCTTCTGCCCTGAGGGTCAGCCCTACCATCTTCAACGCATCAGGTTCGTCATCCACAACCAGGATCTTGTTCATCTCAGCACTCCGTGAGGGTCGTGACTCGGTTCAGCTCCACACTTCCAACACCCATTAACGACTATTAGTTAGCTAATTAGTATCCATATTCTAGGGCAATTTCGACAAACTGTCAACGCTGCCACTATCCGGAGCGGTCACCACCCGTCATTCTTTGCGCTCCTTTTACGCCAAGCCATGCACCAATTGCCTCCCGTTCAGCAGACTCGTGGCTTTGAGGTATAATGAAGCTGGTTGCGGCAGCGGGCATCTTTCGACTACCAGGAGGACTCCCTGTGAACCGGCTTTGCCTGGCTGGCTGCGCTCTGTCGCTCGTGCTGCTGACGGCGGTCGCATGCCAGTCCGAACCTACGGCCACACCCATACCCGTCCCGACATCCACGCCCTCACTGGACGGCGCCGAAACAGTGGCCCGCGAGTTCTTGCGAGCCTGGCAGGATCAGGCCTATCAGCACATGTACAGCCTGCTGTCCGCGTCAGCCGCTGCCTCCATCGCAGCCGACAAGTTCACCTCGCGCTACAGTGCCATTGCCGCAGAGGCCGCCATCGTCGACCTCACTGCCAGCATTCACGATGTGCAACGCACGCCTGCTTCCACAGCCCAGGTCACTTTCACACTGACGATCGATACGCAGTTGGCCGGCAGTTTCCAGATCGAGAACTCTCTGGATTTGTCACACGACGGGCAGCGTTGGGGCGTGGACTGGGCGCCCAAATCCATCTTCCCTCTGCTGTTGCGTGACAACTTGGTGCACCTGTTTGTCCACGTACCGCCACGTGGCAGCATCCTCGACCGCAAAGACGCATTTCTGGCCACGCAAGGCCAGGTGATCGAGGTGGGCGTAGTCCCGGGCCAAATCGAGGATGAAGCCCAACTGCTGAACGTACTCAGTCAAGTGCTGATGCTGCCCAGCGAGACCATCCGGACGCGCTATCAGGGCGCCGCCCAACCGAGCTGGTTCATGCCAGTGGGCGAGCTCACACCCGACGCGGCCGAGCGCAGCGAGGCGACGCTAAGCGCAGTGCCCGGCATCGTGTGGCGCGAGAAGGCCATACGCAGCTATCCGCAAGGCAGCGTCGCTGCCCATGTGGTGGGCTACATGAGCGAGATCGATGCACAGTCACTGGCCAGGCTGGAGCCCAAAGGCTACCGCTCGGGTGACATGCTGGGCGTGTCAGGCTTGGAGGGATGGGAAGAGGAGCAACTGGCAGGCACGCGAGGCGGCACTCTGGCGATCATCACACAGGAAGGTCGCATCGTCTGGACGCTGTCGGAACAGCCAGCCCAGGCCAGCCACGATATCTACACTACCCTGGATACCGACCTGCAGCGCGCTGCAGAGAATCTGCTGGGCGAGCGCGTCGGAGCCATCGTTGTGCTGGACGCGCGCAGCGGTGAAGTACTCGCGCTCGTGAGCTACCCTCGCTTTGACCCAGGCGCCCTCACCGCTGGCGCAACGCAAGAACAATGGGGGGCTTTGCTGAATGATCCGCGCCGGCCCTTCCTGAACCGCGCCACCTCCGGAATCTACCCGCCAGGTTCGACTTTCAAGATCGTAACCATCAGCGCTGGCCTGGAGCATCTCGGGCTGGTACCCTCCACTTCCTTCTACTGTGCAGGGCAGTGGGATGGCATCGCCGACGGCGCCACGCGCTTCTGCTGGCTCAAGACCGGACACGGTTCGATCAACCTGTTCGAGGGCCTGGCGCAATCGTGCGACACAGTCTTCTGGGAGATCGGCAAGGCCCTGAACGAGGCCGATCCAACGGCCCTGGCACGCTATGCGCGAGGTTTCGGCTTGGGTACTCTCACCAAGATCAATGCCCTCGATGACGTGGCGGGCCTGATCCCGGACCCGGAATGGAAAAGGCAGAACAACACGGGCGCAGAACAGGAGTGGCTGCCACGCGACGCGGTGAACATGGCCATCGGCCAGGGGGACGTGTTGGTGACCCCGCTGCAGATGGCCAATCTCGTGGCTGCCGTGGCTAATGGCGGCACGCTCTATCGCCCGCGCCTGGTGCGACGCATCGGCTCTCTCATGGAAGGCACGCAGCAGGACTTTTCACCCGAGGCCCTCGGAAGCTTGCCCCTATCTGCCGCGAATCTGCAGATTGTTCAGAGCGCCATGGAAGCCGTGGTGACCCGCGGCACAGCCTCGAATGCCTTCATCGGCGCGGCCGTGCGCATGGCCGGCAAGTCCGGCACAGCCGAGGCGCCCCCAGCGGAGCCACATGCCTGGTTCGTGGGCTACGCCCCTGCGAACGACCCGCAGATTGCAGTGGCGGTCGTGCTGGAGCACGGCGGCGAGGGCGGCGCCAAGGCCGCGCCGCTGTTCCGTCAGGTGGTGGAAGCGTACATGGCGCTGCCCAGGTAGCCCCAAGCGCCCCCCCCTTGGCGCCAGTGCTTCCTCTCCGCGCTCTGCTGGCTTGATCTTCTGCTGTCCCCGTCTCTCCCAACATGGTGCGAAGATAGGAGGTGTGTCATGCCTGAGGGGATTGAACCGGACGCGCTGTATTCGAGCGACGACGTGGCTCGTATCCTGGGCGTCAAGGCGGCTACGGTCCGCCAGTGGATCCGTTCCGGTCGGCTAGAGGCCCGCAAGCTGGGCAAGCGCTACTGGACGAGCGGGTCGAGCCTATTGGCATTCGTTCCCTCGGACTCAAGCCCTGGCAATAAGACGGTTAAGCTGGACGTGGCCAAGTCCGTCTTGGCGATAGCACGGGGCATGGACAAGGACCAGATCGCATACTGGGCAGAAGTTGCCGGCGTCGACCTGGAAGGTAGCGAGATGACGTTCATGCAGGCGATGGAAGAAGCCGCCCGCGAGTGCCCGGAAGAAGCACTGGTTGGCCTTGTGTCGATATTGCTGAGCTACAAGCCTAAGGACAGGCAGGGACGATCTGGCACTGCTTGATCTGATGACTGGGGGCTTTGACACAAATGCACAAGCTGGTGTAGAATAGGCTCGCAGCCGGAGCACCTGCCCTGTCAGGTTCGCTCTCAAGGTTGCGAGTGTCGGGCCACTAGGCGCAGTAGCTAGGTGTGGCAGCGACGCTATAGCTCGTGTATCTTGGGCCGTTAGCTCAGTCAGGTAGAGCACCTGCCTTTTAAGCAGGGAGTCACTGGTTCGAGTCCAGTACGGCTCA
>CAYZKS010000159.1:0-7776 GCA_964478725.1 uncultured Anaerolineales bacterium
GCGCGCCGCGACATGCGCAGCAGTATATGCCCGCCTGGGGCGGCGGTCAAGAAGCGCATGCAGATGGCAAGACCCCGCCTCCCGCAGGTCCCCGCGCTTTGGGGCGCGGAATAGACGAAACCTGGTTTCCCGTAGGTCCCCGTACCGGAGTACAAACCTGGTTTCCTGAGAAGAAACCAGGTTTGGGGCACGGAATAGACGAAACCTGGTTTCCTGAGACCCCTTGCGCTACGCTCCAGGGGCCTTTGGGAAACCAGGTTTGGGGGGGCGTGAACGAGGTTCGTACGAAGCGCACCCGAGATTCTACCGCAGTGCTACCCAAGCGTTACCCCGGCCTGCTAGAATCAAAGCCAGTGGAGCGACGGTTGCACTTGACAGGGTATCGTCGCTTCAGTACAATCAACATTCAGATAAATCGTGTCCATATAGTCTGGCATTGCCGTGCGGCCCCGGCGGGCTGCGGCAGGGGGGTAGGGCCATGGACTGGATGCGCGTTGCCGTCGTCTTCTTCGTCTGCTATCTGATCGGCTCGATTTCCTTCAGCCGGCTGGCCTACCGCGTCCTCGCCCCTGGGCGGGAGATGAAGGTCATCGAGCTGCAGGTGCAGGGCAGCCAGGAGACCTACAAGGTCACCGGCACCGGCTCCTCGGTGCTCTCCATGGAATTGGGCTCGCGCGCGGGCTGCACGGTCGGCATCCTCGACATGCTCAAAGCTGCCCTGCCCACGCTGTGGTGCATGTGGCGCTACCCCGGCCAACCCTACTTCCTGCTGGCCTCCGCGGCAGTCATGATCGGCCACAACTGGCCCATCTACTACCGCTTCAGGGGCGGTCGCGGCATCTCCTCGGTCTACGGCTCGCTGCTGGTGATTGACCCCATCGGCGCGATCGCCTGCGCCTTCGGAGGCATGCTGCTGGGTTTGGCCGTGCTGCGGGACGCCATCGTGGCCTACCTGGCGGGACTGTGGCTGCTGATCCCCTGGATGTGGCTGCGCTGGCGCAGTCTGCCTTACAGCGTCTATGCCATCGCCCTGAATCTCATCTTCGTCCTGGGCATGGTTCCCGACCTCAAGCAGTACCTAAAGTTCCGCGGCCAGGGCAAGGTGGACATCAAGGCCGCTACGGACATCATGCCCATGAGCCGCGGCATGATGAAGATGATGCAGAAGCTGCACCTGATGAAGGAGTAGCGCCATGTACCTCTACGACGTCAAGCGCGAGCGGCTTCCGGACACGGTCGGCAACAAGGCCCGCAATCTGCGCCGGCTGCACGACAAGGGCTTCTGCGTGCCCGATGCGCTGGTCTGCTCCTGGGAAGCGCACGAGCGCTTCCACCAGGGCGACGAAAAGGTGCTGGACGAGCTGCGGCTCGAGCTGCAGACCCGCCTGGACGGCGGCGGCTCGCATGCCGTGCGCTCGTCCGCCAACGTAGAGGACAGCTTTGAGCATTCCTTCGCTGGCCAGTTCAAGAGCTTTCTCAACGTGCAGGGCCTGGATGGCATTCTGGCAGCGATGCGCGAAGCCTGGGCAGCCGCTGACTCGCCCGCCGTGCAGTCCTACCTGGCGCATCTGCCCGGCAGCACCGCGGCCCCGCGCATGGCGGTGCTGGTCCAGAGGATGGTCAACCCTCGCGCTTCCGGCGTGGCTTTCAGTCGCAACCCCATGACCGGCGCGGACGAAACCGTGATTGAGGCCGTGCCCGGCAGCGGCGAGGCTCTGGTGCAGGCCGGGGCCACACCGCAGCGCTGGGTCAACCGGCGCGGCCAGTGGCTGCTCAAGCCCGAAAGCGACCTGCTGCCGGAGAGCCTGGCCGAGGAGCTGGCCGCCCAGACGCGGCGCATCAGCCGGGCCTTCCGCGCCGACGTGGACCTGGAGTGGGTCTACGATGGCCAGAACATCCAGTGGCTGCAATTGCGCGACATCACCTCGCTGCGCGACCTGAAGGTCTACTCCAACCGCATCTCCAAGGAGATGCTGCCGGGCATCATCAAGCCGCTGGTCTGGTCGGTCAACGTGCCGCTGGTGTGCGGAGCGTGGACCAGGCTGCTGGCAGAGGCCACCGGCGAGCGCCTCGACCCGCTCAGCCTGGCCGGCTGCTTCTACTACCGCGCCTACTGGGAGATGGGGGCCTTTGGCCGCATCTTCGAGCGCCTGGGCATGCCGCGCGACTCGCTGGAACGCATGATGGGCCTGGATGCCAGAGCGGGCATGTCCACGTTCAAGCCTGGCATGCGCATGCTGCCACTTGTGCCCAGGTTGGTTGGGTTTCTGGCGGGCAAGATGCGCTTCGCCGCCGTGCTGGACAGGTCCTTGCCGGCGCTGGAGCAGCGCTACCGGCAGTGGCCCCTCTCCGAAACCTCCCGTCTGCCTGAGCGCGAGCTGCTCTCGCAGGTGGATGCGCTGTTTGCGCTGAGCCAAGAGGCGGCTTACCTGAATATCGTGGCGCAACTGCTGATGTTCTCCTACAACGCCATGCTGCGCCGCCAACTGCAGAAGCTGGGCGTCGACTGCGAGCACTTTGACCTGGCGGCAGACATCCAGGGACTGGAGCTTTACGACCCGGCGCCGCATCTGCGCCAGCTTCACGAGCAGTTCGCGGCCCTGCCGGACGAGGCGCGACAGGCCATCCTGGCGGGAGATGAGGCGGCGCTGCCGCGCTGGCCGCAGGCGGCGGCCTTTCATTCCAACGTGGCCGCCTTCCTGGAGCGCTTTGGCCACGTCAGCGATAGCGGCAACGACTTTTCTTCCGTGCCCTGGCGCGAGACTCCGCACACCATCCTGCAGCTCATCGCCGGCTACCGGCCTCCGCAGATGTCCAAGGCCAGGCTTGAGCTCGCGACCCTACCCCTGAGCGGCATGCGCCGGCGCGCCTTGCAGTGGGCATACAACCGGGCGCGCCATTTCCGGCTGTACCGCGAGCAAGCCAACCTGGTCTATACCTATGGTTATGGCTTGATGCGCGTGTACTTCCTGGCCCTGGGCGACTGCCTGGTGCAGCGCGGCGTCCTGGAGCGCCCCCAGGACGTTTTCTACCTTCACGAGCACGAGCTGCGCGACATCGTCGGCGGCCAGCGAGACGGTCGCGACGCGGCTGGCCTGGTGGCCCAGCGCCAGGCCGAGATCGAGCAGTGCCGCGACGCAGCTCTGCCCACCACCATCTACGGCGACCAGGCGCCGCCGCTGGTTTCGGCCCGCAGCCGCCGGCTCAGAGGCACGCCCACCTCGCGCGGCTACTACACTGGCAAGATCAGGGTGGTGCGCGGCATCCAGGACCTGCCCAAGCTGCAGCAGGGCGACGTGCTGGTGGTGCCCTACTCCGACGTGGGCTGGACGCCGCTCTTCGCCAAGGCCGGGGCGGTGCTGGCCGAATCGGGCGGCATTCTCTCCCACAGCTCGATCATCGCGCGCGAATACGGCATTCCGGCGGTGGTCTCGATTCCCGACGTCACGTGCCTGCCCGACGATCAGCTCGTGCACGTGGACGGCTACACAGGAGAAGTCACCTTGCAGGACGAAATCCATGCCTGAACAACCCAACTCCGATCTGGTCCTCGAAGCTACAGCCCTGGGCAAGCGCTACCAGCTCGGCCAGCACGCCGTGGACGCCCTGGCGAACGTGGACTTTACCGTGGCTCAGGGCGAGTTCGTGGCCATCATGGGCCCCTCGGGCAGCGGCAAGTCGACGCTGCTGCACCTGCTGGGAGGCCTGGATCGGCCTTCCTCGGGCGAGGTCACGCTGGCAGGCAAGCGCCTGTCGCTGCTGAACGACGATGGCATCACTCTGATGCGCCGGCGCAACATCGGCTTTGTCTTCCAGTTCTTCAACCTGCTGCCCACGCTGACCGCAGAGGAGAACATCGCCCTGCCGCTGATGATTGACGGGCAAGACCTGGGCAAGCATCGGGCGCGCTTGACGGCCCTGCTGGAGCTGATCGGCCTGGCCGAGCGCCGCCACCACAAGCCCGACCAGCTTTCCGGCGGCGAGCAGCAGCGCGTGGCCATCGCTCGCGCCCTGATCACACAGCCGGCCATCGTCCTGGCGGACGAGCCCACCGGCAACCTGGACTCCAAGACCGGCACCGCGGTGATGGATCTGTTGCGGCGCACGCGCGACGAGCTGGGCCAGACCACCGTGATTGTGACGCACGACCCGCGCGCCGCAGCCTATGCCAGCCGCCTGGTGCTGCTGCGCGACGGCGCCATCGTCAACGAGGTGCGCTTCCCCGAGGAAATGCCCCTGCAGCAGCGCCTGCGCGCCATCGTCGAACGCATGGAAGGGCTGGGCGAGTAGCATGTTTCGGCTGCTCACCCTGCGCTCTTTGCGCACGCGTCCGGCGCGCATGCTGCTCTCCATGCTAGGCATCGTGCTGGGCGTGGCCGGCATCATGGCCATCGGCATGGTCACCCAGACCGCCCTGGATTCGGTGCGGCGCGTCTTCAGCGACGCCTCGGGCAAGGCCAACCTGGTGATCACCAGCGCCGAAACCGACGGCGGCAGTCTCTCCCAGGGCCTGCTGCGGCGCGTGGCCGCCGTGGAGGGCGTGGCCCTGGCGCTGCCCAAGCTGCAGCAGCAGGCGCAATTGGCCAGCGACGCTCCGCTGGCCGAGATGGGCCTGAGCTTCTTCGGCGCCAGCACCGGCGGCCTGAGCCTGCAGGGCATAGACCCCGAGCTCGACACCCAGGTGCGCAGCTACAAGCTGGTCGCCGGGCGCTTCCTGTCCGCGAACGCCCCCGAGCCCGAGGTGGTGTTCGTTGACACCTTCGCCAGCGAGAAGGAGATCGAGTTGGGCAGCCGCGTCAAGGTGGCCACGCCCGCGGGCGCGGCCGAGCTGCTGGTGGTGGGCCTGATGGCCAAGGAAGGCCCCGGCCTGCAGAACAACGGCGCCTTTGGCGTGCTGTCTCTGGACGAGGCGCAGAAGCTGTTCGACCGCCAGGGCGAGCTGGATAGCGTGGACGTGCTGGCCAGCCCGGACGTGCAGGGCTCGGCCGGCCTGGAGCAATTGAAGGCGCGCCTGGAGAGCACCCTGGGCGACGAATACGCCGTGACTTACCCCGCCGCCCAGGGGCGGCGCATGGAGCAGATGCTGGGCAGCTACCAGATCGGGCTATCCTTCCTGAGCGGCATCGCCCTGTTCGTGGGCGCGTTCCTGATCTACAACGCCTTTTCGATGAGCCTGGCCGAGCGCACTCGCGAGCTGGGCATGCTGCGCACCGTGGGCATGACCCGCCGCCAGGTAGCCCTGCAGGTGCTGGGCGAGGCGGCCGTGCTGGGCGTGGTCGGCTCGCTGGTTGGGCTGGGAGTGGGCGCGCTGCTGGCGCGCGGCCTGGCCGGGCTGATGGCCACCTTGCTGGCGCAGGACATGACGCGCGTGGTCATGCCGCCCGGGGTGGTGGTCACCAGCGCCGTGGTCGGGCTGCTGGCCACCGTGCTGGCCGCCATGCTGCCCGCCTGGCAGGCCTCGCGCACCTCGCCGCTGGAGGCGCTGCGCAGCCGCGCGCGCGCCAACGAGGGCTGGCTGATCCGCAACGGCTGGCAAATCGGCCTGCCGCTGCTGGCCGTCTCTGCCGCCATCCTGATTCTCAACCCCTTCCCCTACGACGTGCAGTTCCGCATGGGCAGCCTGGTGGTCTTCACGCTCTTCGGCGGCGCCACGCTAATGATCCCCGCCAGCGTCTCGCCCTGGGAGCGCCTCACGCGCCCGGTGATGAAGCTGCTGTACGGCAGCAGCGGCCGCCTGGGCAGCGGCAACATCCAGCGCGCCCGCATGCGCACCACCCTCACCGTGGCCGCGCTGATGATCAGCGTCGCCATGGTCATCGTCGTGCGCGCCATGACCGCCTCCTTCCGCTCAGACCTGGAGGGCTGGCTGCGCGCCTACGTGGGCGGCGACCTGTACGTCGGCTCCTCGCTGCCCATGCGCTCGCGCGTCTGGAACCACCTGCAATCCGTCGAGGGCGTGGACGCCGTCGCGCCCATCCGCTACCTGGACGCCAACTGGGAAAAGCCCGACGGCAGCGAGGAAAAGCTGGTCTTCATGGCCATCGACCCCGCCGTGCACGGCCGCGTGACCTCCTTCTTGCTCAGCGGCGAGGGCGTTTCGCTGGAGCAGGCCCTGCAGCGCCTGCAGGCCGGCGACGCCGTGATGGTCTCCAGCGTGCTCTCGGAAAAGTACGACCTGCAGCCCGGCGATAGCATGTGGCTGCGCACGCGCGGCGGCGCGCGCGAGTTCCAGATCGCCGCCGTGATCGTAGATTTCTACAACCAGGGCCTGGTGGTCACCGGCAGTTGGGACGACATGCGGCGCTACTTCCGCGTCAGCGACGCCAGCGCCTACCTGCTCAAGGTGCAGTCCGGCTACAGCGTCGAGGACGTGCGCCAGCGCGTGGATGAGCTCTACGGCCGCCGCGACAACCTGATCCTGGAGTCCAACCAGGGCATCAAGCAGCGCATCTTCCGCCTGATGGGCCAGGCCTTTAGCATGTTCGACGTGTTGGCGCTGATTGCCGTGGTGGTGGCGGCGCTGGGCGTGATCAACACCCTGACCATGAACGTCATGGAGCGCACCCAGGAGATCGGCATGCTGCGCGGCGTGGGCCTGACCCGCCGCCAGGTCATGGCCATGGTGCTCTCCGAGGCCGCGGTGATGGGCATCATCTCCGGCCTGCTCGGCCTGGTCTTCGGCGTGATCCTGTCACGCATCTTCCTGACCGCCATGACCGCCATGTCCGGCTACAAGCTGAGCTACGTGCTGCCCTGGCAGGGCATCGCTATCTCCCTGCTGATCTCGGTCATCATCTCGCAGCTCGCGGCCATCCTGCCCGCGCGTCGCGCCGCCAGATTGCGCATCATGGAAGCCATCCATTACGAATAGACGCCTGCCGCGCCCGGGCCCTGCATCCCGCGCGCACTGCGGCAGCCACAACGGAGGTACGCCTTGAAACACAACACGTTCGCCATCCTGATCGCGGCCCTGTTGGTCGCGTCGCTTGTATGCGCCTGCTCGGCCATGGGGGGGCAGTCGCCCCCCGCACAGGCGCCAGCCGGCCAGGGGCCGGCCGCTGCGCCCACCAGCGCGCGCCAGAGCGGTAAGATCGTCGCCGATGCCAGCGTCGTGCCCGCGCGTGCGCTGGCGCTGAGCTCCGCCAGCGGCGGCGTGGTCGCCAGCCTGCCCGTGGCCGAGGGCGATCAGGTCGCCGCCGGGCAGGTGCTGCTGCAACTGGACAATGCGCGCCAACGGGCCGCGCTGGCCCAGGCCGAGGCGGGCCTGCAGGCCGCTGAAGCGCGGCTGGCCGGCGCCAAAGCCGCCGCGCGCGCCCCCGAGTTGGCCGCCGCCGAGGCCTCCGTAGCCGCCGCTCAGGCCGCCCTGGATCAGGTCAAAAAGGGCGCCGACGAGAGCCAGCTCATCGCCGCCGAGGCCGCGCTGGCCAACGCCGAGGCCGCGCGCAAGCAGGCCCAGGGGGCCTATGACCGCGTCAAGAGCAGCCCCGAGATCGGTCTGCGCCCCGAGGCCTTGCAGCTCGAGCAGGCCACCAACGCCTACAACGCCGCCAAGGCCCAGCTCGACGTGCTGCGCGCCCAACCCGACGCCGCCGCCCTGGCCGCGGCCCAGGCCGAAGTGCGCCGCGCCCAGGCGCAGCTCGACCTGCTCAAGCTCGGCGCCAGCGCCGAGACCATCGCCGCCGCCGAGGCCGACGTGCAGGCCCGCAAGGCCGACGTCGCCCTGGCGCAGACCGCGCTCGACGAGACCGAGCTGCGCGCGCCCTTTGCCGCCAGCGT
>CAYZKS010000160.1:0-7718 GCA_964478725.1 uncultured Anaerolineales bacterium
CAATCGTCCCCACGTTGACGTGTGGCTTCGTCCGCTCAAACTTCTTCTTCGCCATGTGAGCTCTCCTTTCCTCAAGCACCCCGTCTGCTATGGCAGGAATCGGGCGCACAAACCCCGACAGTATACTCAGAATCTCGTTCTTGGCAAATCCTTGGCCCTGGTCACAAGGCACGTACTCGACCGAGTCCCGAGCTATGCACGTGCGGGCATGTAGCCCCCCGTCAACCTTGCCACCTCGCTGTCGGGCAACTCAGAGTAGTGATCGAACTCCATTGTAAACGTGCCTCGTCCCTGAGTGATGGAACGCAGATCAGTCGCATAGCCAAACATCTCAGCCAGGGGCACTACGGCCCGAATCACTTGAGAAGTATCGGCCCGCAACTCCATGGTCTCTATCTGTGCGCGCCGCGCATTCAGATCACCGATCACATCTCCCACGAACTCGCCAGGAGCCACGGTCTCCACACGCATAATGGGCTCCATCAAGGTCGGCGCCGCATCCATGACCGCTTTACGCATGGCCAGCATGGCGGCCGCCTTGAATGCCTGCTCTGACGGATCCTGCTCATCAAAGGCAACATCTGTCAGGGCTACGCTTATGTCCACCAAGGGATAGCCAGCTAAGGCTCCCCCCTCAGCAAACTCACGCACGCCCAGATCCACCGCCTGCACATATTCGGAGCCAAGCTTTCCGGACGGCAGCCGGTTCTCAAACGCGAGACCCGAACCCCGCGCTCTGGGGCCAACTTCAAGCCACACCCCGGTGAATTGGCCACGGCTCACCGCTTGGCGGAAATACCGGCCTTCTGCCCGTGCCGTGCGCGTGACGGTCTCCCGGTACGACACCTGAGGCTTGCCCACATGCGCTTCCACGTGGAACTCGCGCACCATGCGATCCACCAAGACCTCAAGATGCAGTTCACCCATGCCCGCGATGATGGTCTGCCCGGTCTCCTCGTCGGTCCTGACTCTGAACGTCGGATCCTCTTCCGAGAGGCGGCGCAGCACGTCTGTGATCTTGTCCTGGTCTGCCTTGGTGCGCGGCTCGATCACCACGGAAATCACCGGCTCAGGGAACTTGATGGACTCGAGCACAATCGGGTGCGCCGGATCACACACCGTGTCACCGGTGAATGTGAATCTGAGCCCCACCAGCGCGCCCACATCTCCAGTACGCAGTTCCTGCACGTCCTCGCGCTGATTCGCATACATGCGCAGAATGCGACCAACGCGCTCTTTGCGATTGCGGGTCGCGTTCAGGACTGCTTTGTTGGGCGTGAGCACACCAGAATACACACGCACATACGCGAGACGACCAGCAAATGGATCGGAAACGATCTTGAAAGCCAGGGCTGTCAGCGGAGCAGCTACATCTGAGGGGCGGGTCTCCTCCCGCTTGATGAACGGGTTGAGGCCCGAAATGGGCGGAACATCCAAAGGGGATGGAAGATAGTCGACGATTGCATTCAGCAAAGGTTGTACGCCCCTGTTCCTCAGCGCCGTGCCACACAGTACAGGAAACAGTTCTGTGCGCAGAGTCGCCCTCCTCAGAGCCGCTCTCAGCTGCTCGGGTGTAAGTTCTTTGCCCTCAAGGTATTCAGTTGTCAAAGCTTCGTCTGTTTCCGCGATGCGCTCAATCAGGTTGCCACGCCAGAAAGCCACCTCGTCCTCGAGCTCACGAGGCACGGGACCCACGAGCATCTCCGTGCCCAGCTCGTCAGCGTAGCCGATCGCTTTGTTCTCAATCAGGTCCACCACGCCAGCAAAGGACGATTCCCTTCCAATGGGAACCTGCACAGCCACAGGCCTTGCCCGTAGCCGATCGCGGATCATGTCCAGGGTGCGCCAGAGATCCGCCCCGGCGCGATCCATTTTGTTAACAAAACAGACGCGTGGCACTCCAAAAAGATCTGCCTGATGCCACACCGTCTCGGACTGCGGCTCCACGCCCGCCACTGCATCTAGGACCACCACACCGCCATCCAGAACTCGCAGGCTGCGCTGCACCTCAGCGGTAAAGTCTATGTGGCCCGGTGTATCAATGATGTTAATCTGGCGATCATGCCAGAAGCAGGTGACGGCCGCCGCTGCAATGGTAATACCACGTTCGCGCTCCTGCTCCATCCAATCGGTCACCGTGGTGCCGTCGTCCACGTTGCCCATTCGATACGAACGCCCGGTGTAGAACAGGATCCGTTCCGTAGTGGTGGTCTTGCCCGCATCGATGTGGGCAATGACCCCGATGTTTCTGACATTCTGTAGCGGCACCGCTGCGCACATGGGTTGCTCCGACGGAGTCACTGGACGCCCGCGGCGCCATCAACTGCATCAGTACCTCGCGCTGCTCCGCGTTCTACCAGCGATAATGGGCAAAGGCGCGGTTGGCCTCTGCCATTTTGTGCGTATCCTCACGTTTCTTGATGGTATTGCCCACGCCCTTGGCTGCATCCATCAATTCGTCTGCCAGTTTGCCCGCCATGCTCTTTCCTGGACGGGTATGTGCCGAAGCCAGCAGCCAACGCAGGGCCAAAGTCAATCGACGATGCTCGGGCACCTCAACAGGCACCTGGTATGTGGCCCCACCCACGCGCCGAGGCTTGACCTCCAATGTCGGCAGAGCGTTCCTGACTGCCTGCTCAACCGTCTCCATCGCACCTTTATGTGTACGCTCTTCGATCAGCGCACAGCAATCGTAGAAGATCCGCTGTGCTACGCTCTTTTTACCGCTGACCATGAGCTTGTTGATGAACTGCGCTGCCATCATGCTGCCAAACTTGGGATCTGGCTCCGCTTCACGTCTGGCAACCGAGCCATGTCTCGGCATCTGCTACTCCTTGTGAATTGATCTCACAACGGCCCGCTACTGCCGCTCTTTGGGTCGTTTGGCCCCGTACTTGGAGCGCGCCTTCTGACGATTCTCCACGCCGCCCGCATCCAAGGTGCCGCGCACGATGTGATAGCGCACGCCAGGCAGGTCCTTAACCCTGCCGCCACGCACCAGCACAACAGAGTGCTCTTGCAGGTTGTGGCCCTCGCCGGGGATGTAGGCCGTGACCTCGATCCCATTGGTCAGGCGCACTCTCGCAATCTTGCGCAGAGCCGAATTCGGCTTCTTCGGCGTCATGACCCTCACCTGGGTGCAAACGCCGCGCTTCTGGGGCGAACCTACGCCCCGCGACATCCTGCCGCGCAGGGAATTGCGCGTGAACCTCAGCGCCGGCGCCTTGGTCTTCTTGCTCTGAGACTTGCGCCCTTTTCTCACTAGTTGATTGATGGTCGGCAACCCACCCTCCCTGTATGCCTCTCGCTGCCAGCTCGATGCACTCTTGTGCACACCATGCGCCAACACACAACATACCGAGGCCACTCGAAGTAGCACATAGCCTCGGTATGGCATGCTCCTCGCCATGGGCTGGTTACATGCCCAGGAGCCTTCCTGAGGCGATTTGACTCACGAACTTGGACTATACTGCGAAACTCGACAGAAGTCAAACTGGGCTTCTACCCGACACGCGGCCTTCTGGCAAACCCAGGTAGGCCCAAGCCCAGACCCAGCCGGGGCAGCATGTCCTCGCCTTCGTCGCGACTGAACTGCACCAGCTCGCCACTGTCGTTCAGGACTTCAACCGCCAAGCCCAGTCCTTGCAGCTCCTTCACCAGCACCCTGAAGGACTCGGGAATGCCAGGTTCTGGGATGCGTTCACCTTTCACAATCGCTTCATAGGCCTTGACACGGCTGTTGACGTCGTCGGACTTCACGGTCAGCATTTCCTGCAAGGTATGAGCCGCGCCGTATGCCTCCAGAGCCCAGACTTCCATTTCGCCAAAGCGCTGACCACCCTGCTGTGCCTTGCCGCCCAAAGGCTGCTGTGTCACCAAGGAATACGGTCCAGTGGAGCGGGCATGCACTTTGTCCTCTACCAGGTGCGCGAGCTTCATCATGTAGATCATGCCCACTGTGACCGGACGGTCAAAGGGTTCGCCTGTCTTGCCATCGTAGAGTAGCATCTTGCCCGAATTGGGCAATGGCAGGTTGATCCGTTCGCTGACGCGTTTGGCCTCGGCCTCCACCTCTTCGTCAGGCACGCCGACAGCGTCTTCACCCTGGTCCTTCATCCACAGGCGGAGACAGAGGCGATTGGATTGCAGATCGGCTTGCATGCGATCCGCAAGCGCGGCATTCGAGCTGCCGGACACCCACAGGTCATTCAAGTCGTAGCCGGACTCCGACAGCCACTGCCTCAACCAAGCCAGTCGGGACAGGTGCCTGTCCGCAATGATCTCATCCACATCGTCCAAATCGCCCAGGACGGTCAAATGCTCACTTAGGTAGATAGCCTGTGCTTCCTGATCGCTCTCCAAGCTCTCCACGTCAATCTGCTCGTCGGCAAACCACTTCCACATGCGCTCGTTTAGATCTTTCCATGCCCGATCGACCAGCCAGGCGCGCGACAGCTCAGCAGTAATCTCCTTTTCGTCCGCCCCGTCAAACACCGGTGAGACAGCCCGGAACCCCAAGCGACTCGCTGCCCAGCCCAGGTGTGTCTCAAGGATCTGGCCGACGTTCATGCGCGAAGGCACGCCCAGAGGATTCAGAATGATATCGACCGGTGTCCCATCTTCCAGATAGGGCATGTCCTCCTTGGGCACGATGCGCGAAATGACGCCTTTATTGCCGTGCCGGCCCGCCATCTTGTCGCCCTCGCTGATCTTGCGTTGCTGAGCCACACTCACGCGCACCAACTTGTCGACGCCAGCCGACATGTCACGGTGCTCATCACGGGAGAACACGCGGATGTCCACCACCTTGCCTCGCTCACCGTGCGGCAGGCGCAACGAGGAGTCCTTGACTTCCCAGGCCTTCTCGCCGAAGATAGCTCGTAACAGCTTCTCTTCGGGGCTCAGCTCGGTCTCGCCCTTGGGCGTGATCTTGCCCACCAGGATGTCCCCAGGGCCGACCTCAGCTCCGATGTGGATGATGCCATCCTCATCGAGATTGCGCAGGGCGTCCTCACCGACGTTCGGGATGTCGCGCGTGATCTCTTCCGGGCCCAGTTTGGTGTCGCGCGCCTCGACCTCGTGCTTCTCGATGTGTATGGAGCTAAACTTGTCCCCGCGAACCAGTTCTTCACTGATCAGAATGGCATCCTCGTAGTTGCCGCCTTCCCAGGACAGGAAGGCCACAAGCACGTTCTGGCCAAGCGCCAGATCGCCGCGATCCGTCGAAGAGGAATCGGCAAGCGCCATGCCGGGCTCAACCCGATCGCCCTTGCTCACAATCGGGCGCTGGTCCAGACAAGTGCTCTGGTTAGAGCGATTGAACCGACGCAGGTTGTAGATCTTCTCTTGCCTGCCTGTGCCAACCACGATGCGCTTGCCCGTGGCGCTGATCACCTCACCGCGGCCTTGGGCCACCACCACTTGCCCTGAGTCCAACGCTGCCTGACCCTCCATGCCCGTGCCTACAATCGGCACTTCCGGCTGAAGCAGAGGCACCGCCTGCCGCTGCATGTTCGAGCCCATCAGCGCCCGGTTCGCGTCATCGTGCTCAAGAAACGGAATCAGCGCAGCGGACACGCTGACGATCTGCTTCGGAGAAACGTCAATGTACTCCGCGCGTTCGGCCGCTTCGATCATGAAACGCTGGTTATAGCGTGCAGAGATGCGCTTCTCCATGAACTGCCCATTGGCATCCAGTCGCGTGCTGGCCTGTGCGATGACATGCTGGTCTTCTTCATCGGCAGTGAGGTAGACGATTTCGTCAGTGGCGACGGGAACCACCGGCACATCCTTCAGGTCTTTGATCTGACCAATGCGCTTGGCGAGTCGTTCGTCCACCACTGTACCTGCAGCAGCCAAGACCTCAGCAGTCCCGGGTGAGACGACCGGATCGCGCAGGGTCCTCCCCACGAGCAACTTGACGTCGTTGGGTGCGCTGCGTGACACCTTGCGGTAGGGCGTCTCGATGAACCCATACTCGTTCACTCGCGCAAAGGTAGCCAAGGAGCCAATCAGGCCAATGTTCGGCCCTTCTGGCGTCTCGATGGGGCAGATACGTCCATAATGACTGTGATGCACGTCGCGCACGTCAAAGCCGGCACGCTCGCGGCGCAGGCCGCCCGGCCCCAGGGCCGAGAGGCGCCGTTTGTGGGTCAGTTCCGCCAACGGGTTGGTCTGATCCATGAACTGCGAGAGCTGGCTGCCTCCGAAGAACTCGCGCAGCACAGCCACCACTGGGCGGATGTTGATCAAGGCAATCGGGGTAAGCTGCTCGGGGCCACGCGTGCTCATTCTGTCACGGATCATGCGCTCCATGCGCAGAAGCCCCACACGCAACTGGTTCTGAATCAACTCGCCTACGGTCTTGATGCGCCGATTGCCCAGGTGATCAATGTCATCTGGCCCTTCGGCACCATTGTTGACCTGGATGATCCGAGCGACAATCCTGATCAGGTCCAATTTGGTCAGGGTGCGGGTCGCCTGGGGGATGTCAAGGTGAAGACGACGATTGAGTTTGTAGCGTCCGACCTTGCCGAGGTCATAGCGGCGTGGGTTGAAAAGCAGAGCCTGTAGATAGCTCTTGGCGTTCTCGAAAGTCGCCGGATCCCCAGGGCGCATGCGTTTGTAGAACTCGGCAAGCGCACCGCGTGAATCCTTCACAGGATCTCGCTCGATGGTTCGAACGAGATAGGGATGCTCAGACTGGTTGTCAACCTCGGCGAACAGGTTAAGCAACTCTTCATCTGTGCCTGCGCGCACCAACTCCTGGCCCGCAATATCGTCGATGACGCCAGTGGCACGCAGCAGCACGGTCACAGGGATCTTGCGCTTGCGATCCACTTTCACAGAAAGGACATCGCGCCTGCTGGTCTCGAACTCTAGCCAGGCACCGCGGTTGGGGATCAATTTGGCCATGCACAGCTGCCGGCCGCTAACATGATCCTCTTCGGTGGTAAAGTATGCGCCAGGGGAGCGAATGAGTTGACTGACTACCACGCGTTCAGCGCCGTTGATGACAAACGTGCCCTGCGAGGTCATGAGCGGAAAGTCGCCCATGTAGACGTCCTGCTCCGTGATCTCGCCACCGGTGCCTTTGTTTGTCAAGCGCACCTTGACATAGAGCGGTGCAGCAAGAGTCATATCGCGCGAGCGGCATTCCTCCTCGCTGTACTTGGGTTCGTCGAAGTGATAGTCCACAAAGGACATCTCGAGATCGCCGCTGAAGCTGGTAATGGGCGATATCTCCTCGAAAAGCTCGCGCATCCCCTCATCAATGAACCACTTGTAGGACTGCAGCTGCATCTCGATCAGATTCGGCAGGTCGTAGACGTCTGAGACGCGCGCGTAGGATCTTATTTTGTCGAGAACAAGGTCGCCATCGCCCTTGGACGCACGTGCGGCTGTTACCATTGGACCTCATCTCCTCGAAACGAATGTCAGCTACGCTCAGTGCACGCAAATGGCCCCCACTGGCGCAGAGGAATCGCTTACCCACAGGCCACGCAGTGGAGGCTATGATGAACCGACAGCGTTGCAAGTGCCAAATTGGGAATTATACAAGACTTCTGCCTGTTGTCAAATTGTGAAAATCGGGCTGAACAAGACAGATCCGAGACTCATCTGGCCAGCCTCTGAGTCGGGACCATCCCTACGGCGCTGCCCTGGAACATGCCGATTCGTCCTTGCCGTTTGCAGCCATGTATGTTATACTCGCACTT
>CAYZKS010000161.1:0-7595 GCA_964478725.1 uncultured Anaerolineales bacterium
TGTTCGTCCAGGCCGCTGGCCATGAAGCACCGGACGGATGGGAAGCGGGGCGGCCGCCCAAGGACAAGGAAAGCCACCCCGTGGTCAACGTCTCCTGGCACGACGCGCTGGCGTACTGCGAGTGGCTCGGGCGTGTGACCGGCAAGCGCATCACGCTGCCCTCGGAGGCCGAATGGGAAAAGGCGGCGCGCGGCGACAGAGACCAACGCGAGTACCCGTGGGGCGACGCGTTTGAGCCCGCCCGCTGCAACTGCGGCGACCTGGGCCTTCTTGACACGACACCCGTGGGCATCTTCCCCGCCGGGGCCAGCCCCTACGGCATGCTTGACATGGCTGGCAACGTGTGGGAATGGACGCGCAGCTTGTGGGGAGAGGACCCGGGGAAGCCCGAGTTCGCGTATCCATATGACCCTGGGGACGGACGTGAGAACCTGGAACGGAGAGAAGACGTGCTGCGGGTGTTGCGCGGGGGCTCATACTACCGTGGAGCAGACGGCCTGCGCTGCGCCTACCGCTACGGGTTCGACCCGTACTTCCACTACGGGTTCATCGGTTTTCGGGTGGTTGCTTCCCCCATCTTGCTCTGAGCTCTGGTTCTCTGGTCTCTGGCTCGCTGCCCTTCTGGTCTCTGGGGGGAGTCCAGAGGGGGCGGCGCCCCCTCTGGTAACGCGCGCAGCGCGGCGGCGACAGGCATTTCAAAGGAGGTAGAGAATGGACTCTGGAACGGTAGCCACGGCAGTCGTGGCTTCGCTGGTACCCTATCTGGCGCAGGGCAGCAAGGCGGCGGCACAAGCAGCGGGGAAGGCGCTGGCGGCCTCCCTGGAGCAGCGCCTGAAGGGCAGGCCGGCGGGATTGGAAGCCTGGAACGACCTGAAGGCAGCGCCAAACGATGCCGATGCCCAGGCGGCCTTGCGCGTGCAGCTCAAGAAGGCATTCGCGGCCGATCCCGCGCTCCTGGCCGAGCTCTCGCAGTGGGTCGGGCCTGGGGCGGTGGTGGCGCGCGACATCCACGCGCCCGTGGCCACCAGCGGCGGCATCGCCGCCGGAGGGGACGTGGTGCTGGCCCAGGGCAGCGCGGTGCAGGTGGGAGGCATCCGCGCCGGGCGCATTGACGCGCACAACGTGGTGGACGGCGTGCAAATGCAGGGGGGAGCGGCAGAGGCAGCCGACCTGGTCGGCCTGGCTCGCGCCATACGGCGAGGCGGCATCAGCGCCGAGCAGATCCAGGCCGGCAACGTGGTCAGCGGCCTGCAATTTATCGCCGGGACGGCGCCCAACTCGACTGGCGAGCTGCGGCGCGAGATCGCCGCGCTGCGCGAGCAGGTGCAGCAGGCCATCGCCGTGGGCGAGATCCCCAAGCCCGGCGACGCCCAGGACGTGCAGGAGGCCTTGCAGACGGCCGAAGATGAGCTGCAGAAACCGCAGCCCGACGGCGAGCGCGTGGTGCGCAAGCTCGAAGTGGTCAACACCATCCTGACGCGCTGCGCCGAGGTGGTAGAGTCCGCCGGCAAGGTCGGGCAGCAGGTGCTCACCCTGGCCCCCATCGCGGCCGCGCTGTGGGCCCTGGCGCAGAAGATCCTGGGAGGGTAGATGGAGCAATTCGCATCCGACTTCCTGGCCAACCTGATCGCCGAGCTCGCGGCGAAGATGCTGGAGGGCCTGGGCGCCAGGGCGCGCGAGGCCGTGAGCGGACCCGAAGCGCAGCGGGCGCTGAAGCGGGCAATCCAGGCAGGGGTGGTAGCGCTGTTGGCACAAGCCAGCACCGAAGCCAAGGCCCCGGAGCAGGTCGCGCTGCTGCAGGACATCTTCCACGGCTTCTTCGCCGACCCGTTCGTGGGCCGCGAGCTGAGCAAGTTGCTGCGCGGGAAGCCCCTCGACACCGACGAGCTGGCCGAGCTCTTTGAGCAGGCAGGCTACGACGCCAGGACCCTGCCGGGGTTGGATTTCGCCTCCGGCATGCGCGCCTTTGAAGCCGCCTTTGTGGACGCGGCGCTCAACGAGCCTGCGCTGCGCGAGCGCATGCAGAGCGGCATGAGCCTGGAACAGACCCGCCTGCTGCAAAACCTGAGCCAGGACGTTTCGGCGTTGCGCGCACTGCTCAAGGACGCCAAGCCTGGCAGCGTGGGCATTCAGGCCGGGCGCATCACGGCCCAGAACGTGGTCAGCGGGGTGCAGATCATCCATCAGTGGGGCGCCAAGCCAGCGCCCGACACCAAGGTCCTCTCGTTGCGCGAGGCTTACCTCAACCACCTGCTCGAAACCGCGGACCGCCTCTCGCTCTCCGGCATCGACCCCAAGGCCGCCAGCGACGCCAAGGCGCACCTCAACCTGCACGCCGTCTACACTGCCCTGCTCACGCTTTCCCCGGCCGAGTGCAAGCAACCGGCAGATCCAGCCAGGCTCGCGGCCGCGCGCACGGAGCAGGAACGCCTTTCCGTGCTGGCGCAGGCCGACCGGCACAAGCGCCTGGTGCTGCTGGGCGCGCCTGGCAGCGGTAAATCCACCTTTGTGAGCTTTCTGTGTGTCTGCCTGGCAGGCGAGGCGCTGCGCCGGCCCGAAGCCAATGTGGCGTTGCTCACCGAGCCGCTGCCGCAGGAGGAGAGGCGCATGCCGGGTGAGGCAGAAGAGAAGCCCAAGCCGCAGCCCTGGCGGCACGGCGCGCTGTTGCCGTTCCGATTGGTGCTGCGCGATTTCGCCGTGCGTGGCGGGCTGCCAGCGAGTGGGCAGGACGCCTGCGCCCAGCACCTGTGGGATTTCATCGCGGCCGAGCTGCGGGCCGCAGCGCTGGACGATTACGCGCCGCACCTGCGCCAGGAGTGGTTGGCGCAAGGGGGCTTGCTGCTGCTCGACGGGCTGGACGAAGTGCCCGAGGCCGAGAACCGCCGCGTGCAGATCAAACAGGCGGTCGAGGATTTCGCCGCCGCCTTTAAAAAGTGTCGCATCCTGGTCACCAGCCGCACCTACGCCTACCAGCAGCAGGACTGGAGGCTGGACGGGT
Source organism: uncultured Anaerolineales bacterium (assembly GCA_964478725.1). Lineage (GTDB taxonomy): Bacteria > Chloroflexota > Anaerolineae > UBA2200 > UBA2200 > CAYZKS01. The sequence goes on from CAYZKS010000161.1 coordinate 2,999, forward strand.
TCGACGAGGCCGTGATCGCTCCGCTGAGCCGGGGACAGATGCAGCGCTTCGTAGAGCGCTGGTACGCGCACATCGCCCCGCTGCGCGGCTTGAACGCCAAGGACGCCGAGGGCCGCGCCACGCTCTTGAAACAGGCCATCCTGAGCAGCGACCGCCTGCTCGCCCTGGCCGAGAGCCCGTTGCTGCTGACCTTGATGGCCTCGCTGCACGCCTGGCGCGGGGGCAGCCTGCCGCAGCGGCGCGAGCAGTTGTACGCCGAGGCGGTGGACCTGCTGCTGGACTGGTGGGAGAGCGCCAAGCTGCTTCGAGGCGCCAACGGCAAGGCGCTCATGCCGCAGCCCAGCCTGAGCGAATGGTTGCAAGTGGACCGCGACAGGGTGCGCGAGCTGCTGAACGAGCTGGCCTACGAGGCGCACGCCGGCCAGGCCGAGCTGGAAGGCACGGCGGACGTTCCCAAGGACAGGCTGGTGGGCCGCTTGATGGAGCTGAAGAAGAACCCCGACGTGCGACCCGAGCGCCTGGTCGAGTACCTCAGCGAGCGCGCAGGCCTGCTGCTGCCGCGCGGCGTGGGCGTGTACACCTTTGCCCACCGCACCTTCCAGGAGTACCTGGCAGCCTGCTACCTGACGCAGACCAGCCATGGCTACCCGGATGCCATGGCCAGGCTGGCGCGCGAGAGGCCGGAGCGCTGGCGCGAGGTGGCGCTGCTGGCGGCGGCCCACGGCGGGGACCTGGGCTTGTGGGCGCTGGTGGACGCCCTGTGCTGCCACGACGGCTGCGCAGACGGCGCGCAGAGCGCGCCCGATGCCTGGGGCGCCCTGCTGGCGGGGCAGGCCCTGGTCGAAAGCGCCAACCTGGAGCAGGTCAGCGAGCCCAACCAGCTCAAGCTGGGCCGCGTGCGTTCGCACCTGGCGCGCGTGCTGGAAGCAGGCCAATTGCCGGCGGTGGACCGCGCCGCCGCTGGCCAGGCCCTGGCCAAGCTGCGCGATCCGCGCCGTGGGGTGGGAGTGGACAGCAGCGGCTTGCCTGACATCGTGTGGTGCTACGTGCCCGCGGGTCCGTTTGTGATGGGAGAGGGCGACGGGCGGCACGAGAACACTGCCATCGCCGAGGGCTTCCTGATGAGTCGCTACCCCATCACCAACGCGCAGTTCGCGGCGTTTGTACAGGCAGAAGGCTACCGGCAGCGCAAGTACTGGCCGGAAGCGCAGCGGGACCACATCTGGGCCAAGGGCCGAGTCAAGGGGTTTCTTGACGACGAACCTCGCCAAGCCCAGATGGACTTTGGTGAGCCGTTCAACCTGCCCAACCATCCGGCCGTTGGCATCACCTGGTACGAGGCGCTGGCCTTCTGCCGCTGGCTGCAGGAGCAGTTACCATCCCTGTTCAGCCAGCCGGTGGCAGTGTGGCGGGAACAGAGGATGGAGAATCACCCCCTGCTAGGCGACTCGGTCCGCATCCAGTTGCCTAGCGAGGCCGAGTGGGAAAAGGCGGCGCGGGGAATGGACGGCAGGGAGTACCCCTGGGGCGACAAACCCGACCCCAACCTCGCCAACTACGCCGACACGGGCATCGGCACAACCAGCGCGGTGGGCTGCTTCCCGGGCGGGGCCAGCCCCTACGGCGTGGAGGACCTGAGCGGCAACGTCTGGGAGTGGACGCGCAGCCTCGGGGGATTCAAGTACCCATACAAACGCGACAAACGCGAGGACCTGCGAGGCTCAAGGCAGGAACCGCGGGTGTTGCGCGGGGGCTCATACAACAATGAAGCAGTCGACCTGCGCTGCGCCTACCGCCGCAGGAACAGCCCGAGCAACCACCTCAGGAACATCGGTTTTCGGGTGGTTGCTTCCCCCATCTTGCTCTGAGCTCTGTTCCTCTGGTCTCTGGCATGCTGCCCCTCTGTGCTCTGGGGGGAGTCCAGAGGGGGCGACGCCCCCTCTGGAAACGCGCGCAGCGCGCCGGGCGCTCTGAAAGGCAGGCCGCACGTGGGTGAGCTCTACCGCCAACTCTGCTCCTGGGACAACCTGCTGCTGGCCTGGCGCAAGGCCGCCAGAGGCAAGCGCGGGCGGGGACCGGCGGCTGCTTTCGAGTTCCGCCTGGAGGACAACCTGCTTCAATTGCAGCAGGAGCTGCGCGACAAGGCCTACCAACCTGGCCAGTACCGCTCCTTCTACGTGCACGAGCCCAAACGCCGCCTGATCTCGGCCGCTCCTTTCCGCGACCGCGTGGTGCACCACGCCCTGTGCAACCTGATCGAGCCGCTCTTCGAGCGCAGGTTCATCTCTGACTCGTATGCCAACCGCGTCGGCAGGGGCACCCACCGCGCCCTGGACCGCTGCCAGGAGTTCGCCCGCAGGCACCGCTACGTGCTGCCATGCGACGTGCGCCAGTTCTTCCCCAGCATTGACCACGCCATCCTGCTGGAGCGCCTCGCGCGGGTCATCCACGACCCGGACGTGCTGTGGCTGGCGCAGCGCATCCTGGCCAGCGGAGTCGGCGTGCTGAGCGAGGAGTACGAGATGGCCTGGTTCCCCGGAGACGACCTCTGCGCGGCGCTGCGCCCGCGCGGGCTGCCCATCGGCAACCTGACTTCGCAGTTCTGGGCCAACGTCTATCTGGATGCGCTCGATCAGTTCGTCAAGCGCGAGCTGCGCTGCAGGCCCTACCTGCGCTACGCCGACGACTTCTTGCTGTTTGCGGACGACAAGGCGGCCCTGTGGCAATGGCGCGACGCGCTGGTCGAGCGCCTGGCGAGGCTGCGTTTGACGCTGCACGCCGAGCAGGCCTGGCCCAGGCCGGTGGCCGAGGGCATCCCCTTCCTTGGCTTCGTGGTCTTTCCGGCGCAGCGCCGTCTGAAACGACGCAAAGGCATTGCCTACGTCAGACGCCTCAAGGGGCTGCTGGCACGCTACTCGGCCGGGCAGCTTCCGCTGGAGCACGTGCATGCATCAGCGCTGGGCTGGGTCAACCACCTGCGCTACGGCGACACATGGGGATTGCGGCGCGCTGTGTTTGCCTCTGTGCCCATCCCCGCTTCGAGGAGGGCAACGTGAATCAGGACATGGTGATCTTTACGCGCACGTTCGATTTCGTGCACTGGCTGATCCCGCGCACGCTGCAGTTCCCGCGCAGCCAACGCTTCGTGGTCACCAGACGCCTGCAGGATGCGGCCCTGGACGTGTACGAGCGCCTAACGGAAGCCAATGCCTGCCGCGGACCCGCGAGACTGGACAGGCTGCGCCAGGCCGATGCTGCGCTGGACAAGACGCGTCACTACCTGCGGCTGGCCTCGCGCTGGGGGTGGCTATCGGAGGGGCAGTACCGCCACGCGGCGGCCATGTCCGCCGAGGTGGGGCGGTTGCTGGGGGGCTGGATCAGACAGACGAGCGCCTAGCCGCCGTCTGTGGACCAGGGGGCCGTGCCACAAGGTGCTGCGGGTGTTGCGCGGGGGCTCATACAACAATGAAGCAGACAACCTGCGCTGCGCCTACCGCAACAGGAACAACCCGAACAACCACAACAGGAACATCGGTTTTCGGGTGGTTGCTTCCCACATCTTGCAGGCGGACCGGAAATGCGCGGCGGGGAGACTGCACGTCGTGCAACGGCAGCCCTGCCGGGCCGAGGCGAAGCAAGATGGCGCGGCGCGGTCCCGGTCGCGCTGCGGGCCGCGGCCCGCAGCCGGGCGCATACGGCCCGGGCGATGCACGCGTCGCCCGCGGGGGCGCCCCCTGGGTCCGTCCCTGGGGCGTCCCCCGCCAGGGCCGCTGAAGCTCGGCTGAAGACCGCCTTCAGGGAGCCTGTTCGAGAGCTGGCCTGCCGTTCATCGCGGCCTTGGGGTCGCGCAGCATGTTCAGGAACTCGACCGACTTGAAGCGGCGCTCCAGGATGTAGAGCAAATAGTCCTGCAGCGCGCGCTCCACTTCGTCTTGGGTGCCGGGCTGGAGTTGCAGGGCGGCGCACTCCTCGTAGCTGTGCGTCTGCAGGTAGCGCAGCACCTTGAGCGCGTTCAGCGCCAGCGGCCGGGCGCTGCGCTCGCTCTCGCCGCAGCGCGGGCACAGCATGCCGCCCTCGTGCGGCGAAAAGTAGTTGATCACCGGCTCGAGCTGCGCGTTGCAGTGCAGGCAGTGAAAGAGCTGCGGGCGGTAGCCCACCAGGCCCAGCACCTGCAGCTCGAAGAAACGCAGGGTCAGGGGCAAGCTGTTCGAGGTGCAGATCCAGCCCAGGGCGGTGGCGAAGAGGCGGTAGAGCGGTTCGTTCTCGGCGTCCTCCTCGCTGAAGCGGTCCAGCAGCTCGGCGGCATAGTAGGCGTGGCTCATACGCCACAGGTCCTGGCGCAGCGCCACGTAGGGCTCCAACGTCTGGGCCTGGGTGATGATGTCCAGGTTGCGGCCGCGCGCAATCAAAAGCTGTGTGCGGGTAAAGCTCTCCAGGTGGCCGGCCTTGCGGCTGGCGGGCTTGCGCACGCCCTTGGCCAGCAGGCGCAGCTTGCCGCGGTAGGGGGTAAAGACCGTCAGCAGGCGATCGGCCTCGCCAAAGTCGCTGTGGCGCAGCACGATGGCTTCGGTGCGATAGACGCGCTCACGCTCGGGCA
>CAYZKS010000162.1:0-7558 GCA_964478725.1 uncultured Anaerolineales bacterium
ATACCGCTTTTTGCGACTTGCTTCCGCTCTTCCCAGATTCTCCCTCACCCTGAACTTCACGATCCTGCTGATGAGATCAAAGGGAATGGGCCTGTCCAACGGAAACCTGATCGAGCCTTTGCCGCCCTCATAGACGGAGAGCTCTTTCTTGAACTTCTCAGCGCCCGTGGGCGTAGGATAGAAGCCAATGTGTTCTTTGAAAGCGCCAAAATGCACCAGATTGCCTTTGAGGACGAAGGTTGGCAGTTGATACTTGATGGCTTCTTCCGCACCTGGCGCCGCCGCTCTGATCGTCTCCCTTACCTGTCGCAGGATCTCTTGAACCTCGGGCGGATAGCCCGCGATGTATTCATCGATGGTCTTGGGTGCTGCTTGATCAGTTCTCATCACCCTCCCTCACGGCAGTTGCTGGCCGGTCAGTCAGATTGGCGCTCAGGCAGCGCGCTACCTGCGTTGCTGCTCAGGAGTCTGGCATCCACAAACGCACTGATACGCGAGAGCGCTCGCTTCCCTTCAGGCAGCACGCTGGCAGCAAACTGCCACTCGTGCTGCATGCCAGGCCACACTTCCAGCGTTACGTCTACACCGGCTGCCTTGGCCTTCTCGGCGAAGCGCGTCGCGTCGGACAGCAGCATCTCATGCGAACCGACCTGTATGAGCAGCGAGGGCAGACCGCGCAGGTCCGCGAAGTAAGGCGATGCCAGGGGCGCACGCACGTCGGTATCCCTCAGGTAGATCTCAACAGCCTCGCGTTCCTTTCTCACGTCCAGCATGAGGTCCTTCTTCGCGTTCGACGCCCACGACTCGCTGGAGAAGGTCAGATCAGGCGCAGGAGACAGGCACACCGCGGCGGCTGGCATGGGCCGGCTGTCATCGCGCAGATGGATAAGCAACGCCAGTGTAAGGGTTCCCCCCGCCGAGTCCCCCGCCACCACAATCTGGCCGGGGGCACAACCCTGGGCAAGCAGCCACTCATACGCTGCCATCGCATCTTCGAGGGCCGCCGGAAATGGGTGCTCCGGGGCGAGACGGTAGTCGATCAGCAGTGCACGCGCCTTAGAGGCGAAGGCAACGTTGCCGGCGAGGGTGCGATGGCTGGCAATGGAACCGGAATTGAACGATCCGCCGTGCAGGAACAATATGACCCGTGTGGTATCCTTGCCATGCGGAACAATCCATTCGGCGGGGACCCCGTTCGCCAAGAGGGGTTCGCACCGGATTGCGCACAGAGGCCTGAACATGCGGGCCATGGACTCGACGTCGTCGCGCTCCCGGGCAACGTCCAGCTTGCCCGACTGGTCCGAGAATCGCTTCTTTGTGACCAGGTAAGCCTTTAGGACACGCATTTGCCAACTCGGCATGCTTTCTCCTCTTGCCCTTACGGCCCTGCCGTGATCAGCGCCGACTCCTTTAGTCCCGTGGCCAGCACCAGGCTTCCCGCCATCAGCGCGATCAGCACGACCAGCGAGGTCGTCATCGAGCCTGTGACCGGTGACTTGAAGCTGTCCATGGCCAGAATGAACGCGATGCCCGAGATCTGGCCCATCATCAGCAGCAGGCCAGTGGCAGTGCCTTCTGGCGCCGGGTAGGCCACCTCCGCCCCGTACTGGAATCCTACCGGACCGGCGCTGAGCAGGAAGAAGCCCAGAGCTGCCGACGAAAGGAGCAGCAGCCAGTAGCTGTTGGCAAACGTGACCCCCATCAATCCCAAGAGAGCCCCAGTCAAAGCCAGCACGACGTAGGGCACTCTCTGGCGGGTCCGATCGGAGAGCGACGGTATGATCAGAGCGCCAGCCACACCACCGACAATCATCACACCCCCCACGACTCCAGCCTGTGTGCTGGAGAAACCCCGCGGGGCCACGATGTTTTCGATCCAGGTCGTCACCGCGTTGAAAGTACCCAGGCCCACGAAGAAGATCGCCATGACCAGCAAGAAGTCACGCTTGCGCAGAGTCTGTCTGAGACCATCAAACACCAACGAGCGCGCTTCTTGCTCCGGTGGACAAGGCGGGGTAGGAGGTCGCTCGCGCATCAGCCAGAAGAACGCCGCAGCCGCGACCAGCGCCACCGCGCCATACAGCAGCAAAACGCCGGGAATGCCCATGCTCAGCGCGAGGAACGGGGTCAGCAACAGACCCAGCAGGATGCCCACGTACATGGCCAGAGAGCCCAGACCTGCCGCCGTGGCGCGCTCCTGCATCGGGAACCAGCGCGCCGCCACCTTGGTCGTGGCGTTCAGGATGAACGGCTGGCCCACAGCGATGCCAACCTGCGCGATCAGCACCGAGGTGTAGCTGCTCGCCAGCAGGCCGCGCAGCAGCCCGAACACCCCGGTCAGCGCCGCGCCGATTCCAACCGCAACCCGGATGCCCTTGGTGTCGATGGCCCAGGAGGCAGGGATGGACACGATGATGTACACGATCATGAAGCACATAGACAGGAGGCCGATCTGCAGATCTGAAACGCCGTAGTAGCGGACGGCGCTGCTGGTGATGGGGGCAAAAGTGATCCAGAGGAGTTGGTTCACGGCCACGACCAGCATGTAGGCCAGCAACACGACCCAACGGTAGCCATAGACTCGGAAGCCGCTCTTTTCCATGGGCCAGGGCCTCCCTTCACGTGAATGGGTAAAGGAACAGCAAGCTGCCATCTCAAGTCCGGCACTGACTTGGTTCACAGCCAGTATACCACACGCCGGCACCGAGGTCAATGCAAGCTCTGGCCTACATTAGCGACTGCACGGCATGTCCATCCCGTGAATCCGGGACCCGAAGGGCCTTCCAGACGCAGGCAGCAGGAGCGCGTACGGCTCGCGCTCCTGCTGTCCGAATGCCCCCGCCGCACCCCCGGCACCTTGCCACATGTGCCCTGCTGTGTTTGAGTTCTTACTTCCCTGCCACGATAGCAGCCACGTCTTGCTCGACCGTCGTCGTGGGTTTGAGGTCAAAGTTGTCCACTAGCACCTTGAGCACACCCGGCGAGATGAAAGCCGGCAGGGTAGGGCCCAGACGAATGTGCTTGACCCCCAACGACAGCAGCGCCAGCAGTACGATCACGGCCTTCTGCTCATACCAGCCGATATCGAAGTAGAGAGGCAGGTCATTGATGTGCCCCACGTTAAAGACCTCTGCCAGTTTCTGCGCCACCACTACCAACGAGTACGAATCGTTGCATTGCCCGGCATCCAGCACACGCGGGATGCCGCCGATGTCCCCTAGATCCAGCTTGTTGTAACGGTACTTGGCGCAGCCAGCCGTGAGGATCACGCTGTCCGCTGGCAGGGCCTTGGCCACGTCGGTGAAGTACTCGCGCTCCTTGTGCCGCCCGTCGCAGCCCGCCATCACCACGAAGCGTTTGATGGCGCCGCTCTTCACCGCCGCCACAACCTTGTCCGCCACGCCCAGCACGCTGGCGTGCGCAAAGCCGATCGGCATTGTCCCCCGCTCCAACTCCTGCGGGCTGCCTGATTGCAGCGCCTTGGCAATCACCGCGCCGAAATCCTTGTGCCCATCGGCAGCGCGCTCAGGGATATGCGGAATGCCCGGATAACCAGCGGGTCCCGTCGTGAACATGCGATCCCTGTAGCTGTCACGCGGCTTGAACAGGCAGTTGGTGGTCATCAGGATGGCGCCGCCGAACTTCTCAAACTCTTCCGCCTGACGCCACCAGGCTCCGCCATAGTTGCCCACCAGATGCGGGAACTCCTTGAAGGCGGGGTAAGCATTGGCGGGCAGCATCTCGCCATGCGTATAGACGTTCACGCCCTTGCCCTGCGTCTGCAACAACAGCTCGTGCAGGTCGCGCAGATCATGCCCGCTGATCAGGATGGCCGGGCCAGGTTTGACTCCCAGGTTGACCTGCGTCGGCTCAGGATGGCCGTAGGTGGCGGTGTTGGCCTGGTCCAGCAGCGCCATGGCCTGCACGCCCATTTGACCGCACTGCAACACCACTCCCACCAACTCGTTGGCGCTGAGCTTGTCGTTCGTCGTTGCCAGCAGCGCTTCCTGCAAGGAATGCAGCAGTGCATCGTTGCGATAGCCCAGCACGTAGGCATGATGGGTGTAGGCCGCCAGGCCCTTCAAACCGATCACCAGCAGCTCGCGCAGCGAGCGCACGTCGGGGTCGAGCTTGGGATCGGACATGATCCCCACCCTGCCACCTTGGGCGGCCAGTTCCTCGAGATCGCCGGTCTTGGGCGTCCAGCTCGCCATCTCCGGCACGGGACCGGCCACCTCCCTGCCCAGCCTGGCCTTGAGGCCATCCCGCAGCGCGACGGCCCGCTTCACCATCTTCACAAAACGCTGCGGATCAAAGTTGGCGTTGGTGATCGTAGTGAACAAGGCCTCGGCCACAAAGCAATCAGCTTCGGGGTCCTGAATCCCCGCGGCGCGCCCCCGCACGCCGCAAAAAGAGAGACCCTTCAACAACCAGATCAGCAGGTCCTGCAGAGCTGCAACCTGCGCATCCTTGCCGCACACGCCGCGAATGGTGCAACCCAGGTTCTTACTGGTCTCCTGGCACTGGAAACAGAACATGTCCATGGCTCGAAACTCCTCCGCTGTGTTGTGTTTGCCTTGCGGCAGGCATACCGCTCGGCCGAAGCTATGCCGAAAGAGGACTACTTTTATCCGGTACGATCCAATGATACCAGAACAGAGCCAAGAGTGTCAAACACCGGGTCGCGCACTGCTAGCCGATGTGTCGGACGGCCATGGTGGAGGTCAGAGGCGGGGCCTTCTGGTCGCCAGCAAACGACCGCGTCCGGACTTGCTCGCTCGCAGTTCCACACTCAGCTGCCTGTCGAGCCCGTCCACGGCGTCGATTCTGGCGCCAAGAGGCATTCTTGGGGCTTTGGAATCAGCAGTGCCCGCTGTAGACGAGGCAGCGGGCACTGCGTTGCGAGCGGCCCGCTCTAGCCTGCGAGCAGACCGATCACCCACAGCACAACTACTGCACCCAGAAATGCCACCAGAATGGTGCGCAGGTTGAACCCGCTGATGGCGTTCTTGACCTTAAAGACCGCACCAGCCAGCCATCCACCGACCAGAGCGCCCGCCACGCCAACAATGATGTTTCCGACCAGGCCGAAACCCGATCCTCGCGTCAGCTCGCCTGCCAGCCAACCGGCAATCGCACCCACTACAATCCAGGTAAACAGTCCCATCGCAATTACCTCCCGGCTTGATGGTCTCGTGGCACATGGCAACTGCATGTTGCGTGCCCATCGTCACTCCAAAACCTATCGAAACGCTTCGCATCCCTCCCTTCGGCTGCTAACTGGATTCCGGGTCCGCCGTAGCGCATCACGGCTCACTGGCTCACATGCAGGACGACACCCCTCCGTTCGCAGCGGGCCTTGACCTCCTGCACCATCTCCTGCGGCGGCAGTGCCAGACCATCCGCGTCGGCCAGTGCCCCCTGCAGCCACTGCGCGCCGGCCCAGAACAGCTCTTCACCTCCTGGAAGCCGCATCAGCAGGCTCTCGAGTGCCTCCAGCCCCTCCGCGTGTATCCGCACCCAGCCATCCTGTGACACTACGTCCTCTCCTGAAGTAATCTCCTCCAGCGACTTGGTCCGGTTCGTTCCCGTGATCAGTGTGAACCGCCACTCGCCGTCCACCTGCCAAGAATACAGCTCGTACCCCTTCATGGAATGCGGCAGAGACGGGGGCATTGCGGTCGCTGGCACAGTCGTGCCAGGCTTGCCCGCCATCTCGCACGCCGTCAGGCATATAGTCGCAATGGCCACTAGCCACCTGCTATTGTTCATTCGACCTTGAGGAGTTGCATGTTGCAGGACGGGTGTCGACCACCTATCATTCGAGCGATTACCCTCTGACGATCAACGGCAAGAACAACCTGGACGGCATGGGCGAAGTTGGCACTGATGTCTGCGTCGGCGTCTTGGTGGCGGTCGGCCCAAGATCGGGCGGAGTGTATTCCTCGAGAGTGTGAAGGTCTACCCTGGCTTGCCTTCCTCCCACAGCGTAGATTTCCCCATTCTGACCTGTGGCAGCCGCCAAAGCGTAGCGCGCTGTGGGCATGTCGGTGCGCCTAGCCCATGTGTCTGTGATCGGATCGTATTCTTCAACAACATCGTACTCGGTCTCCCCGTCTCTGCCTCCAATAGCGTAGAGGCGTCCGTTTGCCGCAGCAACCACCGCGAGCGCGCATCGCCCGGTCGGCATGTCGGCACGCCGCTCCCAGGTATCCGTATTCGGATCGTATTCTTCGACCAGGCTCATGCCATCAGGGTAGTGATCGGTCCCTCCGATCACGTAGATTCTTCCGTTGGATGCTGTAGCAGCCCCCGCATGAGATCGCGCTGTCGGCAGGCTCTTGCGTGCCACCCACGTGTCCGTCATGGGATCGTATTCTTCAACCGTGGCCAGGTAGGGATGGACTGCATTGCCGCCTCCAAAGGCGTATATCTTGCCGTTGCCGGCCGAAGCGACACACAGCCCTTCCCTTGAGGTCGGCATGTGCGTGCGCCATTGCCAGGCGTCACTCTCGGGATCATACGCCTGGACTGTCCAGCCGATTCCTCCCATGGTGTTCCCACCAATCGCGTAGACAAGCCCGTCTCTTCCGGTCACGAGACCCAGATCGTAGCGTGGCGTGGGCAAGTCCGCCCGGGCAAACCAGGTGTCGGTCAGGGGGTCGTACTCCTCTACCTGATACAAACGCGAGCCATATGGCCCCCCGTACCCACCCACGACGTAGAGCCTACCGTTTGCGCCCATGGCGGCACCCGTGAAGCTGCGTTGGGTTGGTATGCTGGCCCGCGCAATCCAGCTGTCCGATTCGTGAGCCTCGTGCCCGGGTCCCGTGGTTGCAGCGAGCTGGAGAGTCGCGGCCATGATCAAGAACACAAAGAGACTTCTGCGCATTCCACCCTCCCAGTACGTCGTCTCCCGTGCAGGTTCATTCCAGGCCACTTTGCATGTGACCGCAGTGCGCAGCTGTTGGCATCCTTAGAGTGCCCGCAACTCATGGTCCCGGCGGAAACTGGCCGCTGCCGTTCAGCGTGCCGCCGGGCGTCAGCGGGATGCCGCTGTCCTCGAGCACGTGGCCGTAGGCGTCCGTCACGCGGAACGTGAACGGACCTATCCCCATCCCAGGGCTGGTCTGCACGAAGTAGTTGTACGAAGTGCGTGGCACGTTCGCCCACTGCCCGTCGGACTTGCGATACTCCAGCGTGGCGACGGGATTACGGTGGTTGCGTATCTGCACTGCCGTCCACCACTGGCTGCTGCCCGAACGAAAGTGGTAGGCAATCGGGCCGCTCAAGTCTGGGCTGACCACCTGCCATGTGATGGGCACGCGTCCCTGCGACAGGTTGGCAATGCGGCTGAACGCTTCTCGGCTCAGGTCGAGGTCGCCGGCGTGACAGCCCGGGCACAGGTCCACAATGCGCACCATGACTTCGCCCCTGGGGCCCACGACGTGCACATAGGCGCCACAGTAGTCGGCCGTGCCATACTGGGCAGCATTCATGGCTGCCACCATCAGGTCGTCGGGCGTCGCGTCGAACGAGCAGGCCCCGCCGCCGGTCG
>CAYZKS010000163.1:0-7545 GCA_964478725.1 uncultured Anaerolineales bacterium
TGCCAGCCAGCGTACGCCCGCCTGAGCGGTCTCGATGCGCTGACCTGTGGCTGCCGCCACTGCTTCCCAGTCCAGACGTCCGGAATAGGCATCGAGGGCGTGCTTGACCAGGCCCGTCAGGCGACGCAGGAAAGTGTCGGGCGTGTCGAGTGCGGCATCGGCGGCGAAGAGGTACAACCGCTGTGGCTGCGCACGTTGCAGGGCCTGCTGCCATTCTCTTGGTCCAGGAGGCGGCGTCCAAACCGCCAGCCCGGCTGTGGATTGCAGTTCGTGCCGACGGCGTGCAGGCAGCTCTGGCACGTGCACCCCTTCTGCCCACAGCTGCATGTTCTGTGCGTCCCAGAGCGCCAGTAGTAGCGGCATCGGTTGCGCGGCGCTCCGATAGTCTGCAACTTCAGCCACCGCTTTTGGCGCAGGCAGTTCCAACGCAATCTCTCGCTCCCAGCGTGCGTCAACCCACTCGACTTGCAGGACGCGCTCACCTTGGTAGGCGTTGTCGTCCAGCCGGTAGGCCAGGTCGAACCAGCCCTCAGGCAGTGCCTGGTCGGCTCCGTTCCACCACAGTACTGACCGAGTGTGACCTGCCTCGTCCTGCACTTCCAGGCGCCGGTGCTCGCTGGTGCGGCCGACCGTGCGCTCGGTCTTGACGCGCAGGTGGCGCGTGGCTAGATACAGAGGAGGATTGCCGGGGCCGAACGGACCCAGGTGTCCAAGTTCGTCGCGTAGTTCAAGGGATAGGCGCGACCAGGGCAGGAAGGCTTCGATGGCCAGCTTTCTCTCCGCTGGAGCCTGCGCAAGCTGAGCAGCGACCGCTTGGGTCAGAGCTCGTCTCAGGTCAGGAATGCGCTCTGGGGCAATCGAAAAGCCGGCGGCCATGGCGTGACCGCCGAAGGACTCCAGCAACTCTGCCTGTGTGGCCAGGGCCGCATGAATGTCGACTCCTGGCACTGAGCGCGCCGAACCACGCGCAAGTTCGCCGGGCGGTGTGGAGATGAGAACCACCGGCTGGTAGTAGCGGTCCACGAGGCGGCTGGCAGCGACGCCAAGAACGCCTCCTGGCCAGTCAGGATGGGTTAGCAGGAGCACGGGCTGGGATGCCATGTTGGGGTTTCTCCGCAACTGCTCCTGCGCCGAGACCGCCACCTGTTTGCTGAGGAACTGACGACGCACGTTCCAGGCCTCGGCTTCCGAAGCAATGGCCCGTGCGCGGGCCAGGTCGTGGGTGAGGAACAGCTCGGCACCTACGGCGGCTTGCGCCAAGCGCCCCAGGGCATTGAGGCGCGGAGCGAGTGCGAAGCCAATGTCGGTCTCGTCCAGGAGTGCTGCATCCAGGTCGGCCACTTCCAGCAGCGCCTGCACGCCCACGCGCTGGCCGCGACGAAGCGACTGCAGACCTAGCTGCAGCAGGTAGCGCACGTCGCCCTGCTGTTGCGCCAGGTCCGCTACCAGTCCCAGGGCCGCCAAGTCCAGGCCCTTCTCGGGCGCATTCAGCGCCACGGCCAACTCGAAGGCCACGCCTACTCCCGACAGGCTGGCAAGTGCGTGCTCTGACGGTAGGCGGTGGGGATTGACCACGGCAAGGGCAGTAGGAAGCTCTGCTGGCAGAGCATGGTGATCTGTGATTACGACGTCCAGTCCAGCGTTGCGCGCCAGGGCCAGGGTATGATGAGCCGTGACCCCCGTGTCGCAGGTCAGCAACACGCGCACGCCCTGTCCCAGAAACGGCTGTAGCGTGTGCCAGTGGATGCCATGCGAATCCTGTCGGCTGGGCACATGCCAGAACACGTGGGCGCCCAGTGCCTGAAGCGCCTCCACGAGCAGTGCCGTTGAGGTCAGGCCATCCACGTCAAAGTCACCCCAGACGAGGATACGCTCCCCATGAGAGATAGCAGCCTTGAGGCGATCCACAGCTACCGACATGTCCGGCAGTTCGAGCGGAGGGGCAGGGCGGTAGTGCGCGGGATCCAGGAAGGCCAAGGCATCCGCGCTAGTGTGGAGGCCTCGCCGCACCAAAGCCTGCGCCACCAGATCTGACCCGGCAACTGCCAGCACTTCCTTTGGCACCTGCACCGGCTGTGGCTCTACCCAATCCATGCTTGGCCTTCGTCTCTAGAACGGGATGGGGACGACAGATTCCAGGTCGATTTCGTCGAGCTCGGGTTCGGGCAGTTCCGCCTCGGCTGCCCCGGGCGACTGCGTCATCAGACTCTCCTCCCAACACAGCGAGGTGTAGATGCAGTACCTGCAACGCGACTGGTCTTGCGTCCTTGAGAATCCGTCCGCCGGGCGCGACTCGATCTCCTGCAACAATCGTGTGAGGAAGGCTCCGTCGGCGGCTTGCTGCTGGGCGTTGTAGGCAAAATGCTCTGGCTGGCCCGGAAACGCGGCGAACCAGTAAGTCATCTCCACCTGTTGTGGCGCAACGGGCGCGCCAGCGTTCAGGCTAGCGCCTGCGCTGACGAGCACCCACGGATAGACGCGGGTCTGGACACGCTCCTGGAGCACGTGGCGCTGCGTGCGATGCGCCGTGGTCTTCCAGTCCACGATCACAAATCGGCCTCCGGGTTCGCCTGCCAGCAGATCGTAGCGCGCTTCGAGACGATGAGCGCCGAGCCCCACGCCTAGGGTCAGCTCGGGCTCGCGGAACGCGCCAGGGAGGTTTCTGGGGGGCATGGAGAGGTAATTGTCCCACCAGACCGACAACTCGGCCTCGGCGCGCGCCACGGGCTGCAGCAGCTCAGGTGAAACCCCTGAATGCAGTTGACGCATCAGACGATGGAACGCGTAGCCCAGGCGCATGCGATGTTCGCTTTCGAGGGCACTTAAAGTCTGAGAGGCAGGCCAGGCGCGGTGTTCGAGATGGCGCAGTTGAAAACGGCGCGGGCAGTCCAGGTAGTCCTGGAGGTTGCTTTGGTTGAACAGGAAGCCTTCAGGCAACGTCATCCGGCAGGTCCTCCGTTCCAGATCGCAGCGTGTCTGTCAGTCCGGCAGTGTTCACTGCTCCCTCCGGGGTGCGGCACCGTTCGGCCTGCCTGGCTTCCCAGAACGTGCGCAATACGGTGAAAGCGAGGGCAGGCTGCTTGGGGTCCTCTTCGCGTTTGCCTGTGTTCCAGGTCAAGATGAGCTCGCGTCTGGCGCGTGTGATGCCGACATACAGCAGGCGGAGCCTTTCGCCGATATAGTCCAAACGTGCCTGTTGTGAAGGCCATCCCTCGACATAATCAGTGGCCTCTGGTGGCAGCGCCTCTAGCTGGCCCAACGCCTCTGCCTCGGTGCTGATGTGGTCGCGCAGGTACCAGGGTTCGCTGCGGTAGCGATCGAGCTCGCTGCCGGATGGGAAGTCGTAGTTGTTGAGGGCGGTCAGGTGCACGCGGTCCCACTCCAAGCCCTTGGCCTTGTGCATGGTGGCTACTACCACCTTGCCCTTGTAGCGATCAGCCTCAAAACCTGTGTCCTCCGCCGACAGGCCCATGAAACGCCGTTCGTTTCGCGCCACGCGTCGCAGCTCCTGCGCCAGGTGAGATAGCCTGTACGACGGGTTGGCCTGGCTGTAGTCGCGCAACACCAGGGCAAACTGATAGGCGCGGGCAAGATCACCCGGCTCATCGAACAGATCCTGCGACAGTGTCATTAGCAGTTGGTCAATGGGCAGGCCGGCTGCCTGATGCCAGCGCCTGGCTACCTGCCTGAACTTAGACAGTAGAGCCTGGGCCGGCTGATCGTCACGGAATGCTTGTGCCAGCAGCCAGTCCTTGCCCCCCAGGCGCGGCCACAGGTATTCCTCGACATGAACACACTTGTCAAGCAAGCGCACGATGCTGGCCAGGTGAGGCTTGCGGGGTTTCTCCGTACTCTCGCGCCAGCGCCAGGCCAGGAATGCCTGGCCCAGCCGTGCGGGATTCTCAGGTTCGGACAGATGCAGAAGCAGGTCCCCGAGGATGTTGGCCGTGAGGCGCGTCGGTCCGGTGCTGTTGAGCAGTTCTATGCGCTCCAGACCCACTTCGTCGAGGGCCTTGGCGAACTGCTCGCCGCGCCCATTGTCGGGCACCAGAACGGCGACAGTGCTGTCGAGATGTTCGGGCACCCAACGTTGTAGCGACTTGACCACCATGGAGATCTCGGCCTGGGGTGTCAGGGGACGGGCGTGGAAGTACACCAGGCAGTGCTCGGTGGCTGGGTTGGGCTGTGGGTCCTTGCGGCCAGTGGGGCTGATGTGCTGCGGGCGAAAAGCCTCACGTGCCTCTGGCCTCGGGTGTGAGTCCACGCTCCAATCGACCAGGTGGTTAGCCAGCTCAATGATCGGGAGAGCAGAACGTCCTGACTCGGCCATCTCGATGGCGCGCACGTCTGTGCGCGTCAGGAAGTCGCGCAGGAGACGCGGATTGGCGGTGGTAAACGTGTAGTAGACGGCCTGGTTCGAGTCCCCTACACGCACCCAGTTGGAGTTGTCGCCAGCCAGGAGGGTCAGAAGCTCTTGCTGCACTTGGCTGGAGTCCTGCGCCTCGTCCTCGAGGATAAAGGGCCAGCGACGTCGCAGGCGTTCGAGGTAATCGCCGTCAAGCCGCAAGGCGGTTAGAGCAAGCAGCACCAGATCGGCAAAATCGACTTTGCCCCGGTACGCCAGGCTACGCTGATAGTCCGCGTAGACCTCTGTGCAGAGGCGTGCCAAAGGCAGAGGCTGCGAGTACTGGCTCAGCCAGGTGTGCAACTGCTCCGGGGTCCAGCCCCGGTCTTTGGCCCTCGAGATGAAAGCTCCTGTCACGTCGCACATATGCTCGGGCCACAGCTTGGTCTCCACGTTGCGGATCTGGTATGGCTCGAGCTCGGCGCCCAGGTACTGGTGTAGCACCTCAGGATGCATCGCCAGGCGAGCGCGCACGGCATCGGTCCGGATGCCCAGCGCTTCGCGCTCGTCCGCAATGGCAAAGTCCTCAGATAGTCCCACCAGCGCGGGACGCTCGCGCACGATGTCATGCGACAAGCCATGCAGTGTGCGCACTCGGTAGCCGATGCTGAAGGGCAGATGGTATTGCTCCTTCAAGAAGCGCCGGATACGTCGCGAGAAGTTGTCAACGGCGGCATTGACCAGGGTAACTACGAGGACCTCTTGCCCTTCGTCCAGATTCGTGGCGACCAGGCGAGCCGCAAGGGCCGACAGTATCTCGGTCTTGCCGCTGCCTGGGACCGCGGCGATTCCCATTGGGCCCCCTGGATACTCCAAGGCGCCTTTCTGTGCGCGGCGCGGCCTAAACATCGCCGTCCTCCACCGCAGACAGGTACGGAGCAGAGTTGGCGCCGAAACGAGCCTGGCGTATCAAGCGCTGCACCCAGTCCAGCAAGGGGCCACGTTCCTCCCCACCGCGGGGGTTGAGCTCACTGGCCCCGACGTACACCCTCACGCGGCAGCGGCGCAAGAGGCCCAAGACCACGCGTTGCAGCATTTCCTGGCCACTGCGAAATTCATCTTCTTCGGTCCACAAACGCTCACGCGGCCAGTGGCGTGTCAGTACGAAGGGATGAGTCAGGGGCTGAAACAGGCGCCGCCCCCAGGATGGACTGTTCGCATTGAGCCAGAACTGATAATCGACTGGGCGGTTCTCTGTCAGAAAGGTGTAGGCCGGCCCGAGAAAGGTCGCGTTGGGAACCAGGGGCGCACTGTCTAGCAGGTACTGCGCGGCCAGCACGCCGTCTTCGACCATTCTCAGATAGCGCGGGCCCAACTCGTTGGCGTCCTCGGTGCCCACAGCCCGGCGGAACTTGCCGACGGATTCGATAAGGCTAGCGGCGGCCGCTGCCGCATCATAGTCGCCGTGGAAGCCGTAACCGGGACGCCGCAGAACCTCATCAAACAGCTTGCCGAAGAAGAGGTCGAGTAGCAGCGGCGACCCAGCTTGATAGTCCTGCAGCCACTGCGTGAGACCGTCGTAACCAGCGCCCAGAAGGTAGCTGATTCGCTCCTGCGCCTCCTGTTTGATTTGGGCAAAGGAGGAAAGGCGTGGGCGGTGTTCCTTGACGCGGTAGACGATCTTGCTCAGAAATGAGGCGCGCACCCAGTCCAGCCCATCCAGAGCCTGCACCAATGCCAGCGCCACGTCCCCAGACGGAGGGCACAGTTCCCAATGCGGGTGTGCCAGCGCTGCCAGCACCAAGAGGCAACGCACCGCAGGCTCTTCCCGCAGCGCGCGCGAGGGTCGGTGGGTGCGTACGGGCAGGCCCCGCCGCTGCAGCTCGGTCACCATGGCAAAACGCAGCGAGTCATCCACAAAGGGCGCCAGAATCGCAATCTGAGCAGGAGGGACATGCTCGTCGAGGATGAGGCGTTGCGCTTCTTCGGCCGCGGCGATCAGCAACTGCATGTGGAAATGCCCCGTCATGGACCCCAGAGCGTGCTCTATCTGCTCCTGCGATGGCCAGGCGTCGACCCGTGTGGTGTGTGGCTTTCCAACCTCTGCCAGCCCCGCAGTGAGGGCCTGTACGTCTGGAGATGATACCACGGATTGATCCAACACCACGCACTTGTCACACAGGTCACGCAGAGCCGAGGCTCCCTGCGGGTCCGCGCCGAGGTAGGAGCGAAAGCCGCCATCGCGGTCGCAAATCCAAAGGGTCGAGGATGCCTGACCGGCAGCTTCGCGCAGCAGGTCATGTGCAACGGGGATGTCCTCCTCGATGTTGTCCACGATCCAGTGGCGATAGCGTCGCAGCAGGTAGGACCTGTACTCGGGCCGCTGCCACAGGTGCTGGGTGAACACCTGCACCTGCATGGCAAAGTCCAGCAGGTTATGCTCGATGCAGAGCTTGCGGAAAGCAGTGGCAGCGCTCTGCACGGCTTCAAAGACGCGCTGGCGGCTGCTCGGCCCAC
Organism: uncultured Anaerolineales bacterium; assembly: GCA_964478725.1. Taxonomy (GTDB): domain Bacteria; phylum Chloroflexota; class Anaerolineae; order UBA2200; family UBA2200; genus CAYZKS01. Next base: position 6,863 of record CAYZKS010000163.1, read on the forward strand.
TCCAGGCGGCACTCAGCCGCGCGCCAATCTCCTCCGGAGGGAATCCAACCAGGGCTGCTTTGTTGAGGTTGTCCAGGATCTGACTGCCGAGACGGTTGCGGGGCACCACCACGTCGCCGAAGTCGCCTGCCTGGATATGGGGCTCCAAGACCTGGTTCATGTAGTATTGGGCGGTCTCAAGCGTCAGAAACACCGGCTCACGGGCTGGATCGAAGCCTGCCTGCGCCGCGACGACCGGCCAGAAGAGATCCAGCGAGCGGCGCGCCAGGCCATCGATGCCCAGCACATCCACGCGGGCGCCAGCAGGGACATCGGGGCGAGCAAGGGCCTCCAAGTAGGGGCGGCCGAGAGAGCGCTGGGGAACCCAGATGATAATGGAATCGGCACGCACACCGACATCCAGCAGATGCCGCAACCGCCAAACTGCGGCAGTGGTCTTGCCACAGCCGGCAGGGCCCTCCACCAGCAGGCGGCGCGGGTGCCCAAGCGGGGCGAGAACAATGCTTTCTTGCTCTGGAGTGAGTTCGATCATCTGTTCCACGTGCTCAAGTATAGCACAACAGCCCAAGCTTGGGAAGTAGCAGAGCGCTCACAGGTGTGGTTCAGCTCTGGGGCCAAATGTAGTATCGCCCCTTGCCGTTCGCTTCGCGAAGACGAAGTGGGCGGCGGCCAAACACGGGCAC
>CAYZKS010000164.1:0-7533 GCA_964478725.1 uncultured Anaerolineales bacterium
AAGATCAGGTCGTGATTGGCCTGTACTGCCGTCGGTTCATCTCCTATCAAATGTCCGACATTCAGGCTGCGGAATGCGCCGCTGCTTGTGCCTCCGATGCGGGTGAAGACGGCATGCAACACCTCTGGGTGTTGGGCCAGCGACGCGAACTGGTAGAAGACGAGGCCATTTGACGTGCGCCGGATCACTCTTTTGACCGCCTGCTCATGCTTTTCAGGATGCGTTACCAGATGCCCGGCACCAGGCGATAGCGCGTCTGTTGTGCGTACTCAGCATTCCCACATAGACCCAGCCCATTAGCCAGTTCAGCCGGCCTGCCGCCAAGAACAACACCGCTGGCCCAAGTATCACGTAAACACCAAAGCGGAGGACCGCTTTCTTACTCACCTGACCAGGAAACTTCCCTTTGACCTCCCGGCGATCCTCGGATGGAACGACGTTCATAGTTGCCTCCCCTTCTTTTACATTTTGCTCGCTGCAGCAAATATAACGCCGGTATCTTCCAAAGTCAAAGGCTTGGCGAGGTGGGTCTATCTCAGGAATTAGGCAGACACCCGATTCTAAGCAAAGGCCCCCATACGGATGAAGCCCCATGGTAACTCCTCGCCGGTACTGCGCGCACGGGTGTAGTGCTCGCTGGTCAGGCCATGCTCGTGCAGGGCGCGCTCCCAATCCGCTAGCGATGGCGTTTGCACCGAAGCCAGTGCCGCACTTAGGTGCCGGTCACCACGCGCCAGAACCGCCTGAACCCTGGCCCAGGCCACGCTCTCGGATGTCATGCGTACGTCCAGCGCTCGCAAGCCACTGGCGAGGCTGCGCAGACGCTCGCGCAGAACGGGTGCAGGGGCCATAGCTTGGCGCTCGAAAGGCGTTTGTGCCTTGGGCACAAAGGGTGCAACGCTGACCAGTATCTGTCCACGAAACACACGGGCTACTGCCCGCACGAGCTCGATGACCGCTTGCACATCCTCCTCTTCCTCCCCAGGCAGACCGATCATGAAATACAGCTTCAATTCAGGGAAATGATGCTTAGAAGCTTGTTCAGCGGCGTTCAGGATGTCCTGGTGATGGATGTGCTTATGGATAGCCGTGCGCAGCCGCTCGGAGCCAGCTTCTGGGGCCACCGTTAAGGTGCGTGTGCCGCTGGCAGCCAGGGCGCTCAACAGCACATCAGGCAGCGGGTCAATGCGCAAGGAAGACACAGAAATCAGCATCCCCAGGTCCTGCAAGCCAGCGAGCAGCTCCTCGATTTGCGAATAGTCCGACACAGCCGCGCTCACCAGGCCAACCCTGGAGCGGAATTGTCGCCCCAAGCGAGCCTGTTCGAGCAGCGACGCTGCGCTGCGCTCGCGTGGTGGCCGGTACAGGCATCCGGCCAGGCAGAAGCGACAGCCACGTCCGCAGCCGCGTGCGATTTCCATCAGGTACATTGCGCCGAATTCCGTAGCCTGGGTGAAGACAGAGGTATGAGTGGGATAGAGGTCCAGGTTCCGCACCCATTGGCGCTGCACGCTAAATGCAGGATACAGGATAGAGGATTCAGGATATCCGGTACCTGCGGGAGCTTGTATCTTGCCTCTTGTATCCTGTATCCGACATGGCACGTACACTCCCGGTATTTTGGCCAACTCCTTCAGCAGGTCTGGCCTGCGGCCCAGGATGCCATTTTGCAGGGTGTCAAGCAGGTGCGGCAGAATCTCCTCGACCTCGCCAATCACGAAGGCATCGCACAACGCGGCCAGCGGCTCGGGGTTGGCAGAAACGGCAGGGCCTCCAGCCAGGAGAAGGGGATAGGCTTCGTCGCGTTCGATGGACAGCGGTGGAATGCCGGCGCTGCGCAAAAGGGCCACGAAATTCAGGTAGTCCAGCTCGAACGAAAAGGTGATGCCTAAGACGCTAAAATCTTCAAGTTGGCGCTGTGTCTCCAGGGAGAGTGGGATAGAGCCATGCTGCAGCCGCCTGTAGCCGCAGAAGACCCGTTCGCAGACGACATCTGGTCGGGCGTTGAACAGGCGATAGAGGCTTTGCAGGGCCAGGCTGGACATGCCTACATAATAAGTATTGGGATAGATCAGGGCCACGGGGAGCTTGCCACCCCAATCCTTGGCTATTGCTCCCTGTTCGCGAGCCAGTATGCGCCTTGTTGCGGCAATCGTTGCCCATTTCATCGCTTCAATAGTCAAACAAGGGCTGCATCGTCTCTCCCTCGTGGATGCGACGGATCGCTTCGGCGAACAGCGGGGCCACCGATAGAACCTCCATACCTTTGATGCGCTTTTCCAGCGGTATGGGGACGGTGTTGGTAGTGACGATGGCCTTGATGTCCGGTATGGCGGCCAGGTTTTGTACCGCCGGACCACAGAAGATGCCGTGGGTGCAAACGAGCGTGGCCTGGGTCATGCCTTGGCTGCGCAGCAACTTGAGCGCCTCGATCATTGATGTGCCAGCGGCGATTTCATCGTCTACGAGGATGGCTTTTTTGCCGTGTATGTCCCCAATCAGTCCTTCCACCAACACCTCACTGTCGCTGATGCGTTTTTTGCTCACCACCGCCACGGGCAAGCGCAACTGGCGGGCCAACTCCGTGCCTCGTTTGGCATGGCCGATGTCTGGAGTGACGACCACGCTATCGCTCAAATCCTTGTCCTGGAAATAGCTCGTGAAGACGGGCATCGAACTGAGATGGTCGGTAGGCACGCTGAAAAAGCCGTGTACTTGGGGGGTATGTAAGGTCATGGTCAGGACGCGCTGTGCCCCCGCTGCGGCCAGCAAGTCCGCAATCAGCCGGCCAGCGATGGAAATGCGTGGCTCATCCTTCTTGTCCGAACGACTGTAGGAATAGTAGGGTATGACTGCGGTGACCCGTCTGGCCGAGGCTGAGCGGGCGGCATCGAGCATCAGTAGCAGTTCTAAAATGCGGTCGCTAACCGGCGGCGGATAAAAGGGCTGGATAATAAAGACATCGCGCTCCCGCACAGGCGCTTGAAGTTGCACGTACAGGTTGTCGTTTTGAAAGTGCCGCGTCACGGATGGGCTCAACGCTACGCCGCGCAGGGCACAGATCTCTTCTGCCAGTTCAGGGTGTGCGCTTCCACTGAAAATGCAAAGGTCATCGCTCATCAGACTACAACCTCCTTCTATCACAAAAGCAGGAATGTCATTTCATCAACTGCCCCCCACTCTGAGCATGGGCACGATGTAGGCAAACAGACAAATCCAATCCAGAGCCAGGAACGCGACGTAGAGCAATGCCGGAGGAAGCCATCGCCAGTGAGCAGGCAGCCATCCTGCACTGGCCAGGAATGCCGCTCCTGCAGCCAGCAGGGCCAGGCTCCATCCGGGCAGGTCACCACTCAGCGCTCCACACATGAACAAGAGCATGCTGGCTACCAGCAACGCCGTGGCCAGCAGTCGTGCGGTGCGTGGTCGCAGCATCTCCTGCAGGCTAAGCGCGACTCCCAGCGCCAGCGGGCCCAGTGCTGGGAAGAGATAGCGTCCCTGATGCTGTACGAATTTAATATTATACCCCACATATGTAAGTATGGAAAGCACGGCTGCCACAGCTAACAGGGTCTGTGCACGGCTTTGAGCCTGCGTCGGGATAGTTCTGTCGCGCCAGACCCTGACCATGCAAATCAGAAAGCCAAAAGCCAGCATGGCACAGAGCAGCGCCAGGCCCCAATAGATTCGCTCGTCAACCAAGACCCCCATCCACCCGAATTGCGCCCAGAAACTGTGGAAGGTGGTCAGCGTAAACTGCTTCAACAGGCCGACCGGCCCGATCTGCGCCATCAAGTCCGCGGTGCGCAACTGGCCAGCTACTACCAGATCGTGCCGCCTCCAGACGAAGAAATCCAGGTTGCCATACACCCAGGCGTTGCGCACAAACCATGGTGTCGCCAGGAGCAGAGCCGGGGTGAGAACGTACAGCACATCGCGAATGCAACCGTAGTCCAGCCCCTTGTGGGCGAAATGGCTCGTAGTGCGCACTTCAGTGCGCTCTTTGGCGCCAAAGCGCCTACTATGAGCCAGCAAAACGGCTACGACGATCACGCCTGCCGCCGGTAGATACACAGTGGTCTTGGTCAGCAGCGCCAGCCCGAGCAAGACGCCAATGGCGATGGCACGCCGGGTGGCCAACCCGTTCTGGGCGGCACGCACTGCTTGCCACAGAATCAGCAGCAGCAACAACTCTGCCAGCGTGTCGTTGTTGATGGCCGCGGTCATGGTCAGGTGCATGGGCACGACTGCGATGAAGGCAGTCGCCGCCAGCGGCAGAAACTCGGCCTCGGGGAAGATTTCACGGCCGAGAAGGTATGCCACCAACAGCACCATAGCTCCCAGCGCGACGGAAAAGAGCCGCAGCGCCAGGAATTGCCGCTCGAAACCTAGGCTTGCGGTGAGACGGTACAAGATGGCTCCCAGCAGGTAATACAGCGGAGGTTGGTGAAACTCGTAGCGCAGGGGGGCAATGGACATGTATGGTGGGAACCTGGCCGCTTTGATTTCTTCCAGGTACTGCTGTGGATAATCGCCCGACTGAAGCACCGGGAAGCTGCTCTCTTGTGCCACATACTGTATGTAATTAAAATGCGCCGGCTCATCGGGGGCCTGCCATTTTGGCGTTCGCAGTGCGTAGAGTGTGCCCAGGGCGAGATAGGAGACGACGATTAGCCCCAGGAGCCAGCGAGATGTGCTTTTAGGTATGGTCATGGACAGGCTCATCTCCATTGCAGTGCAAGTCGCGTCATTCCATATCAGGGCATCTGCCTAGCCCCTGCTGCGCTTGTAATGCCCTCGTAGATCGTTGTAACGCACGCGCAGGACGTCACGCAAATTGTGCCAAGAGTCTTTCAGTGGGTTGACCTTGCTATCCGCACCATAGTACCACTGTACAGGCACCTCAGCGATCTGGTAGCCCCACTTGCGGGCCAGGAAAAGGATTTCTACATCGAAGGCAGTGAGCAGTGCGCCCCGCACGGTGCCCGCTCCAGCTCCATAGAGTTGCATATTCCCAAACAAGTCGCGGGCGGCTTCACGGCGGAAAGCCTTGAAGCCGCATTGTGTGTCCTCTATTCCTGGTACGGCCAGGCTCTGCACGATAAAGTTGAACACGCGGCCCATCACGTGACGGTACCAGGGCTCATTGTAGCGTCTGGCCCCCAGGCCCTCCCGCGAAGCAATGGCCACATCGTATCCTTCCTCGAGGCGAGGCAACAGCTTGTCTACTTCGCTGATGGGAGTGGCCTCGTCCGCATCAGTGAACAGCACATATTCCCCTCTGGCTGCCAGCATGCCCGTACGTATCGCATAGGCTTTGCCGCGGTGCTCGTTGCGGATCAGGTGGACGATGGAGTCTGTTTCCGCCAACTCTTCCACCAGGCGGGCGGTGTTGTCAGTGCTGCCATCATCCACGACGATGATTTCCACCGCGTAGCTTTTGGCTTGCAGGTGCGATGTGATGTGGCGCAGCGTGTTGGGCAAGCGCCGCTCTTCGTTATAGGCTGGCACAACAATGCTCAAGTATGGCTCGGTCACAGTAGCTTTGATCTTGGATTCTCCTGTTCAACAGGCCTGAGAAACCCGTTTTCGGTCCGAAAACGGGTTTCTGTGCACACGGTATATCAGGGTATAGGCATATGATACCAGGGACACAGTTCCTAGTCAACCGCCTCTAGCAGGCTTTCCAGGTAGGCGACAGGCACGCGGCGCGAACGCTGTATCGTGCGTCGTTGGCCCAGCAGGCGTGGCCAGGTCAGCAATCCCGCCAGTTGGCCACGCAATCGCGCCCGTGCCGCCGCACCACGCCAGGCCCGCAGTGCCTCTCTGCTAATGCGCAACTGGGCGGCCAGCATCGCTGGCCAGTGTTTGCGCAGCAGAGGGCCAGGCACATTCTTGACAATCACGTAAATGGTGTTGCGGCCCGTGTAGTAGCTGGCAATCACGCCTCCACCGCTGGCACTCAGGTGGTGGAAGGCAACGGCACACGGGGCATAGATGGTGCGCCACCCCGCCAGTTGCTGGCGCCAGGCCAGGTCCACGTCTTCGCAATACATGAAGAAACCCTCGTCGAACCACCCGATTTCATCCAGGACGCACTTGCGGTATGCCCCAGCACCGCCGCAGGCGGCGAATACTTCGGTCTCGATGTCGTACTGGCCTTCATCCTTCTGCCACACGCCACGGTTGACTGGTATGCCGTCCAAACGGTAGCTGTCTCCCGCCGAATGAAAGTGGTCGCGCTGATCGAAAAGCATGATCTTACATGCTACCGCGCCGGCCTCAGGGTGCCCCTGGGCAACGCGTGCTATTTCTTCCAACCAGCGTGGATCAGCTTCAGCATCCTGATTCAGCAGAGCCACGAGCGTGCCTTTAGCCTCCGCGATGCCAGCGTTGACCGCGCCGGCGAAACCGCGGTTGTGGGGCAGGGTGATAAGCTGCACCTCTGGATAGTCGCGCCGAATCAAAGCCACAGATTCATCCGTCGAAGCGTTGTCCACGACGAGGACTTCGAAGTGCCTGTACGTCTGAGCGCGCAGCGAATTGAGGCAGCCAGGCAGGAATTTGGCCCCGTTCCAGTTGGGGATGATGACTGAAAAGGTCTCACGAGCCATGGAAGTAATCCGCAAGCGCCTCCCGCCAGGGACGCAGGGTGATGCCGAGTTGCGTCGCCCCACAAAAATTGCGCAATTCACAACGTGCCGGCACTTTGGCTGGCCTTTGATAGCCCTGCGTAGGGAGGATCGGGTAATCTGGGCGGCCAGCCAGCTCCAGGATCGCTCTTGCCCATTCGTAACGCGAGCACACACCGGCGTTGGTAAAGTGATAGATACCATACAGCGGATGGGCAATCAACTTGCGCACGGCCTCGGCCAGGTCGGGGGCGTAGGTCGGTGATCCGATCTCGTCGGTGACAAAATACAGTTTGTCCCGCTCGTTGGCCAGCCGCAGGACAGTCTGGACAAAGTTCTTGCCTGTGCGACTGTATAGCCAGGCCGTACGCACGATGTAGAATCGGTTCAGCAGGGTCTGGGTGTAGTACTCGCCGGCCAGCTTGGAGCGCGCGTAGACGCTCTGGGGGTTGGGTGCGTCCCATTCCCAGTACGGTTCGTTCTTGGTGCCATCAAAGACGTAATCGGTGCTGATGTAAACCATGGCCGCATCGCAACGCTGACAGGCCAGGGCGACGTTCTGCGTGCCCAGGGCATTGACGCGGTAGGCGGTTTCTGGCTCCAGTTCACACTGATCAACATTAGTGAAAGCGGCGGCGTGCACGGTTACGTGCGGACGAAAGTCGGCAATGAGTTGCTGCGTCTGCTCATAGCGGGTGACATCGTGCTCTGGCAGGTCCAACAGGAGCAGGTCCTCGCCACTGAGCGTCGCCTGTAAAGCCTGTCCTAACTGTCCGGCACTGCCGGTAATGACAATGCGCATTTACACCTCCTTGCATGTGTTGCGTGATGCGTGACACTTCTCACTCAGCATGGTCTAGTTCACATTGGGGGCAGACAGACGTAGCCTTGTGCCCGTTGC
>CAYZKS010000165.1:0-7409 GCA_964478725.1 uncultured Anaerolineales bacterium
CACGCTTTGACAGGCGCTGCCGCTCTGCAGTACAATATACAGGAGTGACACAATCTTGAAAGGAGGCCCAAATGGAAAAGTGGGAGTGTCAGGTTTGTGGCTACATCTACGATCCCGAGAAGGGCGATCCTGACGGAGGCATCAAGTCAGGAACAGCCTTTGAGGATCTACCGGATGACTGGGTTTGCCCTGAATGTGGGGCTGCCAAAGACATGTTCGAGCCCGTGAAGTAATAAGACTGGGAAGGAGACAACATGAGACTCGGTGAGCGCATTCAGACAGGGGATTGGAAAGCGGAGAAGCATGTCCCGGTGATCGAAAGCCCGGACAGCGTAGCTGCCGACAAGATGTTCATGGTCAGTGCAAGCATAGGTAAGGAGATCCCCCACCCCAACACCACGGAACACCACATCCGCTGGATCGACGTGTACTTTCAACCCGAGGGAGACAAGTTCCTCTACCAGGTGGGGCATTTTGAATTCACCGCCCACGGTGAGGCGGTCAAAGGCGCTAACCAGGGTCCCGTCTATGCCGGCCCTGACGTCCAGTTCGCAATGAAGGTCAACGCGCCTGGTACCCTGATTGCAGTTTCGTTGTGCAACATTCACGGCCTCTGGGAGAGCTCCAAAGAAGTAAAGCTAGGGTAGGCTGTGTAGTTACCCATCAACTGTTCACTCACCAGGCGTACAGGAAAGCTGTACGCCTGGCTGTTTCGTGTTGTGCATCTCTTGAGGAACACCAGGCAGAGCACGGCGTCCATTGAAGCAAGGGCCACTACTGCACTGCACCGCCCAGTTCATCAATCACCCTAATCAGCGCCGAATGATCCAGCTCGCCCCAGCCTCGCGCCAGCATGTTCGCAAAGAGTTCGCGGGCCAGAGAGACGCCCGGGAGGCGGCAACCCGCGGCCTGAGCCGTCTCCTGCACGATGCCCAGGTCCTTGTAATGGAGCTTGGCTTTGAACCCGGGCACAAAATCCTGCTCGACCACGCGCAGGCCGCGCAGATCCAGAATACGCGATTGCGCATATCCGCCGCCCAGCACCCCTAGCACCAAAGCAGGGTCAACGCCCGACTTGCAGGCCAAGGTTAGTGCTTCCGACATTGCCAGAATGTGCAAGGCCGTCACGGTCTGGTTGCAGGCCTTTACAGTCTGGCCAGCGCCGGATGGCCCGCACAGCAGCGGCTTGCCCATCAGCTCCAGAATCGGCCTGGCGCGCTCAAAGGCTTCCACATCGCCGCCCACCATGATGGACAACGTAGCCTCACGCGCACCAACGTCTCCACCCGACACCGGAGCGTCCAGCATGGGGCAGCCCTTCTCCCTCGCAGATTGAGCTACGCGCACTGCTGTCGCCGGCGCAATCGTGGACATGTCGATCAGCAGAGTGCCGGGTTTCGCACCTGCCAACACGCCTTCCTCGCCCAGATAGACTCGCTCCACATCCGGCGAGTCCGAAACTATCGAGATGACTACGTCACAGCCTTTGCCCAGCTCACGGCATGATGCGCCCGCCTGAGCTCCCTGCGCCAGTAACGATTCCATTTTCGGGCGGGTGCGATTGTAGACTAGCAGCGGATAGCCACCTCGCAGAATGTGCGCAGCCATAGGTGCGCCCATGATGCCAAGGCCGATGAAGCCGACACGTTCTTTGGGCATGCGAAGTCTCCAGATTCGTGAAATGCGAAAGATAGGCTGTCAGCGGAGCGCTGCAGATTGAGACTGCAGCTGGTGCCCGCATGCGAGACCGGCTCAAACACGCTATCACAGCCGGTGCAATCAGGGGAAATGACGACTCAACCGGACTCTGCGGAGGGTTGCTCTTCCTGCTTGTCGGTGCGGCGCCGCTCTCGGAGGGCGGCCTCAGCTCCCCGCGCGTAAAGTGAATTCGGCAGTAGCTCGATCACCTGATTGAACTGTTGGACGGCGCTGCCATCCTGCCGGAGGCGCAAGTAGGCCAATCCAAGGTCGTAGCGGCAGGCCGCTTCGTACTTGGGACTTCCGCGTCCTATCGGCAGGTCCGCCAAGGCAGCGTTGAGGAGGGCAACTGCCTCATCCAAGCGTTTCTGGCGTATCCACACAACCGCAGTGTTGATACGCACCATCGTTCGGGTGACTGGGTCGGTTGCCAAGCGCTCAGCCAGGCCGAGTAGCGCCAAGGCTGGAGAGTAACGTCGGCGCGCAGAGAGGGAATTCGCCAGGTCCACCAGCAGCCGCGCACGCATGGTCACAATGTAGATGAACAGTAGAAACAGCACCGGATGAATTGAGATGCGCACCGCCCAGGATAGACCCAAGCTGATTGCGGTGAGCGCGACCACTTCCCAGGCAAAGCGTATCGGCAAGCCCTCGCCTCGCAGCCAGGACAGGAGGCCAAACAGCAGGGCAAACAGCAAGGCCTCGAGAGCCAGCACCATGTATGGGTTTATCGACATCGCACGCGCATCTCCACCTGGAATAACTCAGAAACCCGTCTTCTTGGAGAAGACGGGTTTCTATGCCGCCAATCAGGGCGCAAAGACCCGCGCGGCCGTGCGCTCCAGCATCTCAACGCCACGCACTTCGGTCTCAAACAGCGGCACCAACGCACAGACGTCAGGGAAGCTGCGCCAGATGTCTTCCATGTGACGATCCTGCATGGCCACCCGGTTGCGGACGAACTCGGGCGATTCCGGGCCAACGGATTCCTTGTCAATCAGCATGTTGACGATCACTCCGCCCACAGGAATGCCAAACTCCTCGAACCAGTGGATGAAGCGCTTGATCACCGCGATAGGCAGCGCTTCCGGCAGAGTGACGAAGAAGAAGGCAGTCTTCTGCTCATCAGTGAGCAGCCCTTTGGCGCGCTCCATGCGTATGCGCAGCCTGAGCAGGTACTCCATGAGAGGGTCCTTCTCCTCCTTCTTCTTGGAGTAGGACAGCAGCTCCTTCAGCGACTTGGCCTCCTCCCGGCTCTGCACCATCTTGTTGACCCACATGCCGTAGACGCTGGACATGCCCAGCAAACGTCGTGCGTTGGCGGTCGGAGCGGTGTCAAAGACGTAGGACTCGTACTGATCTTCGAACATGAGGTCGATCATGTTCTCAAACATGGCCGACTCTTCAAAGGCCGGATTCATGGTGGCAGACTCAATGAACTCGTCGGCGCGAGTCTTGATGTCCGCGTACTTCAGGAACCACTCGATCTTCTCCGTTAGCTCCACCTTGGACTTGGCAATGGTGTCCTTGGTGTCAATCTCGTAGGCCAGGAGATTGGGCACGCCGTTGACCGGCGTGGGCTTGCCGAACACGTCCTGGTCCAGGAGGCTGCTCAGCGAGTGCACCGGGTTGGTCGAGGCCAGCAGGGTCTTCTTGCCCTGGCGCGCCATCCACAGGGCCGCGGCGCCGGCCATGACCGTCTTGCCAACGCCGCCTTTGCCTCCGAAGAAAAGATACTTCATCTGTGGGTGCAATTCCAGGAACTGGCAGGTGTTGGTCGTGATCATGCGCCACCTCCGAAGAGCGAATCCGCCACCTTGGCGATCATTTCCATGCCAGTGATGTCGCGCTCGAACTCGGGAACGCGGGCCAGCACACCTGCGCCAAAGGTCTCGTCAATCTTCTTCAGGTAGCGCTCCTGCATGGCGATGCGGTTTCGTAGGTACTCGGGGATGTTCTGTTGCGCCAATTGCGGCGGCACCACGCGATTGACGATGTAGCCACAGATAGGCACCTGGTACTTGGCAAACAGGCCAGCGGCTTTTTGCGTGTCCAGGATGATCATCTCCTCAGGCGTCACGACGAAGAAAAAGGCCGTCTTCTCGCGGTCGGTCAGGATGCCCGAAGAGACATTGATGCGCTGGCGGATGTCCTGCAACTCGGCCAGGATCTGATCCTCTTCGCTCTCCTTCTTGCGCTCCATAATGGCCGCCACCTGAGAATACTCTTGCATCTCCTCTCGCAGCTTGGTGATCTTCTCAATCCACTCATCGTAGATGCTGGCCATGCTCAGGTAGTAGAGCGCATGGCCGAGTGGCACCAAGTCATAGATGTAGTAATCATAGTCCCGCCCAACCACGATATCGACGACTGCGTCAAAGATCGCGCTCTCCTCCATGGCCGGCTCGGCCGCTGCGGCCTGGATATAGTCCTCGATCTCGTCCGGCACCTTTTCGAGACCATACATGTCCAGGATCTTCTTGCGAATCTCCTCCTGGTAGTCCTTGATGTGCCGATCCGCGTCAATCTCCTGAGCAAAGAGGTTGTGCGTGATTTCTACCGGCCCCTTGCCAAAGATGTCACGCTCGAAGATATCCGACAAGGAGGCCTGGGGATCCACGGAGAATACCAGCACTTTCTGTCCTTGCTGCGCCAGCCAGTAGGCGGTGGCGGCGGAGAAGGTCGTCTTGCCCAGTCCGCCCTTGCCGCCAAACTCGATGTAGCGGCGATTGGGGTGAGCACGGAACGTCTCAGCGAGCGATGAAGTACCGCAAAGCGTTGTGGACAACGAGTTACCTCCATGTCTTACCAGAGTACACAGAGGACACTGAAAGGATGAGACTCTGCTGCCAGGGGTCTCCAGTGGTCTCCGTGGTGAGTCCTAGGCCAGAGCGTCAGTCAAGTCGCGCTCGCGCAGCATGCGCCGCTTCCAGGTGCTGATCTGCGGCACCACGTAGGGCAGCAGTCGCAGCGAGTAGTACGGTGGCAGAATGGGGATACCTAACAGGTCTCCCATCGTGATCAGAATGAAGAGGTGCTCCATACTGCCGCGCGTCTTGAGGGCAAAACGGGTCATGTCGTGGCCCGCCATGCCGTACAGCAGTTCCTTCGAGGATTTCCCAAAACGCTTCAGCAGGCTTTCTCGTTTCTCATCCTCTGGCATGTCAGTCTTCTACCTCCTTAGTCGAGTCCTTCAATGAGCTCCGCAAGGCTGGTCCAGTCACGCTCGCAGGCCAGCGCCCTCTTCCAGCCGTGCAGCAGGGGCAAAGCGTACGGCAGCAGCCGCAGCGTGTAGTACGGCGGCAGAATGGGCAGGCCGATCAACTCACCAAACGTAACCAGCATGAACAAACGCTCGACCTCGGCACGCTGACGGTCCAGACCACGCTTCCACTCATACGTGGTCATGCCGTACAGAACCTCGCGAGCAGCGCTGCCCATTTCGCGCAGGAGAGTCGTTAGTTTGCGATTGCCGGTGTCAGGCTCACTCATTGGCGCCTGTTGTTGCCGTGTAACACCATCTCCAGTGGGAAGAGGGCTTTCTCCTCCCGGTGCCCGCTGGCGGGAGGCCTCCGCGGGCCTCCCGCCACGAGGTCAACAGATTGGTCAAGCACGGAAACTGCGGACACCGCTGGGCCCACACCAACTGCTCATTGAGTTCGTGTGTACTCTCTGCTTGTCCCCGTGCTTGTACAATGCGGCCCTAAGTCACTTTCTTGGCCGGCTGCGCCACCTTCTTCCGCAAAGCCGCCGCGCCATCCACGATCAGGAAGGCCGCCGCCACCACCAGAACCGCCGCAATGATGCCGACCAGAAGGGCTGCGATGGCTGCCTGACTGGTTTTGGCCCCGCCAAAGGCCCTGAACTGGTTGTAGGCCAACAGCAGCAGCGCCGCGAGCGTGGTGACGAGCATGAAGATCGAAGGATAGAGCGCCCAACCATGCTTCTTCCCCTCGGAGCGCAGCCACAACGAGATGAGCAGCAAGGCCAGGCCAGCCATCAACTGGTTGGCGGCGCCGAAAGCCGTCCAGATGGTCAGCCAGGGGATGATCCACACGAAAACGGCGGTGAGGACCAGCGCCACAATAGTGCCAAAGTGCACGTTCTTGAAGAGCGGCACCTTGTCGCCAACCAACTCGGCGCTCGCCACGCGCATGAAGCGCACCGCCAACTGCATGATGGTCAGTCCCATGATGGCCAGGAAGACCGAGCCGTAGGCCACGCCAAAGGTGTGCGGCACACCCACGTAATCCAGGAAGCGCGCCAGGCCCTCAGCAAAGACGCCCAGCGCCCCCGGTTTCACTGCTTCCTGGTAAGCGCTGAAGCTGCCGAACGCCGCGGTGGCCGTTAGAAGTGAGATGACGGCCAGCACCATCTCCAGGAACATGGCGCCACCACCTACGGGTAGGGCGTCCGTCTCGCGCTCCAACTGGCGAGCCGTGCCCGAAGTGGAGACCAAGCTGTGCCAGCCAGAGATGGCGCCGCACGCAATGGTAACGAACAGCATGGGCCAGAGAGGGCCTGCGCCGATATTCCACTGGGTAAAAGCCGGGAAGTCGCCCATGCCAGGGTGCCAGATCAGCAGGCCCACCAACCCGCCCAGCATGCCCAGGGCAACGATCCAGAACGACACATAGTTGACCGGCTGAGCCCAGGACCAGATCGGCAGCACCGCACCAAGGTAGCAGAAGAGCAGCACCAGCAGACTGCCGATGAACTGGGCTTGCGTCACTGTCAGGAACAGCACCGGTGGCTTGGCCCCTCCGAACAGATTCGTGACAAAGCCGGAGATGGCCGGCAACGTGCTTAACCAGACGCCGACGAAAGACAGAAGCACGGTCACGACGGTGGTCAGAATGATGTCCTGCTTCCACTTGTAGGTCATGCGTCCGGCCAGGATGCCCATAAGCGTCACCGCAATCATGCCGAAGGGCACCCTGGGGTTGGCCATCAGGTTCTTGCCCACCAGGTTACCAAAGGATCCCATGATCAGCAGCAGATAGAAGTAGAGGAACAGCATCAGGATGTTGCGAGCGCGCGGAGAGATGAGCTTGTAGGACAGAGCGCCCATGGTTTCGCCGTCGCGACGCAGGCTCATCATCATGCTGCCATAATCCTGCACCCAACCGATGAAGAAAGTGCCAAGGATGATCCACACCAGCGCTGGGAGCCAACCCCAAGCCACGGCGACAATTGGTCCGGTAATGGGGCCCAGCGCGGCAATGGACTTGAACTGGTATCCAAAGAGCACGTTGCGGCTGGCCGGCATGAAATCCACGCCGTCCATGTACATCTTGGCGGGCGTTGCCTTCTTGGCATCGGGCTGAATCACGTCTGTGTTGAGTCTGCGGGCGTAAACAAAGTAGCCCACGTACAAGGCAGCGGCCGCGATGATCAAAACGATGATCGAGTTCATTTCTCCCCTCCTCAAGGTTACACTCAGTCTCACGCATTAGCCGGTGCATCCGATAACCCAAAGACAGAGGACGAGATCTCAATCCCGACGCACCACCTCCTTTCCGCAGGTGGAGGGCCAGCGGCACTGAGGGAGAAGGAACCTCAACAGTCTGTCGCTGCCTCCCAGGACGGGCAACAACATCCAGGAAGCGTTGATTCTAACCCATTCTATGCCTGAAAGGTTGCCTTGTCAAGCCAGCGTGTTGCGTCAAATGGAAGTGTTACCGTAGGCAAGTGTTGCCTCAATTGAAGGT
>CAYZKS010000166.1:0-7372 GCA_964478725.1 uncultured Anaerolineales bacterium
CGTTCTCGATCTGCAGGGCGGCGCGCTGAACGCCGAAACCGTGTGGGTGGGGGACTGCCTGGCCGATCCGCGCTGCAACCAGGAGGACCCGCGGCTCGTGCAGGCTTTCCGCGACGAGGGCGTGCGCTCGCTGCTATTCATTCCGATCACGCTGGGCAAGCAAGTGCTGGGAGTTTTCAACGTCAGTTTCGCCGAGCCGTACGCGGCCAGCCAGGAAGAGCAGCGGCTGTTCCAGGCCCTGACCCAGCGCGCCGCCCTGCAGATCGAGAACGCGCGCCTGTACGAGCAATCGCAAGAGCTGGCGGTGCTGGAAGAGCGCAGCCGCCTGGCGCGCGAGCTGCACGACGCGGTCACGCAGACACTGTTCTCCGCCAGTCTGGTGGCCGAAGCCCTGCCCGCCACCTGGGAGCGAGACCCGCAGGAAGGGCGCGGGCTGTTGCAGGAGCTGCGCAGCCTGAGCCGGGGCGCCTTGGCCGAGATGCGCACGCTGCTGCTGGAGCTGCGCCCGGCGGCACTGGTGGAGACGCGCCTGCAGGACCTGTTGCGGCAGTTGGGCGAGGCCGCCAGTGGCAGGTCAGGCATCCCGGTGCAGGTGCAGACGCAAGAAGAGATTGAACTGCCGCCGGACGTGCGCCTGGCGTTCTACCGCATCGCCCAGGAGGCGCTGAACAACGCCGCCAAGCACTCACGCGCGCATCAAGTGAGGGTGCGTCTGGATTACGCTGGCAAGAGCGAGGGCCAGTCAGCCGTCGGGTCGCAGCCAGGCGTGTTGCTCTCCATCCGCGACGACGGTCGCGGCTTTGATGCGGTGCAGCGCCCGCAGGACCGCATGGGACTGGGCATCATGCAGGAGCGTGCCCAGGCGATTGGCGCGGCGCTGAACGTGGAGAGCCAGCCCGGGCACGGCACCCAGGTGAGCGTGCTGTGGGCCCCAAAAGAGGGGCAGGAGGAAGGATGATGGCTACGCAACCGATCCGGGTGTTGATTGTGGACGATCACGCCATGGTGCGCAAGGGCTTGATCACGTTCCTGAAGAACAAGCCCGAGCTGCAGTTGGCGGGCGAGGCCGCCGACGGCCGCGAGGCCATCGAGCTGGTCGAGAAGCTGCAGCCGGACGTGGTGCTGATGGACCTGGTCATGCCCGAGCTGGGTGGCGTGGCCGCCACGCGCGCCATCCACCAACGCTGGCCGCACGTGCAAGTGATCGCCCTGACCAGCTTTCAAGAGAAGCAGTTGGTGCAGGACGCCTTGCAGGCGGGCGCGATCGGCTACCTGCTCAAGAACGTCTCCGGTGACGAGCTGGCCGACGCCATCCGCCAGGCGCACGGAGGGCGGCCAACCCTGGCGCCCGAGGCCGTGCAGGCCCTGGTGCAGCCGCCTTCGGAGATCGAGAGCATGGCGGCAGATCTGACGCGCCGCGAGCACGAGGTGCTGGCCCTGCTGGTGCAGGGCATGAGCAATCCCGAGATCGCCGAGCGCCTGGTGATCAGTCGCGCCACGGTCAAGGTGCACATCAGCAACATCCTCTCCAAGTTGGGCGTGGCCAGCCGCGCCGAGGCCATCTCCGTGGCCATCCAGAACAAGCTGGTCAGGTAGGTACCAGGCCTAGAAACATCAGCCATCAGACGTAGACACACAATCCCCCGGGTGCCAGATGCGCCCGGGGGATTGTTGTTGTAGAGTGAGGACAAGATGCCATCAACGAATGGGGACGGTTGACAACGGACGCACAAACGGACTAACGGACACGCTCCTGCACCGCGCCTCCGTTAGTCCGTTCCAGGTCCGTTGACAGGGAGGCGATCGGTCAGGTCGATGCTTCGACGCTCAAGCCAGCCTCCGTGGTGAGAAGAACTGAGCACGGCCTGCGACTGCAGGAACCTTGCGGGAATGCCGCCGCGGCCTCGCCGAAGGGCATCCCCGTTCAGAAGTAACGAGAAGGAGCCCGCCGATGAGTAAGCTTGCCCAGCGTTTCGTGTTGTGTGTGGTCTTGATCGCTGTTGTCGTCACGGCCTGCGCCACGCCGTCCCGGGCGTCTCCCCCGCCTGCATTGCCTCCGACGGGCAGTAGCATCCCACGAGGCTGCACGGTCCTGACCGTCTCCAAGGGCGGGCAGGTCTTTTTCGGGGGCAATGACGACTATATCAACCCCGACAGCTACTACTGGGTGGACCCAGGCACGTGGTCGGACTATGGCGCCATCTGGATCGGCAAGCCCGACAACGTGCAACAGGGAGTGAACGAGAAGGGCCTGGCGTACGACGCCAATGGCCTGCCGCGGGTGGATACCAACCCGCACCGCGAGCGCATTCCGGTGGCGGGCAGCCGCGGCAGCTACCCCATCCAGATCCTGCGCCAGTGCGCCACGGTGCAGGAGGTGATTGATTGGGTCAAGGCGCACGCGTGGCCCGCCTATATGAATGACCAGATGCAGTTCGCCGACGCCAGCGGCGACGCCGTGGTGATCAGCCCCGGGCCGGACGGCGAGCTGATCTTCACGCGCAAGCCGGCCGGAGACAGCTTTCTGGTCTCGACCAACTTTAACGTCGCCAACCCCGGCCACGGCTACGGTCAGGACTCGCGTTACCCGACGGCGCAACGCATGCTGGGCCAACTGCTGAGCCGCGAGCGCGAGCTCAGCGTCGAGGACGTGGCCAGCGTCATGGATGCCGTGCACGCGGCGGGAGGCAGCAGTTGGACCATCGAAACGTTGGTGGCCGACCTGCCCAACGGGCTGGTGTACCTGTACTACTTTTACCAGTTCGACAAGCCCATCGTGTTGAATGTGGCCGAAGAGATCGCCCGCCCGCGAGCGCCCGGCCCGCTCAGCAAGCTGTTCCCGCCGGAGGTGCAGCAGGAGGCGGCCCGGCGCTACCAGCACATGGGGCAGATGGACAGCCGCTGGCAACAGCTCGGCAAAGCGTGGGTGGCGCTGGCGCTCGCCAGCCTGGTCCTGCTGCTGCTCCTTTCCATCCGCCAGGCGCGCGGGTTGGCCTTCTGGCTACCGGTCGTGGCCATGCTTGGACCCTTGGGATTGCTGGTCTGGTTTGCGGTGGGGCGCCGCCTGAAGGATGGCTGGCGAGCTGCCCTGCTGGAGGCGGCAGGCGATGTGGCGCCGTCGGCGGCGGCCTTTGCGGCCGGGCCGGTGGCGTGCCTGCTGGTGCCCGCAGTGCTGGCCTCCCAGGTGCTGCAGGTCGCGCTCCTGTTGGGCCTGCCATTCGCGGCCGGATGGCTGCTCTTCCAGGGGCCGCTGCTGGCCCCGGCCGCAAAGCAGGGCTACGGTCGGACCCTGGCCCTGCGGTTGCCGCAGGCGCTGGTGTCGGCCAACTTGGGCGTGGCCGGCATCCTTGCGGTCGGCATGCCGCTGGTGAACTGGAGCCTGCGCGGCTCGTCGGTCATGCCCCTGCGCATCTGGACCGTGGGGGCTTGGTGGGCGCTGGCCGTTCTGGGCGCGCTGGCCGGCGGCCTGCTGCTATTCCTGTACGAGCTGTGGGCAGCCAGACACGGCTTCCAGGCCTGGGGCGTGCTGGCGTCGGGAAATGGCCAGGTGCGCTTCGCGCCCTGGCGCAGGTTGTGGGCATGGGTCCTGCTCAGTTTCGTGGCCCCGGTTGGCGGGCTGGTCGCCAGTCAGGTCTTGCAGCGCGTGCTGTTGGGATAGGCGGCGATCGTCAAGGTCAGAGTCCCGTGCTGGGGCCCGGGGCGTAGGAGAATAGTCCCTTCGGCCTAGACAACGAATCCCCCGGGTGCCAGATGCGCCCGGGGGATTCTGGTTGTAGACTGAGGGTGGCGGTTTGCGCGGACAGCAGCGCGCCGCCAGCGCGGGAGGGTGCGTGAGGCAAGCGGAACTTGCAGTAGGAATTGGATTTGTAACGGCCGCGGCAGCAGCCAGCGTCCTGGCCGCGTCGCACCTGGCGTGTGCTTCGCAGCGGCGCTCGCTGCGCCTGGCGTCTGCGCCCCGCCCGCGGGCGAGCCGTGTGAGGCGGCGGCCCTGTGTGAGGCTGGGCTGGAAGGAGCCGTACTGGTATGCGGGAGCTGTCAACGGACGCTCCAACGGACTAACGGACATGCCACCACTCCTGCTGAGCAGCAGCTTTGCCACGTACAAGGTCGTGAACGCACGCTTCAACCCCGTCTTCGCGGGGCGGTCGGCCGACCAACGGACACGCTACTCGAACACGTTTCCGTTAGTCCGTTCCAGGTCCGTTGACAGGAGGTCCATGCAGGCGCCTGCTTCTGCAAGACGAGATGCCAGACCCGACGACAGGACGACCGCATCGACCTCCGCGGTCTCTGCGGTGAAAGGAGCTAGGTATTCCATGCGGACGAGATGGGTTTATGTCATGTTGATCATGTGCCTAGTGCTAGCAGGCTGCTCCACGCCCTCCCCAACCTCCCCAATTCCAGCGGCCACCGCCACGCCTGAAGCGATCGAGCGGTCGCTGGCCGAGTTCGAGGTCGAGATGGAGGCGCTGCGGCAGGAGCTGAAGATTCCCGGCATGTCTGCCGCCGTGGTCAAAGACGGCAAGGTCGTGTGGGCGCGCGGGCTGGGATATGCCGACGTCGAGAACCAAGTCCCAGCCACGCCTGAGACGCCCTACAACCTGGCCTCGGTCACCAAGCCCTTTGCGGCGCTGGTGCTGATGCAGCTCGTGCAGGAAGGCAAGTTGAGCCTGGACGACCCGGTCTCGCGCTACGGCGTGAGCCTGCCCGAGGGCGACAAGGTGCTGGTGCGCCACCTGATGAGCCACACCTCCGAGGGCACGCCGGGCGCGCACTACCAGTACAACGGCGCGCGCTACGGCCTGCTCGGCCAGGTAGTGCAGGCCGCCACTGGACGCTCGCTGCAGGATTGGCTGTACGAGCGCATTCTGGCGCCGCTGGGCATGCAGGACACCAGGCCCGGCCCGCCTGCCACATGCGCCGGGCTGAGCTTTGCCCCGGACTGCGAGCGGGTCTACGCCGCCCTGGCCAAGCCGTACCTGCTGGATGCGGACTTGAACCCGGCGCCTGGTTTGTGCATGGACAGCTTCAACGCCGGCGCGGGCCTGATCTCCACGGTGCTGGACCTGGCCAAGCTCGACGCGGCGCTGAACGCCAACGCCCTGGTGACGGCGGCCACCAAGGAGTGGATGTGGACGCCTACGGTCTCCAACTCCGGCCAGACGCTGCCTTACGGCCTGGGCTGGTTCACCCAGAACTACCGTGGCACGCGCCTGATCTGGCACAGCGGCTTCTCGCCGCCGTCCACCTCGGCGCTGTTCCTGAAGCTGCCCGAGCAAGGCCTGACCCTCATCGCGCTGGCCAACACCGACCTGCTCAGCCGACAGTACCAGGCGGGCTACGGCGACGCCAACGACGTGCAGAGTTCCCTGGTGGCGCTGGCATTCTACAAGCGCTTTGTGCTGGCACCGCAGTACGGGCAACCGCTGCCTGTCATCGACTGGTCGGCCGGCGAGTCTGCCGTGCTGACCCAAATCAGTCGCGTGCAGGACCAGGCCGTGCGCGAGCTGCTGGGCAAAGAGTTCCAGGCGCGGCGCGCGCTGGCCAGCGCGCTGGCAGACGTGAAAGCGTTGGCGCAGCGTCTGGCGACGCTGCGCGCCACGGCCGAGAAGCTGGCCGGCACCCTGGACCCGCAGACTCTGGATGCATATGCCGGCACGTACGAGTTCCCCGAGGCCGGCGGGCTGGTTCTGAGCGTGTCGCGCGCCGATGGCAAGTTGTACGTGACCAGACCCGGCGAGCCCCCGACGGAGCTGCTGCCGCTGTCTGCCACGAGCTTCTTCATTCCCGCCGGGTACGATTTCTACCAGGTGGATTTCGTAGCGGATCCGGCCGGCGGGCCCTTCCGCCTGCTCCTGAAGTTGTACGGCATGTCGTATACAGGATGGAGGAAGTAGGATGGCTGTGCAAGCCACTCGCAAGCTGTCAGGGCAGACCGAGAAGAGCGAGTTCTCTCTTCTCAAGGCCATTGGCGGGCCATGGCTGTGTTGCCTGATTGGAGGTTCCCTGTGAGACGACCATTCTCTATCCTTTTGCACATCTTTGTTCTGCTGGCATTGAGCGCTTGCGGATTGACCAAGGCCGCTCCGTTGCCAATGCCCAGTCCTGCGGCAACAATCCAGCCCACCCGGCTGCCAGACCCCGTGGAAGAAATCGGAAGTAGCGCGTCCGGGGAAGTAGCGGCCCCGGATGTGGCCGAAACCTGGAGCCCGCCGCCGGAGGCCGAGGGGATTGCGCCCCTTTCGTGTGATGAGATCGGGGAAGTCTTCGCCTACGACCCACAGGCGCCACTGGACATTCAGGAGGTGGGCAGAACGCGGAAGGAGAGCGTGACGGTCATCGATCTGACCTATGCCAGCCCGATGGGCGGGCGGGTTCCAGCCACGCTCGTGGTCCCCGACGGCGACGGACCTTTCGCAGGGATGCTCTGCCAGCATGGGCTGCCCTCGACTCGTCAGCCCGTCATCCCTAACGCCGTGGCCTATGCCCGGATGGGCGCCGTCGTGCTCCTGATCGATGCCCCGTTCGCCCGGCGCGCCGACGGTCTCGATATGCCTCTGACCTTCACCGAGCAGGACCGGCAGGAGCAGATCCAGCTCATCGTCGACCTCCGCCGCGGGGTTGACCTGCTGCTTTCACGGCCGGAGGTCGATCCGAAGCGGCTGGCCTACGTCGGCTGGAGCTACGGAGGCCGGATGGGAGGCCTCCTGGCGGGGGTGGAGCATCGCTTGAAGGCGTATGTCCTCGTGGTTGGCGGAGGCGGGCTGGTGTCGTACATGACCGATCCTGAGCGCCGCACCGAGTGGCTGCGCAAACCGGTGGACCTAAGGCGGAAATGGGTCGCGTGGATGTGGCCGATCGAGCCCATCCACTATGTGGGGTGCGCCTCCCCCGCCGCGCTGCTGTTCCAGAACGGCACGCTGGATAGGTCGTCCACTCCCGCCGATGCGTTGCGCTATCAAGAAGCGGCGAGTGAGCCGAAGACCGTCCGCTGGTACCGGGCCGGGCACGGTTTGAACGCCGCGGCCTGTCAGGATCAAGTGGAATGGCTCGCTGAGATGATCGGCATTTCCGTCGGGCCGCCGGCAATGCCAGTCGATCCGCAGGTTTTGGCTGCATATGCTGGCCGGTACCATCATCCCAATGGGATCGACCTGACAATCCGCATCGATGGCACACGTGTTTTCGTCCAGATACCCAATGAACCAGGATACGAATCAGTCGCAGGCGAATATGAACTATTCGCAAGCTCTCAAGACCGCTTTTCGGCCTTGATGGGAACCGAGATCACGTTTGGCAGGAATGCCAGCGGCGAGGTGGATCGACTGGTTTATGTGGAGAACGGCGTGACTATCGAAGTGAAGAAGATTCC
>CAYZKS010000167.1:0-5935 GCA_964478725.1 uncultured Anaerolineales bacterium
CGGCGGAGGCGAGGCAGAACTGAACTATGCTATCGTAGTGTCGCGGCACCAGGTCTACCTGCCGGTTGTAGTGAAGCAGGCCAGATGAAAGCTCCGGCCACGCCCCAGTCATCAGCCGATTGCCTCGGCCCTGATCCGACGGCGCCTCATGCCGTGGGGAATTACTGGCACCTGGCTTGGGTGCTCTGCGCAGTCTGTGTCCTATGTGTTCCTCTTATTCATCGGGTTGAAGCCAGCGAGTTCCCTTCTGCTGCAGCGGTTGGTGAGCCACAGAGCATCACCTTGCAGACCGGCGCCCATGATACCTTCCTGGATTCTCAGAAGCCGACCGAGGAGCGTGGCCTGACGACGCCTGATAGCCTGAGAATGCGGCGCGGCGCGTTCCACACACTGCTGTGGTTCGATTTGACTGAGTTGCCGGAAGGCGCAGATGTGCTCTCTGCGACCCTGGGCCTGTATGCCTGGTACGCGGACCGCGGTGACCCGCTTCAGGTTGAGGTGTACGGTGTGCTCAGGCCCTGGACCGACGTGGAGGCAACCTGGAACGGGCCGCGCATGGGCGAAAGCTGGAACGCTCCGGGGTGCAGTGGGGCAGGAACGGACCGCACTGCCTCAGCGGTCAGTTCTGGGACCATGTTGGGGATCAACCGCTGGCACGGGCTGGACGTGACCGGACTCGTGCGCAGTTGGACTCAGAGCTTGGCAGACAACCACGGGCTACTGCTGGCGCCTTCGGCCGCCACAACCTTCGACACTTACTACTTCCGCAGTGCGGACTGGCGAGCGATCGCGGAGCGACCCAGGCTGGTGATCACCTACACGCTCGCGGCCACGCCGACGGTCACCGCGGCCCTGTCGCCTACGGCTGGTGCGACGCCGTCCGCCACGCCTTCGCCCCAGACCACGGCAACGTTGACCGCGACGCCCACATCCACGGCCTCAAAGACGCACACGGCATTCCCTACACGTACGACGACGAAGACAGCAGTGCCTCTGCCATGGCGCACGCCTGTGCCCAACAGCCTTTACCCCTATCCGGAACAGCGCATCGGTTTCGTGGCGTTTGGCATGCAGGATCGCGACGTACAAGCACTGCACGCCGGACTGGCCAAACTCGAAGACCGTGGGCCGTACCCATTTGAACGCGATCTCGGCCTGGACTTTACCACGGTGTTTCAGGTGCACTTCTGGAAGTATGACCAGCCAGACCGGGCGACGTACCAGGCCAAGATCCGGCAGATCGTCGCCGACAATCCTGGCTACCTCTGGTTCATCGGAAACGAGCCGGAGGCGCTGTGTCGTGGCAACCGCGCAGCGCCGGCCTACGCCGAGATCTATCACGACATGTACAATCTGATCAAGGGTGTGGACCCCAGCGCTCAGGTGGGCATTGGGGGCGTCGTTGTGCCGTCGCGCTTTCGTTTGCGTTGGTTGGAGCAGGCTCTGGATGCCTACAAAGATCGCTATGGAACCCTGATGCCTATCGACGTGTGGAGCGTGCACAACCTGCTACTGGGCGAATGCCCGGGTCCCTGTCAATGTCCCCCCGACCCTATTCCCTGTCCGTGCGCCGAATCTCGCTGTTCTGGCGCCTACATGCCGGTGGGGCAGCAGGACAATTGCGCAGTGCGCATCTATCGCACACAACAGGACCAGGCAAACGTGCTGATGTTCGAACAGCTGATCTGGGACATGCGCAGGTGGATGGCAGGACGCGAAGAAGCACGCGGCAAGCCGCTGATCCTGACGGAGATGGGAGTTTTCGCCGACTATTTGGCGGAGGGGTCGGGGTCCATCTTCCCGCACGAGATGATCAATCAGTTCATGGCCGACGCCTTCGATTTCCTGCTCACTGCTGCCGACCCAAATATCGGATGTACCTCAGATGGTGGCCGTTTGGTGCAACGCTGGACCTGGTACAGCCTGGATCACAACGTGTGCTACTGTCCGGACGACCTGAACGGCTCTTTGACCTCGCACGGTCAACTGAACGACTTTGGGGTGAGCTTCGGCAACTATACTGCGCAGTTCCTGCCGGTGCTGCCCATCACCTTCTTTGTCCAGAAGGGCTGGAGCGGCTATGCCAAGGATCCCGACACGACGCTCAGCACGGAGACCGCGCGCGGCAATGCGGACCTCAATTTCGTCAAGATCCAGGCCGACGGCTCCCGCAAGGCGCTGCTGCGATTTGAACTGCCTGAGATACCGGCCAATGTTGAGGTGGTCACGGCCACTCTGAGCCTGCGCTCGAAGCTCCATGCCGGTACCAGCAGCATGCTGATTGCATGCTACGGCGTCAGGCGCCCGTGGGATGTCGGCACTGCCACATTCAACGATGCCATGCAGGGCGTGGCCTGGCAACAACCAGGATGCGCTGGCCCGCTGGACCGCGACCAGTCGCCGGTCTCGAGCGTGGCAGTCACCACGGACGGCGTGACCTATGTGTGGGATGTGACGCAACTGGCTCAGCAGTGGGCAGCCGACCCTGCCTCGAACCATGGCGTCTTGCTGCAGGCCAGCGATGGCTCTGGCGCTGGCTACTGGTACTTTGTCAGCTCGAATCAGGTAGAGGATGGACGAGCGGGGGCTGAATGGACCTACCGGGGACGCCCGAAGCTGGAGTTATCGCTGCGCCTGCGTGAGAGCACCCCCACGCCGACAAGCTCTGCGACGGCTAGCCCGTCACCCAGCGCGACGAACCCTGCTACTGTTACCTCGACGGCCACGCGTACTCCGACGCAGGCTGTGACCACTACTCCGACGGTGACCCGCGCCGCCACGCCGACACGCACGGCTACTCCGACTCCCATCCAGTTTCAAGGCTGTGTCCAGTGGGACTATGTATGGAGGGAGGAGTGCAATGATGCGGCAATGCCGCGCTGGTACTCCGACTTGGGGCAGGGCCAAGCGGAAGTGCAAGGCTCGACCCTGCGCCTGAGCGCAGCCGTCGCTGGCAGCGACCGCTTCCCTCTACTGTGGACGCGCCCCGCCTTCCCCGTGCAAGATTGCGTTACGGAGCTACGTTTCCGCTTTGGGACACCGACCGGGCGTGGGACAGCTATCGGGATTGGTACACAGCTCTATGACGGCCGACGCTTCTTGGAAGGCGATCCGTCTGTCCCGGGCATTGACGACATGCTGCGCATACATCAGGCCAGCGATGCATTCACCATCTCCCTCTGGGAGCAGGTGATATGGACTGGTGTCGTTCCCGATACGGCCTGGCACGTGGTGCAGGTCGTGCAGGATGGAATGCATAGCGGGCTTTACGTCGATGGTCGGCTAGTGGGAGTTGCCTCAGCACGCGGCCTGCCGCGCTCCATCTTCCTTGGCGTCCCGATGGTCTCGCGCGAGTCCTGGGCGTGGACGCCGCTCGACGTGGACTATATACGTGTTGGGGTGTGCAGATGCCGCGATACAGACATGGGCTGCCGGTAATTGCGGCCGTCGGGCCAGGTTTCAAGCGCAGCCGGCTGCTGTTGCTGGCATTGCTGCTTGTCTGCCTGTGCGCGCGCGAGTCCTCGCAGGCAGTTGGCACCCAGTATCGCACACGCAACGTGTTCATCGTCTGCATAGATGGCATACGCGGAACCGAAGCGTTCGATGCGGAGGATCCTGCCGAGTATATCCCGAACATGTGGAACCATCTGCGGTCGCAAGGCTCTCTCTACCGCAACTTTTACAATCTCGGTGCTACCTATACGACGCCAGGCAACTCTACAATCCTCGATGGCTGCTGGGAGTTCATGCAGAACAACTCTGGATGGCGCGCCTTTCGGCCGGGATATCCCACGGTCTTTGAATACTACCGCTACAGCAACCCACAAGTCGCACAGAACAAGGTTTGGGCGGTGGTTGGTCACAACAACCTCTACTACGCCAATTTCAGCGAGCATCCCCTGTACGGACAGGCGTATGGCGCTGCCCTGGACTTCCCCGCCGAAGGCTGGCGCTCAGATGGATTGACCTGGAGCCGGATGCAGAGCATCATGGACCAGCATCATCCCTCCCTGGTCTTCCTGCATTTGGTGGAGGTTGACAAACGGGGACACGACGAGCCGGAAACCGGCAACTGGTCGTGGTACCTTCAGACTATCCGTCAGGCTGACCAGATCGTGTATGATCTCTGGAACAAGATCCAGAGCGACGCCTATTATCGTGATCAGACCACCCTGCTTGTCACCACCGACCACGGCCGACATGACGACGCTCATGGCGGCTTTGCGAATCATTGCGGGATCTGCGAAGGCTGCAAGCGACTGTTCCTGTTAGCTCTGGGGCCCGACATCCGCGCGGGACAGGTCTACACCGACTTTCGCCAGCAGACTGATGTGTGTCCGACGGTGGGCGAGTTGATGGGATTCGACACACCCTTTGCGGAAGGGTGTGTGCTTCAAGAGATGCTACTCCAGCCGGATGGAAGAAGCACAGACGTTTCCTTGCCGTCTGTGAAGGTGGCCGCAGCGCGTGGCGAAGTCAAGCTGACTGGCGCGACCGCGAGTGCTGCCCAGCCTGACATCGCCGTCGGGTCACGAGGCTTGCATGTGGTCTGGGCCGACGATCGCAGCGGGCAACGCCAAATCTACTACAAGCGGCGGGCCTTGGAGAGCAACACCTGGTCAGATGACGTGCAAATCAGTGCGAGCTCCACTTGGGCCCAGTACCCATCCGTGGCGGTCGACGGAGAGAAGGTGCACGTGACCTGGCAGGAATACGCCAATGGAAGCTGGGAGATCCGTTACCGAAGAAGCATCTCCGAGGACGACTGGTCTGCATCCGAGCTTGTCGCCAGGAGCCAGATCGAGGGGGAAGGCGTTGACCACTCCCAGATGGTGTGGAAACCCCAGGTTGCGGTCTGCCAAGGCGAGGTGCTGATCGTGGCCGCGGTGGCCTCAGAGTGGTTGCGCGCGTACCGCAGGCAGGCGGATGGGCGCTGGACGTCCTCCACCATCGTCGGGACCAACGAGTGGCCCGGCTGTGCCGACAAGCAACCACAGGCCGTATCTGTCTCGTGCAGCGGTATCTCCGCCCATGCTGTGTGGCAAGAAGTGAACCGGCGTGACTGGATGCTGAACTACTCTGGCTCGGCAAACGCTGGGGCGAGCTGGAGGTCTCCGGTTCGCTTGACCTATGAGGGCGGCGTGCACGATGCCAGCATTGCCTCCAGTGGCGACAGCGTCCACGCCGCATGGATCGCGCCGCCTGGCGTACTGCGCTACACCCGGAGCTCCAACTCTGGCAGTAGCTGGCGCGACCCGGTAGCCATCGAGACCGGGCAGTCATGGAACCCGGATCTGGCGGCGGCACCCGGGGTTGTGGTCCTGGCATGGGAGGGCTATCGGCAGGGATTGCCTGCCATCCTGCTTGGCAAGAGCACGGATGGCGGTTTGACCTGGCAGCGAGAACAGGTATCGCATGGCGCCGGCTTCTCGATCGCGCCAGCGGTCGCCACAGATGGCCAGAAGGCCTACCTGGTCTGGCGCGATCAACGCGAGGGTGGCTGGCAACTGTATTTCGCAGAAGCTGAGCTGTCTGCGCAATCGCCCACACCGTCCGCCACGCAGTCATCGACCGCGACAGCCTCCCCCACACAGACGACAGCGCCAAGCGCAACTTGGACGGCCACCCCGACCGCGGAGAGCACGGCGACAGCCTCTGCCACACCCACGGCCAGCTCGACGACCCTGCCCACGGCCAGCAGTACGACCACGTTGACCCCAACTCCTACCTCAACTGCATCTTCCACGGTCGTGCCGACACCCAGCCCAACACCTACGCAGTTTGCCCGCTGCATGGACTGGGACTATGTGTGGAATGACGAATTCCAGGACGCGAGACTACTGCGTTGGTATGCGGACCTGGGACAGGGCGTGACACAAGTGCAGACGTCTACCCTGCGCCTGAGTGCTCCCAGTGCGGGCAACGATCGTTTCCC
>CAYZKS010000167.1:6035-7315 GCA_964478725.1 uncultured Anaerolineales bacterium
GAAACAGACCCGGCTTGTCCGTGACTGTGTTCAGCGTGGATGAGTCGGTAATTCGAAGCGGCGAATCTGCCCTGAGGAGGATGCGTTGATTGCCCGTTTGCAGCGCTGTGTTCTGGCTCTCGTGCCACTTTTTCTCGCTCTGGGGACTGCAGCATTGCTCCTGGCAGGACTTGGTGACACAACTCCAAACGCGGTGGCTCAAGCCGTGCAGCCGGACCCGATCCCGTTCACCGCAGAATACTACGCATCACCTCATCTGCGTTTTGGAGTCGGACTCTCTCGCGGGACGAGCGTTAACGCGGGCGGCAGTGTGCGTCCTGCGCGTATTACGGACTATGCTGTGGATAGCCTTGGTGCTGGATGGTACTCCGACTGGTCGTATCAGGTGGTGCCCTTGCGGCCTGGCGGCATTCGATATGCGCAGCTCATCCCTGTGAAGGCCCGCGAGTACCCGACCAACACGCTGCAGCTTACAGAGACCGTGCGCGCGAATCCCGGCTCGCTGTGGATTGTGGGCAATGAACCAGAAGCCTTGTACAACCAGGGCAACCGCACGCCGCAAGAGTACGCTGAGATCTATCATGATGTGCACGCAATCGTCAAGGGTAATGACGAGAGCGCTTGGGTCGCCATTGGTGGCGTGATCGAACCCACCGCGCTGCGCCTAAAGTGGCTGGACAGAGTGCTCAGCGAGTATGAGAGCAGGTACGGTGTGAGCATGCCCGTGGACGTCTGGAACACTCACGTGCAGATCCTTCCAGAGAAGGCAGGGTCATGGGGAGCGGAGATCCCCGTCGGTCTGACCGAAACCCAGGGCAGTCTGTTTGACTTCTCCGATGACAACTTTTCGGCCAATGCGAATCCGGTGTTTTTTCGCCAGTTGATCACACAGTTCCGGCAGTGGATGAAAGATCGGGGCTTTGAAAACAAGCCACTGATCGTCTCGGAGTATGGTGTGTTGTTCCCTTCAGACTATGCGGCTGGCGGTGGTCGAGTCATCGGCGATCAGGGGGTGATCGATTTCATGCACGCCACCTTCTCCTTCATGCTGGAGGCGCGCGATCCGGAGCTGGGCTATGCTGCCGATGACGACCGCTTGGTGCAGCAATGGCTGTGGTATAGCCTGAATGATCAGCCTTTCGATGACGCCACCGGGCGCGGTTTCAACGGAGCGCTCTTCAGCCATCTCGATCCCACACGCATCACGCCGTTCGGAATCGCGTTCAGGCAGTACATCTGGGACCTGATGGGCTATCCGAAGGCTTTCCTGCCAGCCGTAA
>CAYZKS010000168.1:0-3164 GCA_964478725.1 uncultured Anaerolineales bacterium
CGTCAGCGGCACGCGCTTCGCCGTCCTCCGATTCCCATCCGCCACTGGCCCGCTGCTTGGCCTGCAGGTCAGCAAGCGCAGCAGCGACCAGGGGGTGCTCGCCGGGAATGCCGGCATCCTGTAAACATCGCAGCAACCAGGCGATCAGTGACCCCTCCCACTCGCAGGAGTAGGTCGCCTGCGACCAGGCCAGGGCGCGGAGGAAGGGCTGCGATTCGTTCCCTGGATGCACGCCCAGCGTGGGCAGCGCCATCCAGGTGGCGCGCTGATAGCCCTCGATCCTCCCGGATTCTTCCTGATGGGCAACGAGGAAGCGAGTGGCACGCCGGAGGCTCTCGCAATCGGAGTGCCCGTGACGGACCAGCACGTAGGCAGCATCAGCGGACAACCACGTCCGCGTGGCGATGCGCCCGGGAGTCAGCCATTCGGGAGGATTGTGGGCCAGGATGGCCTCAACCTCGTCCCAACCGCCGTCGGGTTGCTGGCGCTCAAGCAGGAAGCGGCAGGCCGCCTGCGCCATGGGCGTGCCGTGCAGCTTCAGGTCGTCGCACCACTCGAGCACGTGGGCGGTATCCATGATGGTGCTAATGGGCCGCTTGGGCAGGGCAAATCCGCCATCGGGCTTCTGCAAAGCAGCCAGTTGGCGCAGTGTCTCCTCGCCTGGCGCTTCATCCCACAAGATGGCAGCGAGACGCGCCTGCTCGACGGCGCTTCCGTGCGTGTGTATGAAAGCGACAGCTCTGCCGACGTCCATCTGCATTCACCTCCGTACCGGTCTTCACCGCGGTGATCATGCGCACTGCCTTGGTAGGCACAAAGCACCCTTGGGCCCGGAATTGCCTCTCCATGTCTGCCCGCATGCGCGCGTGCGTCCTCTCGTACAGCTCGCTGCGCGCTTGCGGATCTTCCACCCGCGCTTGAGAGACGTAGCCATGCGCGTACAAATTCACCGCCCGCTCTGCGACCTCGCGAGGCCAGCGCACATCCACAGGCCGCTCGGCCTGGCCCAGCAACTGCAGCGGAAGCCCCTGCAGAAGGTGCGCAAGCCGCTCGAACGAGAATTCGTCCAACAGGACCAGTGTGCCACCCGGCCGCAGCACTCGGGCTGCCTGGGCAACGGCCTGCCGCACCCCCTCCTGGCCGAAACCGATCTCGATATCCTGCAGCCCCAGGAAGCAACTGAGCGAATCGAGACAGCCCTCCCGGAAGGGCAGGCGTCGGGCGTCACCGCGTACCAGGCTGGCTCGCACGCCCGCCTGCGCTAGCAGTCTCGGGGCGAGAGCGTGCGGCCCCTCGAAGTCAATGTTCAGGCCGACCAGCCGGGCTGCTGGAAATCGCCAGCCAAGCTGGGCCAGAAAAGTGGCATAGCCGCATGCCACGTCCAAGTGCAGGCCGGCGCCAAGGCCTGGCATGCGGGCCGCGGCCCAGCGCTGCACGTCACCCCAGCCAATGTCCAACCCATCTATCTCGGCCAAGATCGGATCAGCGTCGCGAGTGAACCATGCGCGCAGGGCATCCTCGCGCGCCAGAAGCGGGTCTTGCCCCAAAGTCGTCTGCCGGTTGGCGCAGTCGTTCAATCTAACACATCCGTTGCCCGCCCTGCCTCTGTCTCAGCAGCCCGATGCCCATGCTCACAGGCCACACGAAGTAACCCAGGCCGGTCCAAATGAGATTGGTCGGCACGCTCCATCCGAGCGGCAGCTTGGCGGGCAGGGCAAGCACTGCCCCCACCAGCCCTATCCAGCCCCTGGCTTTCCAGGTATGCGAGCGGATCAGAGCCAGGCCAAGCAGCGCCACGCACGCCTGGTACAACAGCGAGGCCATGCGATTCAAACCAGCATGCCACTGCAAGAGGGCGCTAAGGGTGGCCAGGATCGCTGCGCCCTCCCCCTCGTGCGCTGCGTCCAGGTAGGCCTGCCCCAGCGCGTGCGTGACGCTCGGGTTCATGGCCTGACTGATCGCTGTCGTGGCGATGCTCAGCAAGCCCAGGCCCAGGGCCAGGCCCGCACAATCCCGCTCTCCTTGCTGGCTGGCGAAGCGGAACGCCGCCAGCAGGAAC
This sequence comes from uncultured Anaerolineales bacterium, assembly GCA_964478725.1. Classification (GTDB taxonomy): domain Bacteria; phylum Chloroflexota; class Anaerolineae; order UBA2200; family UBA2200; genus CAYZKS01. The sequence continues at coordinate 2,060 of CAYZKS010000168.1, forward strand.
GGCCACAGCAGAAATTGAACTGCGGCCCGCCCCCACTCCAGCGCCAAGAAGCCCGGGACCTGAGCCAGTTGCGCCAGGCGGGTCGCGCATCCTGCCATGCCGGGCGCAGCCGGACCCAGCGCTCCCCTGGCCAGGGCCGACGTCGCTGCGTAGAATACCAGTTCCGAGAGGATGGGCCAGAGGATGGCACATAAGCCCCCCAGCACATACAGTGCGCGTCTATGCTGCACTCCCACCTTCAACCTCCTTTCGCGCGCCGCCTGGCCCGCCTGCCGCGGCGTGCAGAACAGCCACGGGTCGGTGCCCTCGTTGAGGCCAGGCGTGCTAGCTGCCAGCCGAGCGCTAGAAGCCCACGGTTGTGCCTTTCGTGGCAAACTCCAGTAGCGTGGCTCCGATCAAGAACCCCAGCACTGCCAGCGCGCGTCCCTCGCGCGCGCGATACAGCAGCTTGGGCGCGTAGTACATCTGCAGCACCAACGACCACGCTCCCATGAACAGGGTCCAGTACGGCGCCCAGCCCAGGATCACGCATGGGCCCGTGCCGTAGCACACCGCCTTCCAGGCGTTGAGCACTGGCCCTTGCCCGCCGATCGCTCGGTAGATCAGGTGCACAAAGAGGGTCATGAACAGGGCCAGCGCTACGGCAAACGCCAGGATCAGCACGGCCTCCGCTGCATAGGCCCAGGCGCCCAGACGGGGCAGCAGCTTCTCGATCGTCAGACGGTAGGCCAGGATTTGAGCCTGGTAGGTGGAGGTGAGGTCGGTGCTCGGCCACCCCAGGTAGTTCGCGATGGGCGTGATGACGGCCAGCAGGGCCGAGACCTGCACGAGAAAGCGCAGCGCTTCGCGCGCTCCCTCCGTCCGCACCGATTCGAAGAACTCCTCCGGCTCAGTCAGCATCTTCCACAGCCTGCGCAGCATGCTTCTCCTCCTTCCCTGTTCCGGCCTCGCCCCGTGTGAGCGCTGCCAGCTTGTCGCGGTCCAGCAGCGCCTCAATCAGGGCGCGCTCGTCGCCGTCCAGCACGGCCAGCACACCATCCACGTCCAGTGCGCGATAGAGGATGGGGATGAGCAGAGTGCGCCGCACGTGTCCCTCCACCAGGCT
>CAYZKS010000168.1:3264-7262 GCA_964478725.1 uncultured Anaerolineales bacterium
ACGTCCTCGGCGTGCATCTGCCCAAACACACTCGTCTGGGCGCGCTCGACCAGCCGTGCGACGCGCTCCAGAACATTCTCCTGCCCCTCGATGCGCCACACGTACTCCTCGTCGCTGCGCTGGCTGATCTGCCCCAGCTCTTGCCCCAGCCCTGAAGTGAGCTCGGCATGCTCGCGGCCCAGGCGCTGCATCAGCTCGCCTGGAGGTACGGGAGCGTACAGGGTTGAGCCGTCGTCGTGCGTCACCAGGGCCGCCCCGCGGCCCGCCAGCTTCCCCAGCACCTCGTACACCATGGAACGCGGCACGCCGCTCTCTTTGCTCACCTGATAACCGTTCATCGGGCTGCGTTGCAGCAATGCCAGATAGGCCCTGGCCTCCCACTCTCCAAATCCCAGGCGGCCCAGGCGCGCGACCAAGTCCTCAACCATGAACTGGCTCCTCTGCATGCGTAGTGATATACATCATTACGCATATCTCACATGGAAGGTTCAAGTCATGACATGCCGATGCATCCGCCTGCGGATGCTACACGCTGGCTGCATGCTTCCGCGCGCATGCCCTTCTCGTGTGAGATGTGCACGTTGACCTATCCGCGCGGGCATGGTAAAATGAATCGGCCCGGGTCGCTGGCCGCTTCGCACTGTTGTCCGCAGGATGGAGGCCATGGCCAAGAATGGAAATGAGATCGAAAGCCGTCTTTGGGACGCGGCCGACGAGCTGCGCGCCAACTCCAGGTTAAAGGCCTCCGAGTACTCCGTGCCCGTGCTCGGGCTGATCTTCCTGCGCTACGCCGACGACAAGTTCGCGCGCGCCGAGGCCGAGCTGGCGGGCCAGTCCACCGGTCGCCGCCAGGTTGGCCCCACGGACTATCACGCCCGCGGCGTGATGTACATGCCGCCGCAGGCGCGCTTCTCCAGGCTCCTGCAGCTACCCGAGGGCGAGAACGCGGGCAAGGCCATCAACGAGGCCATGAAGGCCATCGAGGCCGAGAACCCCGACCTGCGCGACGTTCTGCCCAAGACCTACCAACGCCTGGACCATGCCACGCTGCTGGAGCTGCTGCGCCTGATGCACTCCATCCCCATGGGCATCGAGGGCGACGCCTTTGGCAAGATCTACGAGTACTTCCTGGGCAAGTTTGCCATGAAAGAAGGTCAGAAGGGCGGCGAGTTCTTCACCCCCACCTCCATCGTCAAGCTGATCGTCGAGATCATCCAGCCCTTCCACGGCCGCATCTTCGACCCAGCCTGCGGCTCCGGCGGCATGTTCGTGCAGTCCGCGCGCTTTGTGCAGGGCCACAAGCGCGACCCCAATTCCGAGATCTCGGTCTACGGCCAGGAACGCGTGGCCGAAACCATCCGCCTGTGCAAGATGAACCTGGCCGTGCACGGCCTGGCGGGCGACGTCAAGCAGGCCAACACCTACTACGAGGACCTGCACAACGCCGTAGGCCGCTTCGATTTCGTCATGGCCAATCCGCCTTTCAACGTGAATCGGGTGGACAAGGAGAAGGTCAAGGACGACACGCGGCGCTACCCACTGGGCATGCCCACGGTGGACAACGCCAACTATCTGTGGATCCAGCTCTTCTACAGTTCCCTGAATGCTGGCGGCCGCGCCGGATTCGTCATGGCCAACTCCGCCGCCGACGCGCGCGGCTCGGAGCTGGAGATCCGCAAGCAGCTCATCCAATCCGGTGCCGTGGACGTGATGGTCAGCATCGGCTCCAACTTTTTCTACACCGTGACCCTGCCCTGCACCCTGTGGTTTCTGGACAAGGCTAGGCCCCCCTCGCCCCATTCTCTCAGGGGAGAGGGGTCGAGGGTGAGGGGCTCACACACTACGCTCTTCATCGACGCGCGTTCGGTCTACAACCAAGTAGATCGCGCCCACCGCGACTTCACGCCGCAGCAGATCGAGTTCCTCGCCAACATCGTGCGCCTTTACCGCGGCGAGGCCGTGGAGAAGGCGCATGGCAGCGCCGACACGATGCAGCAACACTTCCCCGATGGCCGCTACGCGGACGTGCCCGGCCTGTGCAAAGTCGCCACGCTGGCCGAGATCGAAGCCCAGGGCTGGAGCCTCAACCCGGGCCGCTACGTGGGCGTAGCCGAACGCAACCAAGACGATGGCGACTTTTACGCGCGCCTGCGCGAGCTGCACGCAGAGCTAGAGAAGCTCAACGCCGAAGCGCACGGCTTGGAGGAGGCCATCGCCAGGAACATGGCCACCCTGCTAGGGATGGAGGAGTGACCCATGCAACCACCCCTGCCGCAGGTCCTGATCTACCAGTTGCGTGTCACCCTCCTGGGAACTGAACCTCTCATATGGAGGACCATCCAGGTGCGAAGTGACGTCAGGCTGCCCAAGCTGCACCGCATTCTGCAAGCTGCCATGGGCTGGCGCAACGAGCACCTGCACGAGTTCCTGCTGACGCCGCGTCAGGAACGTGCGCTCCTGGAGGACCTTGGACGCTTACCGCGGTCAGAGGGAAGCGTGCGAGTGGACGACGTCCTGAGGGGGCGGCGCTCGAAACTGATCTACGTGTACGACATGGGGGACGGCTGGCAGCATGAACTGTGTCTTGAGGACATGTTGGTCCCAACGAGTGACACGCACTACCCACGATGCCTGGCGGGCGCGCGTGCCTGCCCGCCGGAGGACTGCGGAGGCCTGGGCGGCTACGCCCTCCTCCTGAAAGCCCTGCAGAATCCGCGACACCCGCGTCACGCCAGCACGCTGGAGTGGCTACGCGAGACGACGGGGGACTTCCAGCCAGAGACATTTGACCTGGATGCAACCAATCGCAAGCTGGGCAGGTTCAAGTAGTGGCGAGCCCCGCAGGTGCTCGCGGCCACCCGGCATCGCCCCTGGTGGGAGGGAGGCGCGACAGCATGAATCCGGTGCGTTCAAAAGAACCAGTGCAGGTCTATCAACTCAAGATCACCCTGAAGGGCATCCGGCCGCCCATCTGGCGCAGGGTGCAGGTGAGGGGCGACATGGACTTGAGCCACCTGAGTTGGGTGGTGTGCAGGGTCATGCCCTGGAGCGGTTTCCATTCGCATGTCTTCACGCTCAATGGCGTGGACTATGGCGAGATCGATCCGGACTGGGGCAGCGATTGGGAGGACGAGGCCGAGGTGGTGCTCAGCGAGATCATTCCCGGCCCCGGCTTCCGCTTCACCTACGAGTTCGACTTTGGCGATTCCTGGCTGCATGACATCCGCGTGGAAAAGGTCCTGCCGCTGGAGGCGGGTGTGCAGTACCCCGTCTGCCTGGCCGGCAAGCGCGCCGGCCCGCCCGAAGACTGCGGCGGGGTTCACGGCTACTACGGGCTGGTTGCGGCGCTGCAGGATCCGCGCCATCCAGAGCGTGACTTCTGGGCGGAATGGATGGATGGCGGCTTTGATGCGGAGGCATTTGACCTCAGTGAGGTCAACGCGAGACTTCATGAGTGTGGGTGATGCGGACGGCAAGCGCAGACTGGACAACTGTTCGGATAGGTGACATCGCTCTCGGCCTCTATGATGGCCCGCACGCGACGCCCCCGCCTGCGGACGACGGCCCAGTCTTTCTGGGCATCAAGAACATCCGAGAAGATGGTCACCTGGATCTCTCCAATGTTCGTCACATCGCTGAACAAGACTTCGCAGCTTGGACCCGGAGAGTTGAGCCCCGCCCTGGCGATATCGTGTTCAGTTACGAAGCCACGCTTCACCTCTATGCGATCATTCCGGAGGGTTTCCGGGGTTGCCTTGGTCGCCGGCTCGCTCTTATTCGACCAGACCCAACCAAAGTGGATACACGTTTTCTGTTCTACTACTTCTTTGGCAAGGAGTGGAGGGACACCGTAGCTGGAAAGACCATAATCGGGTCCACAGTAGACCGAATTCCGTTGATCGAGTTTCCGGATTTCGAACTGTCGCTTCCTCCTCTCCCAGTGCAGCGCAAGATCGCCTCCATCCTCTCCGCCTACGACGACCTGATCGAGCTCAACC
>CAYZKS010000169.1:0-7254 GCA_964478725.1 uncultured Anaerolineales bacterium
GGGCGCGCAGGCTATAGGCGAAGAGTCTGGCTGCCAGTCAGCAAGAGCCTGACTGGCTTGCACTTGGCGGCAGACAGGGCCTGAGCTACAATGACCGAGTGCAACGCGGCAGGCGTAGACCTTGAGGAGGCGGTAGGGAATGCCAGAATGGTTGGTGACGGCCAGTCCGGTGGCGCAGGCGCTGGCGGCGACTTGCTTCACTTGGGGGATGACGGCGCTGGGGGCGGGCATGGTCTTGGTGCTGCGCGGCCTGCGGCGCAAGGTGATGGATGGCATGCTGGGCTTTGCGGCTGGCGTAATGATCGCGGCTTCCTTCTGGTCGCTGCTGGCGCCAGCGATCGAACTGGCCGAAGAGATGGGGATGCCGGGCTGGGCGCCGCCGGCGGTGGGCTTTCTGCTGGGCGGCGCCTTTCTGTGGGGCGTGGATCACGTCTTGCCGCACCTGCACCTCGGACTTCCGATTGAGGAAGCGGAGGGCATCAAGACGAGCTGGCGGCGCAGCGTGCTGCTGGTGCTGGCAATCACGCTACATAACATCCCGGAGGGACTGGCTGTCGGGGTGGCTTTTGGTGCACTGGCCGCGGGCCTGCCCGCTGCATCTCTGGGCGGAGCGGTAGCGCTGGCTTTGGGCATCGGCATCCAGAACTTCCCGGAGGGGGCGGCGGTGTCGCTGCCGCTGCACCGGGAAGGCATGAGCCGACTGAGAAGTCTATGGTACGGGCAGGCATCGGGTCTGGTCGAGCCGGTGGCGGGCGTGCTGGGCGCCGCCGCGGCTTTGGCGGTGCGGCCGCTTTTGCCGTACGCGCTGGCCTTTGCGGCAGGCGCGATGATCTACGTGGTGGTGGAAGAGCTGATCCCTGAGTCGCAGCAGCACCAGGATACGCACGCTGCCACGTTCGGGGCCATGCTCGGTTTTGTGGTGATGATGATGCTGGACGTGGGGCTGGGCTAGCGAGCAGTCCACGCGGCTGGCGTGGCTTGCATGAGGTGGTGTGTGTGAGGAGCCTGAGTGCTCTGCAGTTCTGCTTGGAGGTTGTTGTGCCATGAATGTGTATTGGCGCGTTGTGCGCGTCGTTGTGTGTCTGGCCGCGGCGGCTGGGCTAGCCGCGTGCCGCTCTGGCTCCACGGGACAGGAGGAGTTCTCCTCGGAGGCCATGGTTACGCGCGGCGCGATCGCCGATGTGGTAGAGACGGTCGGCCAGGTGGCGGCCAGGAACGAGCGCACACTGTCCTTTGGAACGGTGAGCGGGCGTGTGTTGGAGGTGCTGGTGAAGCCCGGCCAGCAGGTGCCACGCGGCCAGCCGCTGGTGCGCATTGACACGGCCGAAGCCGAGCGCCAGTTGCGCGAGGCGCAGGCCGACCTGGAAGTGGCGGAGGCGGTGCTGGCCGAGGCGCAGCAAGGCGTGGCCAGCACCGAGCTGGCGCTGGCGGAGGCGGCCCTGAAGACAGCCGAGGCGGTGCAGATGTCCGCACAGATCAGCCTGAGCGTGGCCGAGAAGGCGGGACTGACGCCACTGGAAGAGGCGGCCTTGGACGCGCAAGTGTCGCTGCAATTGGCCCAGAATCGTTTGCGCCAGCAGGAGCTGGGCGGAGGCGCCTCGACCATTCGCAAGCTGGAGTATGACCAGGGGTTCCACCAACGCGTGCTGCGCGACGCGCGGCCGGGCCAGGACTTGAGCGCCACACAAGAAGAGCTGGCGCGCGTCGAGCGCGAGCTGGCCAGCGCGCGTGCGGCCCGCGACGATGCGCTGCGCGCCGCCCAGGAGGAGGTGGCCAAGGCGCAGCAGGACCTGGATGCAGCCACGGCCGCCCTGAAGCGCGCACGAGCGGGAGAAGAGAACCCACTGGCGGCCGCACGCCTGGCGGCGCAACAGGCCGTCACAGGCGTGGACAGAGCCCGCAAGGCCTTGGACGATTTGATGGCGGGTGGGGAAAGCGAGAGCGTGCAGAACGCCCGCACCCTGCGCGACGCCAGCCTGGCCGCGGTGGAGAACGCCCGCGCCGCCATCGCCGCCTCGACCCTGACTGCTCCATTTGACGGTGTGGTGTTCGATCTGTTTGTGACGGTGGACGAGTGGGTGGACCCCAACGACGAAATCGCCCACATGGCGGACCCGAGCGAGTTGCGGGTCAAGGCCAACGTCACAGAGATGGATATCTCACGCCTGCAAGTGGGGCAAGCGGTGCGAGTGACCCTGGATGCCAAGCCGGGCGAGGTTTTTGGCGGTACGCTGACTACGCTGCCTCCGCGCGGCAGCTCCGAGAACGGGGTGACCGTCTACCCCATCGAAGCCACATTTGAGAGCGCTTACACCGATCTGCGCACCGGCAGCCTGGGTAACCTGCGCGTGGTAGTGGGGCAGAAGACGGACGTGCTGCTCATTCCGGCTGTGGCTGTGCGCTACGGCGAGCAGAACGACCCATACGTGGTGGTCAAGGCTGGCGATGGTCAGAACCGCCAGGTGAGCATCAAGTTGGGCATCAACGACGGCATCATGGTCGAGGTGCTGTCTGGGTTGGAGGAGGGCCAGACCGTGTTGGTGCCACTCCTTGCGCCGACAGAATCAGGGGGCTTTGGGCCGTTTGGGAGCAGCAAGCAACCTGGGGGGGCGGACGCTGTTCGGGGGAGGGCTGTGGCATGACCAACCTGAGGAAGCCCACGAAGAAGCGTCTGATCACTCCGCGGCGGCTGGCGACACTGGGCTGCTTGAGCGGTGTAGTGATTGCGGCTGTGTTCCTATACGTACTGTACCGCCAGCTCCAATCCCTTTTCAACTCAAGCGGCTCGAATGGCGGCAGCCCGGAGGCGTCGGAGGACGTGGTAGTAGAGCGCGGCTCGATCGCCATGGGCGTGCAGGCCTATGGTCTGGTGGAGCCCAAACGCGAGCAGGCGCTGCGCTTCCAGCGCGCCCGCGGCAAAGTGGTTGACGTGGCGGTGCAGGCGGGCGACGAGGTGCAGGGCGGCCAGGTGCTGGTGCGGTTGGATGCCGCCGCTCTGCAGCGTGAATTGACGGAAGCACGCTCGCAGCTGCTGGGGGCGCGTCGTAGTCTGGAGGAGCTGACCTCCACGGCCGCGGACGTGCAACGCCTGAAGCTAGAGGTCGAGCTGCGCGACGCCCAGGCCGCGTTGGAGAAGGCGCAGCGCGAACTGGCCGCCGTTGAGTCGGGCGCGGATAATCCTCGAACGCAGCGCGCTCGCGCGGCCAGCGAGCTTGCCAATGCCAGGAGCGCGTCGCAGGCTTTGCGCGACAGCCGCGAACGGCGCGAGCAGATTGCGGGGTTGGAGGTCTCGTTCCACGAGGCCGAGAACAAGCACGGCGAACTGGTGCTGGTGAAGAATCCCAGCGAGCAGGACCGCGATACCCTGTGGCTGCTGCGCAACATCATGCTGGAGCGCAAGGAGGCTCTGGACGCGGCGGTGCTCGACTGGCAGATGGACAAGCGCGCGGCAGAGCAGCGGGTCGTGCTGGCTGAGCGCGCCCTGCTGTTATTGGACCGGCAGATTGCGGCGGGCAGCCCTACGGCGGAGTTGGCCAAACGGCGCGCGGCTGTGGGTTCGGCCGTGGCGCAGGTGCAGGCCGTACAAGCGCGCCTGGATGCCGTGGGCAGCGGCGTTGCCGATCCCAATGTGGCCCGCGCGCGCTCGAGCGTGCTCAAGCTGGAGGGGAAGGTGGCCGACGCTGAAGCCGCGCTGGCCGAGGCCGTGCTGCTCGCGCCCTTTGCTGGCGTGGTGGACAACGTCAGCGTGGTTTCCGACACCTTGCTGTCCGGCTCAAGTCCGGTGATGACCCTGCTGGACCTGTCGTCCGTGCGCGTGACCGCGCAGGTCAACGATCTGGATATGCCACGACTCAAAGCCGGCATGCCAGTGCAGGTGAGTTTTGATGCGCTGCCGGAGCAGGGGCCGCTTCAGGCTATCCTTGGCGATATCCCCTTGTACGGCATCTACCAGGAAGGCGTCACCTACTTCCTGGTGCCGGTGCTGCTTGATGCAGAAAGCATGCCGGATGTGCGCCCGGGCTTGAGCGCCAACGTGTTCATCCCTCTGGAACGCAAGGATGATGTGCTGCTTATCCCCTCGGCGGCTGTGTACTATGAGGGCTACGACGCTTTTGTGTGGCTGGTGCGCAAGGGCAAGTCGGAGCGTCGCCAAGTCAAGCTGGGCGCGAACGACAATGTGCACGTCGAGGTGCTGGAGGGCTTGAGCGAGGGCGACGTAGTGCGCGTGCCGTTGTATGGCCCCAAGCCGATCATGCTGCGCAGCGAGGTGGGGCCATGAACCGACCCGTGAACCTGTGGTTTGCTCTGGTAGGGTTGAGCACGAACAAGCTGCGTGCGGCGCTCACCACGCTGGGCATCATCATCGGCGTGGCCGCGGTGATCATCATCGTGTCTTTGGGGGATGGCCTGCGGCGAGCGACCGAGAAGGAGATGGAATCGTTCAGCAGCGGCACGATCGAGGTGCGCGCTATGCAGAGGTTTTTCATGCCCGAGGTGATGAGCGCAGAGGTGGTGTCGGAGGAAGAGCTGCGCGTGCTCAAGTCCATGCCAGCCTTTGGTGGGGCGCGGCTTTCCACCCGCGATGTGGAAGCGCTGCGCAGCCTGGCGACGAGCGCAGTGGCCGTGGCGCCGGTGGTGGAGGCCTATGGCACGCTGGTCTACAAAGGCAAGCAGGTTTCCTACAACAGCCTGCTGGGAGTCACCGCCGACTGGCTGCCGACGTACCAACGCGCGGTGGCGCTGGGCCGGTTCTTCAGCCAGGCCGACCAGGAGTCCGCTGCGCCTGTGGTAGTGCTGGATGAGGGCCTGGCCAAGCGCGTTTTCGGCAGCGATGTCGATCCGCTTGGTCAGGTTCTGCACATCACGAGCCAGGGAGTGACCCAGAACTTGAGCGTGGTTGGGGTGCTGGCGCGCAAGGGCGAGGCGGAGTTCCTGTCCAACTCGGTCTACGTGCCGCTGCGCACCGCGCAGTTGCGCCTGAGTGCTGCGCGCAGCGACGAGGTCAGCTTGATTGCGCTGCGGGTGGACTCGCGCGAGAGCGCCAAACGCAAGTTTGCGGTAGCGCAGATCAATACCATCCTGCGCGCGCGCCATCGGCTGGCGCAGGGCGCCTCTGAGGACTTTGGCGTGAACGACACGCTGAGTTTTCGCGAGGAGATGAGCACCATCCTGAATACCATCACCGCCATCCTGTCGCTGATCGCCGGCATCTCGCTGATTGTGGGCTCGATCGGCCTGATGAACATCATGCTGGTGTCGGTGAGCGAGCGCACCTGGGAAATTGGGCTGCGCCGCGCCATCGGGGCGCAGCAGGGAGACATCCTGGCGCAGTTTCTGGCTGAAGCTGTGTTGCTTTCGCTGGTGGGTGGAGCGATCGGCTTCGGCTTGGGAGTGGCCGGCAGTTATGCAGTCAGCCTGGCGGTGGAGCCCATCAAGGGCATGGTGCGCGTGACGCCACAGATCGTGTTGATTGCACTCGCTGTGTCTTCGGGCGTGGGCATTGCGGCTGGCATCTACCCTGCCTGGAGGGCGGCGCTGCTGCAGCCTCGCGAAGCGCTGCGGCATCTGTAGGAGGAGGGAGCGCATGAGCATAGAGCAGGCCAGCGCCCCCGTGATCGAGATGGAGGGCGTCCACAAGTTCTTCCAAATGGGCCAGCACCAGGTGCATGCCGTGTGCGACATCAACCTGCGCATCGAACCTGGTGAATTCGTGGCGATTGTCGGACCTTCCGGCTCGGGCAAGACCACGCTGCTGAACCTGATCGGCTGCCTGGACCTGCCCAGCGAGGGCAGCTACCGCTGGCGGGGGCGCGACGTGACTACTTTGAACGATGCGCAACTCTCGCGCCTGCGTGGCGAGAGCATCGGTTTCATCTTTCAGGACTATTCCCTGCTACCGCGCCTGAGCGCGCTGCGCAACGTGGAGCTTCCGCGCTACTATGCCACCGGTCGTGGGGATCGCAAGCGTGCGCAAGAGCTGCTGGCGCAGGTGGGCCTGGCCGAGCGCGCGCATCACCGGCCGGTGGAGCTTTCGGGTGGCGAGCAGCAGCGCGTGGCCGTGGCGCGCGCTCTGATGAACAAGCCGACGCTGCTGCTGGCTGATGAGCCCACCGGCAACCTGGACAGCGTCTCCGGGCAGGAGTTGATCCATCTGCTGAAGCGGCTGAACGAAGAACAGGGCTTGACCCTGGTGGTGGTGAGCCACGATCCGAGCGTCAGCGGCCAGGCGCGGCGCATTCTGCGCATGCGAGATGGTGCCGTGGTCAGTGAACAGGGCTGATCAGAGCGAAGCAGCCTGCCGCAACACCTGCTCCAAGAGCTCCAGGAGCTCGCTGCGACTTGCGCGCCGTCTGATGCGTTGCAGGTCAAGCCGCCCACGCTGTGCGATCCAGATGCCAAGCGCGTCCCGAAAGTGCTTGTCCGATCCCGATTCCTTGTAGGCGCGTAGCTTGGCCAACAGGATGTCCTCGGCACAGATGAACGCGGCGCTGTGGCCTTCTGCGTCATAGGTGGTGCGCTCGCGCCGGGCAAAGGCGCTCTGAGTGAGGGGGTCGTCGGTCAGGGGTACGAGGTCGAGCTTGGCGCCGGTCGACGGCTGGATGATGTTGAAGGGGAGACGGCGCCGCAACGCGTCCTGCATCGCCTCCTCGTCGGCGTAGTAGTCCGGCATGGGGAAGGCTGCTGCCAATGGAGCGATGTGTTCAGCACGCATATCCACGACGATGTCCACGTCCAAAGTGAGCCTGGGCTGGCCGTGAAGGATGGCGGCGAACCCGCCTACGACCATGTAGGGGATGCCAAGACGCTCCAGGATTTCCACCGCGTGAAGAAACAGCGCTCTGAGCTCATAGTCCCTCACTGGCTGCATGTGCTCATCTCCCAAGCCTGGGATCGCCCTGCATGCGGCGGGTGATGCGCCAGTTGAGGTCCTCATCCGAGAGCTCAGGATTCGCGCGCCGCTCCGTGAAACGGATGGTGTCCAGAGCGAATTGGTAGGCCTGAAAAGCCAGTTCCAGCCTACGCGCCGGGCTCATGCTGCGCCAGATGGCCGCCTGCACAGGGTCGATTGGCTCGATGTGCGGCAGGGCCTGCTTGGTCGGCTGGATCGGAACCCTAGCTGTTGGGCGCTTCAAGATGCATGCTCCTCGAACGGCTTGTGTGCATCTTACCTCAAGCTACACTGAGTGTCAACCCGCGCCGTCGGGAGGTAGGTTGGAGCGAACGAGCGAATGCTCCAGTTTGACGCCCGGCAAG
>CAYZKS010000170.1:0-7237 GCA_964478725.1 uncultured Anaerolineales bacterium
GCGCTCGAATGGTTTGACCCGCATATCCCGGCAAGCTATAATCGCCGCAGTATCTGAGCACATCTTGGGCCCCGGAGGTTGGCATGCGACGACCTTATGGCAGCCAGAGCATGGTGGATCCCTTGCGCAAGGTGCTGGTCAAGCGCCCAGACCAGGCCTTTGCCGTCGACGACCCTCAACGCTGGCACTATGCTGCGCGCCCCGACCTAGCGGAAGCGCAGCGCGAGCATGACGCGCTCATAGCCATTCTGCGCCAAGCGGGTGCGGAAGTGCTATACCACGACGAGTGCCAACCCGAGCGTGCGGACGCGATCTTTGTGCACGATCCTGTCCTGGTCACCGACCGCGGGACGGTGGTGCTGAGGATGGGCAAGGCGTTGCGCCGTGGCGAGGAAGCCGTCCTGGCGCGCTGCCTGATTCGAGCGGGGGTGCCGATCCACTACATCCTGCACGGCGACGCCGTTGCTGAGGGCGGTGATCTGCTGTGGCTGGATCACGACACCCTGGCCGCTGCGCAGGGGTTCCGCACCAACGCCGAAGGGCTGCGCCAGTTGCGGGAATGCCTGGGCTTCTTGGGCGTCGAGATTATCCCCGTGCCACTGCCCTACTATCGCGGCGCCGAGACCTGCCTGCACCTTATGTCCATCATCAGTTTGCTCGACCACGATCTGGCGGTCGTTTATCCACGTCTGATGCCTGTACCCTTCTGGCAGCTCTTGAACGAGCGTGGCATCAAGCTGGTGGAAGTGCCTGACGAGGAATTCGACAGCATGGGCTGCAACGTGCTGGCGCTCAGCCCCAGGAAATGCCTGATGCTGGACGGCAACCCGATCACGCGCCGACGCCTGGAGCGCGCAGGTTGTGAGGTATTCACCTACGTGGGCGACGAAATCTCGCTCAAGGCCGAGGGCGGGCCGACGTGCCTGACGCGGCCGATCCTGCGGGGCTAAGAGAGAGGCACCTGACACAGAAGCGCCCCATCTAGAGGGGCGAAGACAGACGCTTTGCCTATCGGACTTATCCTGGCCTTCACGAGCCCGTTACGGGATTGGCGGATGGTGCTCTGCTACTTGAGTTCCTCATCTTTCTCGGGGCGCTCCAGTCTGAGCAGGGCCAGGAATCCAGCAGGCGAGAGAATCTGAACGCCCTGGTACTCCCCCAACTCCAACAGATGGTGATCCCCGCTGACAACGATCTCTGCGCCCACGGCCAGCGCGCATTCGAGATAACGGTTGTCCGTAGGGTCAGACTCCACCAACGCAAGTTCCTCGGTGACCACGGCCTCGATCGCGTGTCTCGCAAGCAGACGTACGAAGCGCACAATGCCGCTTTCGGGCAGATGGAAGCGCTCCTGAAGTCGCGGATAGTGCAGGACGCGATCCAGCTCTTGAAGGATCGCAGGGGAGATCGCGATCTCGAACTCGTCCTGTTCCCAACGATCCAGAATCTGCGCAGGTGCTCCCTTGCGGGAGATCAGCGCACTGACCAGCACGTTAACGTCGAGCACGACGCGCATAGGGGGCTCGTCTCGCAGTAGTTTGCCTGACCGCCCGCTGCGCTTCCAGAACCTCCTGCACGACCTGGTCGGGATCGGCATCCGGGTTGACTGCCTGCACCTCGCGGATCGTCTGGAATAGCTCTCGGCGCTCTTTCCTCCAGCGGCGATACACCTCCATCGGCACTACTGCCGCGGCCGCCTCACCATGCCGGACGATGATGTAGTTGTCACCCTGGTAACTGACGCGATCCACTATGCTGGCCAGGCTCCTGCGAACCTCCGTGATGTCGAGTCTACGCTCCATCGCTTGGTCCTTCTGCGGTGTGATGCACCAAAATGTATATTCGGCAATTTCTGTACATATTGTACCATCTCTCCGTCCAATTGTCAAGGGCTAGGAGGGCGGAGGGACGGCAATCAAGCCGGTCTCTCGTGCCGTCGGTTTCGGACCGGGCGGAGCCGTCTAGGAGGACGAAGCGGCCAACTCGAGTGTCAATCGCTCAGTAGGACATGTCGCCTGGAGGCTATGCGCCTTCAACTCAGCGTTCTCAGCGCAAGAGACTCAAGCCTTCTAGATCAGGATGTTCCTCAGGAACTGGCGCGTGCGCTCTTCTTTGCAGGTCGCCAGCGAGAGGCCCTCGGGCGTGGTCTCTTCAACGATGTGCCCTTCGCACATGAAGAAGATGCGCTTGGCCGCCGCCCTGACAAAGCCCATCTCGTGCGACACCACCACCATGGTCATGCCTTCCCTGGCCAGGTCCAGCATCACGTCCAGCACTTCCTTGATCATCTCCGGGTCGAGAGCCGAGGTGGGCTCATCGAACAGCATGATCTTAGGTTGCATGGCTAGGGCGCGCGCGATAGCCACGCGCTGCTGCTGCCCGCCGGAGAGTTGCGCCGGGTAGGCATCGGCCTTTTCCGGGATGCCCACTTTCTCCAACTGCTGGTGGGCAACGCGCTCTGCCTCGTCTTCAGATCTCTTGCGCACCACGCGTTGGGCCAGCATGACGTTTTCCAGGGCAGTGAGATGCGGGAACAGGTTGAAGAGCTGAAAGACCATGCCCGTCTCTGTCCTGACCAGGTCGATGTTCTTGGCATCGGTCAGAGGGATGCCGTCCACGACGATGCGCCCGCTGTCCACGGTCTCGAGATGGTTGATGCAGCGCAGCAGCGTGGACTTGCCGGAACCGCTCGGTCCAATGATCACCACGACCTCGCCGCGCTTCACCGTCAGGCTCACGCCATCCAGCGCCACCACTCGACCGAAGCGCTTGTGGACATTCTCGATCTCGATGATGTTGCCCGCGTCGCTCAAGTTATCGGACATAGCTGGTTTTCCTCTCTGTGTAGGCCACGATGCGCGAGAAGAAAAGCGTCATCACCAGGTAGAGCAGGGCCACCATCAGCCAGGTCTCCAGAGGCATGAAAGTGCTGGACATGAACTCGCGCCCGCGACGCGTCATGTCGGCCACGGCCACCACCGAGACGAGTGAGGAATCCTTCAAAAGCGCCACGAACTCGTTGCCCACCGGCGGCAGGATGATGCGCACAGCCTGAGGCAGAATCACAAAGCGCATGGCCTGGAAGTAGCTCATGCCCAGGGAGCGAGCGGCTTCCATCTGGCCTTTGGGTATGGCCTCAATGCCGGCGCGGAATATCTCAGTGACGTACGCCCCATAACAGACCGTCAGGCCAATCACGGCTGCGAGGAAGGGGTTCAGCTGGACAGTCGTCAGTTTGGCGGCGATGCCTGGGAAGATGCCCACCAGGCGCTGTCCGATGCCTCTCAGGATGATAGGAGAAGCGTAGTAGATGAACATGAGCTGCACCAGCAGCGGGATGCCTCGGATGATCTCCACATAGAGTGACGCCATACCGCTGATCAGGGGGTTCTTGGAGACCCGGCCCAAGCCTCCGATCAGGCCTAGCAGCAAGATGAGCACAAAGGATACTACCGTGATGCCCAGCGTCACGCGCACGCCGTCCCAAAGAAAGAAGGCAATGCGCTTGTACGGGTCTGGTTTCTGGATCATCAGTATCGCAGTGATGGCCACAACCGCAAGGAACAGCAGCCACCACTGGTCGAAGCGACGCCACAGCGGCAGGGCATCCTCGACCATGGCCATCTTCTTGGTAAAGTCGACCTTGGCATCTTTGTGAGCGCTAGGTGTTGTCATTCAGATCCCCTTCCAATGAACCGAACCACGCCTCGGAAACGGCGCCAAGAGAGTTGCACGTGTCCACACATGCATAACGTCTCGCCATCATTCACGCCTTCTACATGCGCAGGCGTGGATCCAGGGCGTCGCGCAGGCCATCGCCGAGCAGGTTGAAGCCCAGCACGTTCAGCATGATGGCCAGGCCGGGAAAAAGCACGATGTGCGGCGCCGTGAACACTGAGCCCCTGCCTTCGCCCAGCATGGTGCCCCATTCGGGCATGGGAGGCTGCGCCCCCAGTCCCAGGAAGCTCAGCCCGGCGGCGTCCAGGATGGCAGTAGCGATTCCCAGAGTGCCGGCCACGATGATGGGCGTGAGGCAGTTGGGCAGGATCTGGCGCAGCAGCATGCGGTGCTCCGGCACTCCCACCGCGCGCGCTGCCATCACAAAGTCTTGCTCTCTGATGGCTAGGACGCTGGCGCGCATGATGCGGGCATAGACCGGGATGGACACAAAACCGATGGCATACAGCATGTTCATCAGCCCGGGTCCCAGGATAGAGACCACGGCAATGGCCAACAGCAGGCCAGGAAAGGCCAGCAAGATGTCCATGACGCGCATGATGGCCTGGTCAACCCAGCCACCCAGGTAGCCCGACAAGGCCCCCAGGATGGAGCCAACAAGAATGGCCAGGCTAACAGACAGAAGGCCCACTTGCAGAGAAGCGCGCGCGCCGAAGATCAGGCGGCTGAAGACGTCCCGCCCCACTTCATCCAGTCCCATCCAATGTTGGCGCGAGGGCGGCTGGCGACGCTGCAGCAAGTTCTGCTCGATAGGGCTGTAAGGAGCGATGAGCGGGGCAAAAATGGCCGCGATGACGAACAAGAGGATGAGCAGCATGCCTGCTATGGCGAGCTTGTCGCGTCGCAAGCGACGCCAAGCGTCGAGGAGAAGGCTGCTACGGGCCCGAGTCCTGCCCAGGCTTGCCACGTCACTGCCGGGAGGTCTATCCATGCGCTACTCGTACCTAATGCGAGGATCGAGGTAGGCGTATGAGATGTCTACCAAAAGGTTCAAGAACACAAACAGCAGGGCAATGACCAGGACCGCCCCCTGGACGGTGGGGTAGTCGCGCGCCAGAATGCGTTCGACCACCAGGCGTCCCATCCCTGGCCAGGAGAAGATCGTTTCCGTCAGAATGGCGCCGGCGAGCAGGCCGCCGAACTGCAAACCGATCACGGTGATGATCGGCAAGAACGCGTTCTTCATCGCGTGCGTCATGAGCACCACGCGCTCGTGCTGGCCCTTGGCGCGCGCGGTGCGGATATAGTCCATGCCCAGCACTTCAAGCAAGCTGGAGCGGGTCATGCGCGCGATGATCGACATGGGAATCGTGCCCAGAGCGATCGATGGCAGAATCAGATGTTTGATGGAATCGATGAGTGCATCCGGGTTGGCAGTCACTATGCTATCGAATACGTACAGGTTGGAAAGAAAGTTCAGCACAGCCATCACTGCGGCGCCAATCTGACCGCTCAGCTGGATGTTGTACGCTTCAGCGATGGTTTTCAGCTCAATGCCGACGGTCAATCGCGCAGACGGCGGCAGCCAGTGAAGCTTGAAGCCAAAGAAGTAGCTCAACAGCAGCCCCAGCCAAAACACCGGCATGGACACTCCCACCAGCGCGCCAATCATGGTGACCAAGTCAAAGGCCGAGTTCTGTTTGTAAGCCGAGACAATGCCGGCCGAAATCCCCACGACACACGCGACGATCATAGCGCCCACGCTGAGCTCCAGCGTCGCCGGCAGGCGCTGGGCCAATTCGGTGGTCACCAACTCTCTTCGCGCGATGGAGCGCCCCCAATCCCCCTTGGCAATGCGCTGCAGGTAGCGCCAGTACTGCACTGGAATGGGGTCATTCAATCCGGCGGACTCGCGAAAGCGCTCGATGGCTTCTTCTGTAGCGTGCTCCCCCAGCATGATGCGCGCCGGATCCCCCGGGATCAGGCGCAGCATGGCAAACGTGACCATGGAGATGCCGACCAGAACGGGAACCAACAGAAGCAGGCGTCGGATGACGTAGCGTGTCAACGCAGCCTCTCCAGACCATGATGGTACAGGGGCCTCTCAGCCCCTGTACCATCAAACGCAGTCGTGCTAGCTTTCGGAACTACTCTCCCTTGAATCCACCGAAGAAGTAGCCCCAGTAGAAGAACTCGCCCGTATTTCCCTTGTGATAGGGATTGGCGGCGTCCCACCAACGCTCAAAGTTCAAGACCACCGCGTCGGCATTAAAGTCCGTGCCGTCGTGGAACTTGACACCCTTGCGCAAGTGGAACGTCCACTCCTTGAGATCTGGAGTGTTCTCCCACTTTTCGGCCAGTGCAGGCTCGACTTCGGCCGTGCCCGGCTTAAAGTTCACCAGAGGCTCCATCAACTGCAGGGCGACCATGAAGGATTCGCCGTCCGTCTCATCTGCCGGATCCAGGCCCACCGAGTCGCCGCTGCGAGCAAAGATCACGGTGTCCTTGCCCTCGACGGTGACCGGCCAGAAGAACTCGGTGCTCAACGGGCTGGGCAGGAAGCCCTTGACGGTCTTTTTCATGGCCAAGGCCGAAGCGTTGCACGCCACCGGCACCGCAGGCACCAGGTCATGGACCAGCTTGTTGGCCTGATCGTAGGTCCTCTGGCGCGCGACCGGATCCGACTCTGCGGCCGCCTCGGTCAGCGTGTCCACGATCTCGGGGAAGGTCGGGCCAAAGCTATCGTCTGCGCCAGCGCCGAAGAACACGTCCAGGAAGTTGGTCGCATCCGGATAGTCCGCCATCCAGCCCAGCATGAACAGCTCGGCCTCGCCCACAGCCACCTTGTCCAGGTATACGCCCCAGTCATAGGTGACGAACTCGGCCTCGATGCCCACCTTCGCCAGGTCGGACTGGATCACCTGGCCGACCTTGCTGGGATCGGGGTAGTAGCCGCGCGAGACGGGCATGACCCACAGCTTGGTCTTGAAGCCATTCGGCAGCCCCGCCGCGGCCAGCAATTCCTTGGCCTTGGCAGGATCGTACGGCCAGTCTTCCTGGTCCTCGCTGTAGCCAAAGATGCCCGGCGGGACAAAGCCCTTGGCCACGGATGCGGTCGGCGGATAGAGCGCTTTGATCATATCCGCCTTGTTGATGGCCATGGCGATGGCCTGCCGTACTTCGAGCTTGTCAAACGGTTCTTTGGCGCGGTTGATGCCCAGGTAGCCAATCATGAAGGGATCGCGGAAGTCGACCTGCAGGTTGGCGTCCGCCTGCGCGGCCGGGATGTCATCAGGGGCCACGTTGTCGATGATGTCCACTGCGCCAGCCTGGAGCTCGACCAGGCGGGCGGGTGCCTCCTTGATCACGCGGTAGACCACCTTCGTCGTCGCCTTGGTGCCCCAATAGTTCTCATTGGGCACCAAGGTGATGGTCGTGTCAGGAATCCATTCCTGCAACTTGTAGGGACCGGTGCCGGAGGGGTTCTTGAAGAAATCGCCGCCACCTTCGTACTTCTTGATCTGCGCCGGGCTCTGGATGGCGAATGCGCCAAAGGCCA
>CAYZKS010000171.1:0-1434 GCA_964478725.1 uncultured Anaerolineales bacterium
GGGCCTGAGGATGCCTCCTGGATTGACGCGCGCAGCCTGGACGCGGCTGGCAACCTCGTGTCCGGTGTGGTGCGCGTCAGCCCGGCGGGCGTGCTCGCCAGCTATTCGGACCTGACCTACAATTCCGCCGACAACCAGTTCCTGGCCGTCTGGAACCAACAGCAGAACGGCACGGGCTGGGACATCCTCGGTCAGGTGCTAAGCCCCGACGCCGCGCCGCTGGGCGGCAGCATCAACGTCTACGTCGGTGCCGAGGACCAGTACGATGCGCGCGTGGCCTACAGCTCCTTCCTAGGCCGCTACTGCGCCGTGTGGTGTGACTTTCGCGATGGCAACGACTGGGACATCTACGGCCGCGTTTTCGACCACGCCGCCGTGGCCATGGGCGAAGCCTTCCAGGTGTATTCCGGAACCTACGATGACCTCGAGCCGTTCGTGACCGCCCACGGCAGCCGTGACCAGTTCATGGTGGTGCTCTCGCGAGATCTGCAGGCATACGGCGTACCGGCCATCATGGCGGTAACCGTTTCCGGAGCGGGTGCGGTCGGTGGCAGCGTCGAGGTGCGACGCGGTGACAACGAGCGCTGGTTCCCGCAAGTCTCTCATCGTACTGGCTCGGACGACTACCTGGTCACATGCATGGGCGACGAGCTCGGCGGCGAAGCCGATGTCTTCGGACGCCGCGTGCGCTACGACCGCACCCTGCAGGGGAACGTGATTCTTGTGGCCGCCGGGCGCAAGGGCCAGGAGGACCCGGGCGTGGCCTATAACGCCAAGAACAACCGCTTCCTGGGTGCCTGGCAGGACTACCACAGCATCAACGCTTACGACATCCGCGCGCGTCCCTTTGCGCCCGACGGCACGCTGCTGGCTCAGGAGGTCATCCTGTCGCAGAGCGGGCGCGGCTGCTTCACTCCGGTGCTGGACAGCCTGCCCGGTCGCGATGATGCCCTGGTGGCCTGGGTGTCCTTCCAGACCAGCGCGCTGCAGATCCGTGGCCGCCGCATCAGCGCCGCGGGCCAGGGCGTGGGGAACGAAGTGCACATCTCGCGAGACGTGACCACCAATGCCAGTGCGGGCGTCGCCATCGCCACCAACCCGGGCCGCAACGAGTACCTGGTGACGTGGTCCTGCTACACCGAAGGGTCCTACAACATCTACGCCCAGCGTCTCTCGGCAGAGGCCGCCTTGCTGGACGCCAACCTGCCCGTCTGCATGGCCCAGAAGTGGCAGATGTTTCCGAGTGTGGCCTTCAATCCCCAGGCCAAGGAATACCTGATCGTCTGGGCAGACCAGCGCAGCCCGGGAGCGGGCTATTATGCGCAGCGCGTCAGCGAGCTGGGCGCGCTGGTGGGCGGAGAGATCAAATTGGCCGACGCCGTCACAGTGCTGGCCGGTACCTCTGTGGCCTGGAACCCCGAGCGGCAGGAATAC
>CAYZKS010000171.1:1534-7188 GCA_964478725.1 uncultured Anaerolineales bacterium
TACGTGGATCAGTGCACTCCTAACAACGAGTACGGCAGCGCCAACGTCCTGACCGTGGCCCAAAACTACACCGAGTTCGTCTGCGACTACCAGGCGCTGGTGCGTTTCAACCTGACCTCCATCCCCGCTGGCGCTACGCTGAGCGCGGCCACGCTGCGCCTGTACCAGAACAACCAGTACTCTGGGACCGGCACCAAAACCATGTACATCTCGGACGCCCTGACCAACTGGTCCGAGGCCACGGTGAACTGGAACAACCGGCCACAGCCTTCGAAGGACGGCGTGCCGGCCCCCATCCCGGTGGGCATCGCCTGGCGCCAGTACGACGTCACCAGCTTGGTTCACAAATGGATCGAGAGCGGCCAGCCCAACTACGGCTTTGTGCTCTACCCCTACACCTCGGGCGAGTGGATGCGCGGCTTTGCCTCGCGCGAGATGCAGAATCTGGGGCCGCAGTTGGTCATTACCTACACCGCGGCCACGCCCACGCGCACTGCCACCCGCACCGCAACGCGCACGGCCACGCGCACTGCCACGCGTACGGCCACGCGCACGCCCACGCGCACACTAACGCCAACGGCCACCAAGCCGGCCGCCACTCACACATCCACCGCCACGGCGACGCGCACCATGTCGCCCACGGCCTCACGCACGGCCACCGCATCGCCGACGGCTACGCCCACTCCCACGCGCACGCGTACGCCCACTGCCACCCCTTCGGTCACCGTCACCCCGACGGCCAGCCCCACGCCCACCGCCCTGCCGGACCTGATCATTACCGACATCTGGACCGACGGCGGCCGCATCTGCTACCAGATCATGAACGTCGACAAGGCCGTCGCGCCGCCCGGCCACGCCACGGAGCTGCTGGTGGACGGCGCGCACCGGGCTGAGGACCGCATCGAAGTGCCATTGCAGCCGGGGCAGCGCCTCAACCGCTGCTTCGGGCCATCCTACGTTTGCAGCGGCACTCAGGACGTCGTGCGCGTCTGCGCCGATTACCAGCACCAGGTGCTCGAGAGCAACGAGCAGAACAACTGCCGCGAGGAGACCTGGCGCTGCGATACAACTCCGCCCAAGATCACCTCCGTGCCCAACGTGACCGAGCGCGGGGAAACCAGCGCCAGCATCTGTTGGGACACCGACGAAGCCGCCGGCAGCGACGTGCGCTTTGACACGCGCGCCGGCGAGTACTGCTGTGTGATGGACAGCGCCACGCTGGTGACGCATCACTGCGTCACGGTAACGAATCTCGCTGCCAACACCACCTACCACTTCCGTGTCGAGTCCGCGGACGCGGCCGGAAACCGTGCCATCGGCAAGGACTACACCTTCCGCACGCGTCCTCGCGCCGACACGCAAAAGCCCACGCTGCACTTTTCGTTGCCTGCCCAGCTGCGCGCCACGACCGTCATCAGCGCCACCGTCAGCGACGACCAAGGCGTGGACCGCGTCGAGTTCTGGCTCGGCCCCAACCTCCAACACACCGACCATACTGCACCCTATCAGTGGAAGTGCGACACGCGCGCGCTGACCGACGGCCTGCGCGAGTTCGAGGCGCGCGCCTACGACCACGCCGGCAACGTCGAACTGGCCAGGGTCACCTCGATGGTCCAGAACACCTTTGCCCTGGACCGCTCTCCGGTGCACGTGGACATTACCAACCTCGATGCCAATGAGGAGGTCTTTGGCCTCGTGCCCATCCAGGTCGAAGTCACGCACGACGACGATTCGGACATCGTCTACTTGCAGTTCGAGGTGGATGGGGTCGAGATCGAAGCCATGGACTGGCCGGAGTGCTGGACCGTCCCGGCCGGCTGTTGGGACGGCATGTGCTACGCCGACCTGTGCGGTCGTCCTCCCCTGCACGAGAGCGCCGAGTGGGACGCGGAAGGCCTGGCCTCCGGCAGCCACCACATCATCGAGGTGCACGCGCGCGACGCGAGCGACAACTGGGGCCACTCCTGGGTGACCGTGGTTGTCGAGCCGCCTCCGCCCTACATGGTCGTGCGGCGCCAGGTGGAGCGCATGGACAACTACTTCCAGGTCACCCTGGTGATCACCAACAACGGCAGCCTCGATGCGCAGGGCCTCACCATCCGCGACCTGAGCTGGGGCTACCAGGCAGTGAACAAGGTGCGCACGGCCAGCGGCGCTGGCGCTTTTGGCTCCGAGCAGACCGCCACGGTGAACTATTTCACCACGGCGCAGTCCAGCCGCCTGGACTACACTCTCGGTGATCTGCGCGCGCACCGCACCGCCCGCATCCGCTACAACGTCGTGCCCATCCTCTACGCGCCCGAGGAAGAAGTGCTCTGGCCCACCATCGGCGATGACCTGGAGGTCACTTTTACCTACTACGATCGCCTCGAGACGCTCGAGCCCAGCACGCGCTGGACCTCGGACGACGCCCGTGCACGCGCCCTGGCTGCGTCCAACTATGTGATTATGACCAACCCCTCTGAGTTGTTGCGGCGTTGCCCGGCCGCCGACGTGAACCAGTTGTTGGGCGTCATGGCCGAGCTGGCGCGCGAGAAGAACGGCGTGCTGGGGTACCTCAGCGGCGGCCCGAGCCGCCGCACCATCCGCGATCATCTCGTCCCCGGCGGCGATTGGGCGGTGCAGCTTGCGCCTGCCTTCGCCGCCCCCAACCCTGACACCAACCCTGCCTACCTGCTGATCGTGGGCGAGACCGAGATCGTGCCTTCCGTTACCTACGATGTCAGCATGCTGGACATCAACTGGACGGGTGGAGGAAGCACGGATGAGGTGAAACGCAGCGACATGTACTACGCCGACACCAGAGGCGACGACGAGGCGGCCGAGCTGTGCGTGGGCCGCATCATCGGCAACACCGCACTCGAAATGATCACCCCCATTCGCTCCAGCCTGGAGGTGCACTATGGCCGCGGCTTTGAGCTGGAGCGCGCTGTGTCGCTCAGCGGCTATGAAGAGGGCTCCGGCGATACCTTCTACGCCAACGCCGAGCAGGGAGCCGATGATCTCGAGTCGCGCGGGCTGGACACCAGCATTGTACATTGGAGCAATTGGATTGAAAGCGACTGGTCCCTGCTCTTCCGCAACTATGACGCCTTTGCGCTGGGGGATCTGGACGGCGATGGCAGGGACGAGATCATCATCGCCGAGGATGAAGACGGCGAGATCCGCTTGATCCGGTTGGGTTGGGGCCAGTACGATAGCTTCTCGTCGGCCTACACGCGCTATGACGGCTTTGCCGCCGGCGACGTGGACGCCGACGGCGACGACGAGATCATCCTGGCCAAGAACGAGGGCTCTTCGGGAGGCAGGCTGTACGTATACGAGGGCGATGGTTCTTTGGCGGACGACCTCGCCGTGACCTTTACCGACTGGGATTGCCTGGCGCTGGGCGACGTAACCGGCGACGCGCGCGACGAAATCGTGACCATCCAGGACGACGGCGACCGCGTGCGCATCTACCGTCTGGACGCAGGGAGCTTGGTCGCGGGCGGCGATTGGGTCGCCGACTGCGACTTTACACGGCACGACGGATTCCTCGTTGCCGACGTGCGCGACGCGGCCTGGACGCGCAACGAGATCCTGGTCATTCGCAACGACGACCAATGCATCTATATCTACAACTCGGCCGGAACGCGACTGCAGCGGCTGTGCGACGATGTGGACGCCGATGGCAAGCGCGACGTGCGCTTCACGCCCTACGATGGCTTCGCCGCCGGCGACATCGACGCCGATGGCTTGGAAGAAGTGGCCATGCTGTGCGACGAGGACGAGAAGATCTATTGGGTGCAATGGAATCCAGGCACGTCGGCCTGGTTCGGCAGTCGCAAATACACGCGCCTGATGGACGACTGGTTCCGCGGCGTGCGCTACACCGGCGACGACACACGCCACGACGGCTTTGCCATTGGCGACCTCAGCGTTGGTGCAACGCCACGCCTGGCCGTCTTCCGCAACCTCGATGGCCACGGGAGCAAGTTCTACACCATCGCCGCGCTCAACGACGACATCAACCGCATGTGCAATCGCCAGATGGCCGCGGACTCGTGGGCCGCCAGCGTGCTCACCGTCAGCGGTCATGGCAACTCGGGCGGGCCCTCGCCCATCGGCATGAGCTACGCCGGTGAGTGGGGCTCCTTTGACGATCACCCCTTTGTCTTCTCCATGTCCTGCCTGACCGGCCACTACGACCCGGGCGACGGCGACGATTCCTTTGGCGAAGCGCTGTTCGACCACGGCGCGGCCGTCTTTATCGGAGCGACCGAGGTCTCGCCCGGCAATGTCAACAACAGCTCGGCGCGCAACTATTTCGGCAGCGGCTGGGACATGGACAGCGAGCTGGCTGGCGATCGCTTCTTCCGCTACAAACGCGCCAAGGCCGACGACAGCAACTGGTGGATGTTCTGGGTGCTCGAGTACAACTATTACGGCGATCCCACCTTCGGTTACCACGACCTGACCGCCTCTGGTGTAGTGGCGACTTCAGTCGTTTCCTCACCGCCGCCCACCACCCTCCAGGTCTCCGTGCCCGCCTTTACCACGCAGGCCTTTAACGATGGGCACCTCGTCGAGATTCCTGGTGGAGAGCTGTGGCTTGAGCCCGAGGAGCCTCAGGTTCCCATCTACCCAGTCGTGGTCAGCGTGCCGCAGGGCTACTGCGTGCAGGACGTGCAGATGACCTACCGCAGCGCCCCCAGCCTCACGCAGGGGCTGAGCCTGACGGTGAACGTAGCCTACACCGACAGCCTGAGCGCTGCCCAGATGGCAGCCTCCCGGGCCGCGCTGCAGGAACGCCTGGCCCCGACCGACGGGTCGGGCCTGGACGGATACCTCCCGACAGCCGATTTCGATTGGAGCGTCATGCCCAACAACGACGGCTCATCCAGTCTGAACCTGACCCTGTTCCCCTTCTCCTACAACCCGCTCACCACCGACGTGCGCTTCTACCAGAACTACACCTTCTCCATTCGCTACACCACCCCGGGCATCTCGCTGACTTGGTTCACGACTGACCGCAGCGTGTACGCCCCCGGTGAGCCAGTCAACGTGGAGATCGGCTTGAACAGCGCTGCGCCCGCGGATGTGGTGGTCGAGGCCAGCGTGCACCGCGCAGCATCGGGCGAGGTGGTGGACGGCTTGCTCTTACGCACCCTGACCGGCCTGAGCGGCGCAGCAAGCTTTGCGACCACGTGGGACAGTCGCGGGGTCGCCGCCGGCGACTATTATGTGCGCGTGACCCTGCGCGACGCGGCGGGCGACCTGCTGGACGAGGCCACGCGCCAGATCCAGTTGGGCGCAGTCTCCGCCGAAGTCACGGCTTTGAGCGCCACGCCGGTGAACTTTGCCCTGGGCCAGCCGGTGAACCTGAGCATGGACGTCAAGAATACCGGGGCGGTCGAGCTGTCGGGCGCGGCCGTGATCGAGGTGCGCAACTCCAGCGGGCAGATTGTGCAGCACTTTGAGCATGCCTACACCCGCCTGCAACCCAACGCCACGCTGCGTTTCAACGACACCTGGACCGCGTCCGGGGTGGCTCCCGGCGCCTTCACCGTGGTGGGCGAGATGCACTACGACGGCGCCGTCGCCTCGCGCTCGGTGAGCATCACCGGCGCGGGCGGGGCCAAGCTTCACCTGCCGGTCATCGTGCGCAAGGCGGG
>CAYZKS010000172.1:0-7096 GCA_964478725.1 uncultured Anaerolineales bacterium
CTTCTCCAAACCTGGTTTCTTTTCAGGAAACCAGGTTTGTGGTCCTTGCAGCAACGGATAGAAACCTGGTTTTAAGAGAAAAAACCAGGTTTCGTCCATGCCGTTCGGCAAACCTGGTTTCTTTTCAGGAAACCAGGTTTGTGGTGCTTTGAGTGCCGATCAGAAACCAGGTTTCGGTTCCGGGGCGTATGGGCGCGCGGACAGCTTGGTCAGCGTGCCGAACCTGAGGCCCCAGCGCAGCCAGGCCAGGTTGGAGGTCAGGACGTAACGCCAGCGCGAGATGAGCGGGCGGCCCATCAGCTCCACGGCTTCGGCGGGCACGTCCTGCCCCTCGGCCAGGGCGGCCGCGGCCAGGTCCAGGGCCTGCATCACGGGGCGCGCCACGTCGCCGGCCTCCCTCAGCGGGCGGCGGTCGAGCAGCGGGCCTGCGCCCAGGGCCAGCCCGCCGGCCCAGCCCATGCCCGTCTCCCGGGCGAACTGGCGGCAGATGACCAGCGCCGTGGCGCACTGGCTGGACTCGGGGAAGCCGCAGTTGGCGATGGCTGCCAGGCGCTGGGGTTGGGGCGCCTGGCAGCCATCGGCACGCCCAAGCGCAAGCAACTCCATGGCGTGCACGGCGTGCGAGGGCAGGCTGGCGGCGGCGGCGAGCTGCCCATCGCCACCCCGGAGGAGCTGGCGCGCCACTGATCTCCCTCTCCTCGTCCTCACAGGCCGTTCGCCTCGAAGGTCCCGCCGTAGGCGATGGCTTGACGAGGGGAGACGGCGTTGAAGACCCCCCTTCTGTCATTGCTACGAAAATGGCGCGGCTGAGTTTTCATCCACCCTGGTGCCAATGTCAATTGGCATGGCGGATTCTGAGCCGCCTCCCCTCTGTCATTCTGAGCCGCTCCTGAGGCGAAGAATCTGCGCTCCCCAGCACACGCTCGCTTCATGCACCGGTGAGATGCTTCGCCTGCCCTCTGGGGCGGCTCAGCCCTGGCCCTTCGGTGCGCTCAGGGCAGGCTCTGAGGCGCCAGCACGAAGGCATGACGTGCAACCTGACTTTGGAAAAACCCTGATGATTCGATGCGATCAGTTGACTCTGGCTGGTTCCCATGCTACAATAGCGTATCCGCAGTGATCGCTGGACCGTCGTCATACTCCGCTTTGCACCCACCCGCCGTAGAACCGCACTCAAGCCCAGAGCGTTCGCACTGACGGCAGGACCTGAATCCTAGACTTGCCTCGGACCTGAATGGCTGGTTGCTGGGCCTTGCTGCAGCGCCTGCACCGAAACCGTGCGACCCTCAGAAGCGCTGCACTCTGCCTCCTGGCGCCGACCTCAGGCGCTGCGTTCGGATTCGACTGCCGCGAAGCGGGTCCCAGGGCCACGTTGCCCACCCAAGGGCCGCCTTTGGTCCCAGGAGACATCAATATGCTGCTCAGCGGCGTCGGACACTGACTCAGTGAAAGGAGCGGCGAACCATGAGACAGAGAAGCCGGACACAAGTTGTGTTCTCGCTGACCGCGATTCCCGTACTAGTTGGGATTGCCTGCCTCTGGGCGACGGCGGGGGTCGAAGCCATACGTCGCACGGGAAGTAGCTCGTTGCCGGCCGGCAGCATGCTGGAGGACACGCGAACTGCGACTCCAATGTTTGGCTGGAGTCCGACTCCCACGCTCTACAGGACTGCGACTCCAACGTTTGGCTGGAGTCCGACTCCCACGATCTACAGGACTGCGACTCCGACTCCCACGCTCTACAGGACTGCGACTCCGACTCCCACGCCCACCTGGCCTCCGATTTCTCCAACCCCAACCAACACCCGGCCTTACAGGACTCGGACTCCCACGCTCACGCGCACTCGCCCTGCGGATGCCTGGGCCAACCTGAGCATCAGCAAGGAGTTGAGCCCCCCGCCACAGGGGCCAGTGGCGCCGGGCACATGCCTCACTTACACCCTGGCGCTGCACAACGCTGGCCCCTCTGAAGCGAGCAATGTCGTGGTGCTGGACGTCTTGCCTCGCCAGGTTCGCCTCACCGCCTGCGGGTTCGTGACGGGAAGCTGCAACCTCCAATGGGCCGCCGGTCCAAACGGAGAGGACCTGGCGGAATTCCAGTTCGGCTCCCTCCCCGCCGGTTCCACGGCTTGGGGCGCGGTCTGGGCACAGGTTCTCACCGACACCTGTAACACGGTGATGCACAACAGCGCTGAGGTAGGCAGCTCAGTCCCTGACCCCGACCCGAGCGACAACATCGCGAACCTGGACACGGAGATCGGTGCGTGCGAAGGTGCGGAGGCCGACCTCTCCGTAACCAAGGGCACCGCTGCACAGCAACCCGTCGCGCCCGGCGCGCGCATACAATACGACATCACCGTGAGGCGATCTGGCCCATCCGGGGCCGCGAACGTCGTGGTTGTGGACGTATTGCCGCCGAGCGTAGCCTACGTCCAAGGCGACGCGTGCTGGACAATGATCGCTCACCGACCACCCAATGACGTGCTGCGTTGTGAATTGGGCGATCTCGGCGCTTGGCAAAGCAGCTATGTCACCTCGTTCGAGGTGCAAGTGGACGAGGACGCATGCGGTCGCATGCGCAACATCGTCGAGGTGCACAGCGACACCGCAGATTCAAACCCAGGCAACAACGTCGCCTGGCTCGACACCGTGGTGGGGCCGTGCAGATGGCCTGCCGTGCTCGTCACCAAGCGGCTCCTCGACCCGCAGGGCGGCCTTGCCCACCTGGGTGACATTGTCATCTTCGAAATCGTGGTCAGCAACATCGGCAACAGCCCGCTCGAATTCGTATCCTTGACCGAGGCCTACGACAGCAGCGTCCTGGAATTCGTCGTGGCCTCACTTGAACCCACCCAGGTGATGGTGGGACCGGTGCAAGGCCTGCTTACCTGGGCAGATCTAGCCGCCCCGTCACCCTTCGGCTTTGGCGGCCCGTTGCCGCCGGGCGGGAGTTTCGCAGTCACTGTGCGGTTCCGTGCAATCGAGAGCGGAGTCACGCAGAATTGCGCTGGGGTCGTGGCGGAAGCAGCAGAGGGAGGGGCCGCGGACGAGAACTGTGCCGCGCTGCGCGTACGCGATCCCACTGTGGACCTGCAGGTTGGCAAGCGACTGATCCAGCCCGTCACTGGCCTGGCGGTGCCAGGCCTAACCGTACGCTTCGAGATCCGTCTGGAGAACACTGGCTTGATTCCCATCACCGCGCTGGGGCTGCACGATGAATACGATACTGCGTACCTGTCCTTCCTGGGCGCAGATTTCGCCCCCAACGATCCCACCGACGATGGTGCATTGGACTGGTGGAACTTGACCGCCCCGCCGCCCCAGGGCTTCGGCCATGCGCTGCTTCCAGGCCAGCTTGTCACCTTTGAGATCGCCTTCCGCGCGGGCGCTGCCACCCCACCGGGTCAGCCGGCCCTCAACTGCCTCTTGGCCTGGTACCGGCAAGGGGAGGACGCTGGCCATGAGACGTCGCGTCACTGCGCCCCTGTGGTCATCGAGCAGCAAGGGCCAACCGTCACCCCCAGCCCGACTCCCAGTCCTACGGGCGAGGGCGCCATCCGTCACATCTATCTGCCCATCATAGTGAGGCAATTTGGCGGGTGAGGGTGGGTTCCGTGAGAAGACTTGTGGAAGGGCAGTTGTGTGCGCATGCGCTGCACCGCCGAACCTGCTCGCCCCCTCCCACGTGGACATTGCCTGGGCATGCGCGAACGTCATGATTGCGCGCTTCCCGAGCCCCGCGCTATAATGCAGGCAGCACGCACAGGAGGCGCAGCATGCCCAGCCCTGACCAGGTCTACCGCCGCATCCACGCTGCGGCGCCGGAGTTCGCCGAGCAACTGCGCGCGGCGGCCCAGGCCAGCCACAACGAGGCCGAGCTGCGCACGCAGGTGGCCCACCACATCCAGCAACTGGCCGAAGAGTGGGGCGTGCGCCTCGAGCTGCGCGAGGAGTACACCCTGGCCGAGGGGCGCGCGGACAGCGTCTACAACCGCGCGGTGATCGAGTACAAGACCCCCGGCACGCTCGGGCGCGACCTGGGCCACGTTGCCACCTCCAAGGCCGTGCAGCAGATGCGTCATTATGTCGATGGCCTGGCGCGCGAGCAGCGCCACAGGGTCGAGCGCCTGCTGGCCATTGCCCTGGACGGGTGCATGCTGGTGTTTGCGCGCTACGACGCCGGCCACTGGATCGTGGACGCGCCCGCCGAGGTAAACGCGGCCTCGGCCGAACGCCTGCTGCGCGCTCTGTTCTCGCTCGCCGCCGGACGCGCGCTCATCCCGCAGAACCTGGTGGAGGATTTCGGCGCCGCCAGCCCGGTCGCCCTGGATACCACGCGCGCGCTGTACCTCGCGCTTGCCCAGCACGCCGAGGGCCTGCCCGCCATGCTCTTCAAGCAGTGGCAGATCTTCTTCAGCGAGGTCAGCGGCTACGAAGAGGACAGCGTGCGCCTGCGCGACAAGAAGGAGCTGCGCGCCTTTGCCGAGGGCATGGGCCTGGCTGCGCGCGAGGTCGATCCGCCGCGGCTGCTGTTCGCCATCCACACCTACTTTTCTTTCCTGGTCAAGTCCATCGCGCGCCTGGTGTTGCAGCGCTACGCCGGGGGCAGGCTGGCGGTGGCCTCGTTCGCCAAACTGGCGGGAATGGCGGGGCCAATGCTGCAGCACGAGCTGAGGCAGATGGAGCAGGGAGACGTGTTCAAGGCCTTTGGCCTGCAGAACCTGCTGGAGGGCGACTTTTTCTCCTGGTACCTGCAGGCCTGGGAGCCCGACGTCGAGGCCGCGCTGCGCGCAGTGATGGGTCGCCTATGCGAGTACAACCCCTCCACCCTGGAGGACAACCCCTACGCTGCGCGCGACCTGCTCAAGAAGCTGTACCATTACCTGCTGCCGCGCGAGCTGCGCCACGACCTGGGCGAGTACTACACGCCCGACTGGCTGGCCGAACGCGTGCTGGCGCAGGTGAACCAGCCGCGCTTTGTCATGCCCGGCCCCATGAGCAGGCCCATCGGCAACCTGCTGCGGCCCGTGCGCCTGCTCGACCCGGCCTGCGGCTCGGGCACGTTCCTGGTGCTGGCGATCCGCGCGCTCAAGGAGCACTGCCGGCGCCAACTGCTGGGCGAGGCCGACACGCTGGAGCTGATCCTGAAGAGCGTGGTGGGCATTGACCTCAACCCGCTGGCGGTGATGGCGGCGCGCGTCAACTATCTGCTGGCCGTGGCCGACCTGGTTCCGGACGCGCGCGGGCCGGTCGAGATCCCGGTCTACCTGGCCGACTCCATCCTGCCGCCCCTGCGCGGAGAGGGGCTGTTCGAGCAGGAGCGGCGCGTGCTCAAGACCGCGGTGGGCGACCTGCCCGTGCCTGCCAGCATTGACACGCGCGAGGAGATGGACCTGCTGGCCAACCTGCTGGAGGAGTACGTGCGCGGGGGCTTTGGCGCCGGCGCCTTTGTGGAGCGCGCCTGCGCCGAGCTGCGCATCGAGCCAGGCAGCGTGCAGGCGGGCGTGCTGCGCGACCTGTTCGGCCTGCTGGCGCAGAAGAAGGCCGAGGGCCTGGACGACATCTGGGCGCGCGTGCTCAAGAACGCCTTCATGCCCCTGTTCCTGGAGCCGTTCGACGTGGTGGTGGGCAACCCGCCCTGGGTGAATTGGGAGTCCCTGCCGGAGGGGTACCGGCGCGACTCGGCGCACCTGTGGCAGGAATACGGACTGTTCGTGCATTCGGGCATGGACGCCATCCTGGGCAAGGGCAAGAAGGACCTGTCCACGCTCATGACGTACGCCGTGGCGTCCCGATTCCTGAAGGACGGCGGGAAGTTGGGCTTTGTGATCACGCAGTCGGTGTTCAAGACTGCGGGCGCGGGCCAGGGCTTCCGGCGCTTCCGCATCGGCAAGGATGGGGCGTTCCTGCGCGTGCTGGGGGTGGATGACCTGAGCGAGCTGCAGCCTTTTGAAGGCGCCTCCAACCGCACGGCGGTCGTCGTGCTGCAGAAGGGGCAGGCCACACGCTACGCCGTACCCTACACCCACTGGAAGAAGGGCACTCCGGGGCGCCTGGACTACGACAGCACTCTGCAGGAAGCGCTGGATGCCACGCAGCGGTTGCGACTTCAGGCCGTGCCCGTCGACAAGGAGGACCCGACCTCCGCCTGGCTCACGGCGCGCGAGGGAGCACTGAGGGCCATACGGAAGGCGCTTGGCCAGTCAGACTATCAAGGCAGGGCAGGCGTCTGCACCTGGCTCAATGGCGTGTACTGGCTGGAGATCGTCGGCAAGCGGCCGGATGGCCTGCTGGTAGTGCGAAACCTCACCAAGGGCGCCAAGCGCGAAGTGCCGCAAGTGACCGCAGAGATCGAGCCGGACCTGGTCTATCCGCTCCTGCGAGGACGCGACGTCTCGCGGTGGCACGCGCAGCCTGCGGCCCATACCCTGGTTGTGCAGGACCCAGAAAGCCGCAGAGGCATCGACGAAGGCTTGCTGCAGCGGCGCCAGCCGAAGACCTATGCGTATCTGAAACAGTTCGAGCCGGATCTGCGGCAGAGGTCAGGCTACCGGCGCTACTTCTCAAAGGACGATGCTTTCTACTCGATGTTCGACGTCGCGGAGTACACCTTCGCGCCCTACAAGGTTGTTTGGCCGTGGATAGCCGTCTCCCTGAGGGCAGGCGTGTCCACCTGCAGCGACGACGGCAGACCGACCGTCCCTGAGCACAATACGTCTTTCGTCAGCTGCGACGATTCAATTGAGGCTCACTACGTGTGCGGGTGTCTCAACTCTGCTCCCGCCGGCCTTGCGGCTCGGTCGTCCGCATCAGGGGGAGGTGGAGGCATCGCATCGCCACAGCTTATGGAGAAGGTGCGCATCCCACGCTTCGACGCGGGCAACCCCGTGCACCGGCGGCTGGCGGAGCTGTCGCAGCGGGCGCATGCGGTGGCGGGGGAGCTGCTGTCAACGGACACTCCAACGGACTATCGGACACACTCCCGGCAGCAGAGGCGTGTCCGTTTGTCCGATGAGGCGTCCGTTGACAGTGCTCGTCGCGCCGATTTGCAGCGCGAGCTGGCGGAGATCGAGGTGCAGGTGGACCAGGCCGCGGC
>CAYZKS010000173.1:0-7035 GCA_964478725.1 uncultured Anaerolineales bacterium
TTTTGTCAAGGCCAAAGGTTACCGGTTTGTCAACTTGCGTTCGGGCTGGGGGCCGACGGATCGCAACGAGCATGCCGATCTGGATATCGCGTGCGGGCTCGACAACGAATTCCTGATGGCGCTGGCGCAGACCACTGCATTGCAGTCACTGCAGCCCTATCTGTTGCAGGTAGCCAGGAATCGCGTGCTGTGCGCCTTTGCTACGCTCCCTGAGGTGCCTGGGAGGGTGGCTGGGCCACGTTTTGTGCTGGCGCACATCACGGTCCCGCATCCTCCCTTCCTGTTCGGGGCGCATGGTGAGCCGGTGACCAGCACGTTCTATGAGATGACCGGATGGATCTGGACCCAGCAGGAGAACTATGTGCATCAGGTGGAGTTCGTCAACACCCAGGTGCTACCGATGCTAGAACGGATCTTATCGAACTCGGAGCGGCCTCCCGTGATCATCTTGCAGGCTGATCACGGGCCAGCCTCCACCTTCAGCGATCCCAAGGGGCCGGGATGGGATGATCCGACGGACGCCATGTTCGAGGAACGCATGCGCATCTTGAACGCTTACTACTTGCCGCAGGGAGGCAGCGTCCAGGTGTACGATTCCATCACGCCGGTGAACACGTTCCGTCTGATCTTCAACACCTACCTGGGAGCTGGATACGATCTCTTGCAGGACCGCAGCTACTACTCCAGCTACAAGCGCCCCTATCGCTTCCGCGACGTCACGGATCTGGTCAGTCACCCCTGAGCCTTCGCCTACGTCCTCATTGCCTGTGCAGGGCGGCTGCAAGCCTGGCCCAGGCTCCCTGTAGATCTTGTCGACTGAACTCGCCCAGCAGGCACAGCAAGGCCAGGTACACTGCTCCGAGTGCGAGGTAGCAGGCAACTAACCACAGCCCACCGGCCGGGACAAAGTGCGACAGCGCATATAGGACTGCTGCGGACACGCTCGCGCGCGCGAGGGAGGCCCACTCCAATTGCACGCGGAAGCGCTTGAGCACATACGCTCCGCTGGCAAAGGCGGCCAGGAGAGTGGCGAGCACTGCGGCATAGGCAGCGCCGGCCGCGCCGCATTCCCGCGTGAACAACCAGCTTGCTGTCAAGGCGACCGGGACCAGCGTCCCGGGTATGCCTACAGCCAGTAGGACTCGGCCCTCGGCCAAGATGGCGTTGGCGAAGACGATGAACACGCTGTAGAGCGCAGTGCTGAGCATGAGCGAGTTCAACAAGGGCGCGGCCACAGCGTACGAACTGGGATAGATGATGGTGATGAGACGGGACGATGTGCCCAGCACCAAGGAGGTCCCTGGGATTAGCACCAGAGACAGGTAGCGTAGAGCCACCCGCAGATAGTTGCTGGCCGAAGCGTAATCGCCCGTGCCGATGCAAGCGGCAAGGTGTGGAAACAGCGTCCACGAGAAGGCAACAAGTAGCAGGTTGGGAGCATTTGCCAGGTAGGCTGCAGCCGCATAGTGACCTACCTGTGCGCCATCACCTACCAAGGCCTTGACCACGACCAGACCAATGCTGGTCAGAAAGGTACTTGCCAAC
The DNA here is from genome assembly GCA_964478725.1 of uncultured Anaerolineales bacterium. Taxonomy (GTDB): domain Bacteria; phylum Chloroflexota; class Anaerolineae; order UBA2200; family UBA2200; genus CAYZKS01. Next base: position 1,546 of record CAYZKS010000173.1, read on the forward strand.
GTGAAGACTACGGTGGGCAGGGCAAACCTCAGGATGCCCAGACCGCTGTAGCGGTACGCGTGCTCCCTGCCGGCAGCTTGATTGGCTACCAAGGATCTAGCCCCGCGTCGCACGAGCCAGGATGTAGCCAACCACCCCAAGAAGCTGCCCAGGATGTTCCCTACCAGGGCGCCGGCGACCGCGTATCCCAGCAGCACCAGCAGAATGCTACTTGCCAGCTTGCTCACGGCATAAGCCGTCATGGACGCGCCTTGAAGGGCGAACTGCCTGCGGCCATTGAGCACGGCGCGGTACAGCGTGTACAGCGCCATCCACACGATATCCACGAGCGCCAGTCGCAGGAGTGCAGCTAGACCGGGATCGCGTATCGCGCCAGTCAAAATGGGAGCCGCCAGAGTAGCTATGGCCCACAACGGCACGGCCAGAGCAAGCTGCCAGCGCAGCCCAGCAGCGATGATGGATTCTGAGGCCCCTGGATCTGCGGACAGGAATTTGCGCACGGCCCATGGCACTCCGGTCTCGAGCACGCTCTCGGACCAGGTCAGCACGCTGAGGATCACACCGTATGAGCCAAAGGCCGCAGGGTCCAGCCTCCGGCTCAAGAAGAAATGCAGTAGGTAGCCGCAGAGTACGAATGACGCCTGACCGGCGAGCACGAGCAGAGTGTCGCTGGCGAAGCCGCTGCTGAGCCGATTCGCCTGTGGGACGCTCTCGGCCGCCGACACCTAAGCCTGCCTCGCCGCCCGCTGGCCGCGCTGGCCGACTACTCGCGCCGGAACGCCCAGTGCGATAGAGAGCTCAGGGACGTCCTTGGTCACCACAGCCCCGGCGCCGATGACCGAGCCTCGGCCAATGCTGACGCCGGGGAGAACGAGCACATTTGATCCCAGCCAACAGTCTTCGCCGATCGTGATCTTGCCGAGGGCGGTCCCCTGGTACTTGATCGGAACGTTCGGGTCGTCGAAGATGTGGTTGCCGCTGACGCAGTGCACGCCGGGGGATAGCAGGGTGTTCGCGCCGATCTCTACTCCACCGTTGCCCTCTAGATAGGAGCGGGTGTTGACTCCCACGTTGTCGTGCAACGTGATGCCGCGCTCTCCGGCGCGCAAAGTGCAGAAACGGGCCAAATGGACGTCGTTTCCCAGTCGGATGAAGCTGTCTTTGAGGCTTGCGTCCAGGTATGAGTACTGGCCGATGAACACTCGGTTGCCCAGAAAGACGCGTTGCGGGACGTGGAGGCGAACGTCCTCTTCGATCAGGCAGGAGGAACCGATGCCGCCAAGCAATGTGCGGTAGAGCATGCCGCGCAGGATGCTGCCCCCGATAGTCGGGAGACGGTACATGATGCTTAACAGGAAACCTTGCCACACGAAGCGCGGCAAGGAGCGCTCGCCTGTCACGCGCTGCACATAATTCCAGAAGTTTGCGCTCAGGCCTCCCCTCGGGATCGTGCGCAGCTCTTCGCGCAGGTGCTTCCTCTCATCCGGCGGGGGGATCTGGTTCATGGACCTCTCTCCAGCAAGAATCTGACGTACTTGCACGCGTCTTTGGCGACTCCAACTTCCAGAAAGCAAGTGATAGTGCAGTCGCGACAAGCACGAGCAAGGATCTCACGACGGTGGGCCAGGCTCTCAGCGGCGAAGTAGATCTCGCCGGCTTGCCGTTCGCGCACGTTCCCGAGCACGCGGCTGAGCATACAGTACTGCATGTCTCCGCGTGCATCCAGAATGAAGCCGTCTTTTTGAAACACGCAGGGCGTTGTGCGCGCCGCCCCGTGGAGTAGCATGCGAGCCGCATCGGCATAGAAACACGCAGCCGGGTTGCCGAGAGACTTGTGGGCAGAAAGCTGCTTCAGAAAGGCAGCCAGCTGCGGGCGCTGTTCGTCTGTGAAAGCAAGATCGGACTCTGATTCGACGTTGCCGTAGTAACTCTCGGTGAACGAGGCAACGATGAAATCGGCCGGCAGCCCCTGTTCAGCACACCAGCGACGCACGTTTTCGGCGTCGTGCAGGTTGCGGCGTGTCAGAGTGCAGTTGATCCCCAAGCGCAGCTTGCGGACCTCCAACCTGCGCAGCTCTGCAATGGTGGCGATCACCCTGCTGAACGCACCAGGAATGCCACGCATCTCGTCATGCACTGCTCCGATGCCATCCACGGAGATGCCCACGAACAGGCCTATGCCACGCGCCTGGCACAGTTCGGCAATCTGCTGGCACTGGTGAACCACACGTGCGGTTCCCAAGGCGTTTGTGGTGATGGTCAAACGCCTAAGCGCGGGGAGCTTACGCAGTAGGAGCTGTGCCAACTGAGGCAAGTCCTCGCGCAAGGTGGGCTCTCCGCCGGTCAAGCTTACGCTTTGGACCGTGCCGAAGAATCGCTCGTCGAGCACAGCATCCCATTCCTCTACGCTCAGTTCGTTGGCGTGACTTGCCTGCCAGATGTTGCACATGATGCAGCGGGCATTGCAGCGATAGGTCACGGGGAACAGCCATTCGTGCGGTGGAAGTGGGCCAAAGCGGCTGGCAATGTTGTACTCGTAGATGCCCTTGAGGATCAAAGGCGCATCGCGTAGTGCAATCGAAAGCTCGTTCATGCCTGCTCAACCAACCTGTCCGCGGCTGCGTGCGCGGATGACTTGGGTATAGATGCGCTCGTATTGCGTCACGGCTTTGTTCCAGTCGAACACCTGCCGCGTGCGGAGCTGCGCGCGCGCACTGACCTGACTGCGCCATGCGGGCTCCTCAATTAGGTGCAGAATTGCCGCTACAAAGTCCGCATCGACGGCGTCAGTGCGCACGATCTCATCCTCGCCGAAGCACTCCAGCCCCTCCGTCGCCTTGCGCGTGGCCACGACAGCCCTGCCACAGGCGGTCGCTTCGGGAATCTTGACGCGTATGCCAGAACCGGTTTCCACCGGCACGAGAAAGACGTCCGTGGCGCACAAATGCGCCACCAACTCCGAACGACTTAGGTAGCCGGTGAAAGTCATGCGCTCGCGGCAGCAATCGGTCAGACGCTCCGCACTCTGGCCAATCACCACAAAACGGGCGGCGGGATGTTTCTGCAACACAGGCGTATAGACATAACCGAGAATGCGGCGTACCGCCTGCTGGTTTGGCTCGTACTCCAGGTTGCCCACGAAGGTGAGCATCGCGTCGCCTTCAGCCAAACCGTATCTGTGCCGAACCGCAGCCCTCGATTCCGGACTGAAAACAAAGTCATCTAGGTCCGGACAGGGCGGGATCGTGCTGCAGCGTTCCAGGGGCACGCCATAGCGCCGAGCGATTTGCTCACGGTCATGATGCGTCAGAGTCACGATGTGGTCCGATCGCAGGCAGGCCTTCCGCTCGCCCCAGGCAACCAACCTGGTCAGCAGCGCAGGGCGGCCGAGTGCGGCGAATTTGTCGGCTTCGACATTGTACTCGACGCACACAACAGGTACGCGGTGTTTCTCTCTCAGTCGTAGGGCCGCGAAAGCCGGCCACAGAGTCTCGCACTGAACGATGTCAGGGCGCCACTCGCGGCATAGCCGCTCTGCGGTCCGGAAATAGTGCGGATTCACCCAGAAGGACAGAACCCTCAGACGGTCATACGCTGACGGTGGGCAATAGTGGATGTGGACCTGAGCGTCAGGCAGATCGGGCTGGCCGCCCTGAGAGTACAAGTGCGAAATGATCGCTGTGACCTCATGTCTGGAAGATGCCTGTTTGATCCAGTTGTAGGCGACGCTGCTACCTCCATGCACTGGCGGGAACAAGTCAAACGATGCGAGGAGCAGGATCTTCATGGGTGCTGAGCGGAATGGAAGAAAGAAAGGCGTGCCAGCACGGAGCGCGCACCGCGAACCAGGCGTTGCAGATCCCTCGGGTGGCGGATGCGCACGGCCTCCTGCAGTATGTAGCTCGGACGAAAGTAGAACTCACGGTAAGCGCGGATGCGAGCCTGCTGGGCCTCTGCGCGCGTGAGTTGCGGCGTCTCAACCAGCGCTTCGCAGGATGCAAAGTCCTCCCAATCGTTGTATGTGAGCCATCCGTGTTCCACAACCTCTGCGTACAGCGCGCTGCCAGGGTGCGGAACCACCACCGCGAACTGCGCGGTCGAAGCAGGCAAGGACTTGGCAAAGTCGATGGTCTGGCGGATGGTCTGCTGAGTCTCGCCCGGAACCCCAAACAGGAAGAACGCCTGCGTCTTGATGCCGAGTTCGCGGCACAACCGGAAGGCTTCGCGCACTTGGTCGAGCTCAATGCGCTTCTTCATCACGCGGAGCATCTCGGGAGATCCGGACTCCACACCGAACAGGATGTAGTGGCACCCCGCCCCTTTCAGCGCCTGCAGCATCTCGCGGTCCACGGTATCCACGCGCGCCTGGACAATCCAGGAGACCTGCAGTCTGCGTTCGCGGATCAGGCGACAGATGTCCAGGACACGTTGCTTGTCGATCGTGAACGTGTCATCGTCGAAGTAGATCTCGTCAATGCCGTACTTGTGCACCACTTCGTCGATCTCATCTACCACGTTCCTGGCGCTACGTGCGCGGAAGCGGTGGCCATAGAGCGTAGCCGGCCAAAGGCAATAGGTGCAGTGGAATGGACAGCCGCGTGAACTGACCATGGCCGTGGGCTGTGCGCCGGAGAATATTCCGGCGCGGTAGCCCTCGCTGCGCACGATGTGACGTGCAGGGAAGGGCAGCGTATCAAGATCCGCGATCATGGGACGGTCCGCGTTTACGGCGACCTGGTCGTCCAAGCGGTACGACAGCCCTTCGACTGTGCTCCATTCGCGTCCTTCAGCAATGGCGCGCGCTAGCTCACGCACCGTAATCTCGAACTCGCCGCGACACACCGCGTCTACCGCGGGGTTCTCGGCCAACACTTGCTTGTGGAAGAAGGTGACATGCGAACCTAGCAAGACGATCTTGACTTCCGGCAGCGCTGCCTTTACCGCTGAGGCGGATTGCAGGTCGTAGCGGATGGAGGGGGTGGAGCACTCCATCACGAGCAAGTCCGGATGGATGTCCTTGACCCTCTGCGCAAAGGACGCTACATCGAGCTCTTCCATGATTGCGTCCACGAAGTGTGTGTCAAAGCCGGCCTGCTCAAGCACAGCCACGATGTACGCCAGATAGATAGGGTACTCGATGTACTTGTCCTTGCGCTTGTGCGGCCAGCGCACGTCTGAACGCGCTCCGTAGCCCTCACCTGGCCAGGGCGGATTGGTGACCAATACTCTCATGCAATGCCTCCGGCATTCGTGACCCAGTTCTCGCACACACGCGTCAGTTCTTCGGCCAGGACGCGCCATTCAAAATGCTCCAAAACCATGCGGCGACCCTGCTGGCCCAGGGCTCTGCGCCGCTCATCGTCGGCCAACAGGGTGCAGATCTTGTCAGCCAGATCCCGCGCATCGCCTGGCGCGTAGAAAAGCGATGCCTCGCCCTCGGGGATGATCTCCTGCAGCGCAGGCAGCCGCGGCAGGATGGCCGCCTTGCCG
>CAYZKS010000174.1:0-6977 GCA_964478725.1 uncultured Anaerolineales bacterium
CGCAGTACGTGCTCGATCCCGAAGACCCGTTTCCAGAGGGGTTCACGGTCGGCGACATCTGGTAGGTCGCCAGCCAAGCCAAAGGCCAACCGCAAAGACTCGGAATGTACGCATTACCTCCACCCCAGGGCGCGGGAGCTGGACGTGATTGAACTGCAGCGCGTCAACCAGTTCGTGCTGCGCAAGCAGCACCTCGCGGCAGACTCGCGCCTGGAGGACATCGTACGCATCGCGAGCGACGTCGGCGGCCTGCACGCCACCAGCGCGACCACCCCCTACCTCTCGCTCTTGGCGCGCTGCCACGCTTTCACGCGCGAACAACTGGAGACGGAATTGTACGAGCGGCGCACCCTGGCTAAGGTGCGCTGCGTACGCGGAACCATCTACATCCATCCGCGGGAGTTCATCCCGGTCGCCTTTGCGGCCACCTCACGCGCGAGTGAATCACTGTCGGTGCGGTACCTCGAATTCAGCGGCGTGTCCCAGGCAGACTATCAGCGAACCTCGCGCGCCATCCTAGAGCTGCTGCACGGACGCGAGATGCCGGCAGCAGCCATCCGGCGGGAGCTGCAGAGCGACAGCCAAATCTCAACCGTAATCAACCTGATGTGTGACCAGGGCTTGCTGGTGCGCGCGCGGCCGGACAAGGGCTGGCGGGATGGGCACCACCGCTATGCGGTTTTCAGCGAGTACCTGCCGGGGCTGGATCTGACGGCATGGAGCGAGAAGGAGGCCAGCGCACGCCTGGTGCGGCACTACCTGCAGGCGTTCGGGCCCGCCAGCGAACGAGACGTTGCCTGGTGGACGGGGTTCACCCGGTCTCGGGTGCGAGCAGCGCTGACGGAGTTGCGTGATGAGCTGGCGCAGATAGAGATCCGCGAATTGGCGGGCCAGTGGCTGTTGTTGGAGGACGAAGTCGAGCTGCTGCAAAAGACGCGGCGTGGGCGCGAGCCCGCGGTTAATCTCTTGCCCATCCTGGATCCGTATCTGATGGGATACCGGGAACGCGCACGCTGGCTGGATGAGGCGCACACTGCGAACGTCTTTGACCGCGCCGGCAACGCCACGAGCGTCATTCTGGTGGACGGCCGGGCAGCCGGGGTGTGGGACGTGGCGTCCGCGGCAGAGCTTTGCATCAAGCTGTTCCTGTTCGAGCGAATGCCACAGCGGGTCCTGGACAGGATCAGGGCCGAAGCGCAGCGGCTGGGGCGATTCTTGCTGGAGCAGGACGTGAGCGTGCGACAAGTACGGGAAATGCTGCCCTTACCGCAGCGCAACGCGGGAGGGTTCATGTCGCCGCTGAGGGACGCGAGGGATTAAGAACTGGCCGGCAGTTGGCAGTATGCAGTTGGCTGTTGGCAGTTGTGACTGTCAGGAGGCATGTCATGTCGCTTGAAGGGACGGACTGGCTGCTGCGGGGGCCGCCGTGGGTGCGATACCGCACGCGGGTGGATCTGCTGGGCGAGCCGGAGAGCGCTCCGGCGGTGCGGCAGGCGCGCGCCGAGATGCTGGCGCATCCTCAGGTGCAGGGGTTGTTGGGCGAACTGGCGGCGTGGCCCGGCCCGCCGCTCAAGCGCCACAACGACGCCAGCCACCTGCTGCACAAGCTGACCTTTGCGGCCGACCTGGGGCTGCGCGCGGGCGATCCGGGCGTAGACACGGTCCTGACGCGTATACTGGAACACCACGCGCCGGATGGGCCGTTCCAGGTAATAGTCAACATTGACCCGCGCTACGGCGGCGCGGGTGTGGACCAGGCAGGCTGGTCCCTGTGCGACGCGCCATCGGTGCTGTATGCCCTGGCACGCATGGGCCTGGAACAGGAGCCCCGCGTGCAGGCGGCCGCGGCGCACCTGGCGGGACTACTGCTGGAGAACGGCTGGCCCTGCGCCGTCTCGCCTGAGCTGGGCAAGTTCCGCGGGCCGGGACGCAAGAGCGACCCCTGCCCCTACGCTACGCTCATCGCCCTGAAGGCCCTGGCGCAGTTTGCAGAGTGGCGCGACAGCCCTGCCTGCCGCACGGGCGCGGAGGCCCTGCTGGGCCTGTGGCAGCAACGAAAGGAGCGCAAGCCGTACCTGTTCGGCATGGGCACGGATTTTGCCAAGCTCAAGGCGCCGCTGATCTGGTACGACGTGCTGCACGTACTGGAGGTGCTGACCCAATTCCCCTGGCTGGGGCAGGACGCACGCCTGCAGGAGCTGGTTGCGCTAGTGCGGACCAAGGCCGACGTCCAAGGCCGCTGCACGCCCGAGTCGGTGTGGAAAGCCTGGAGCGAGTGGGATTTCGGGCAGAAGAAAGTCCCCTCCCCGTGGCTGGCGCTGCTCGTGCTACGTGCGTTGCGGAGAGAAGAAGGATAAGCACGGAGAACACAGAGAGACAGGTGGGACAAGCAAAGAGACAGCGTCTCGCACTTGTTGAACGGCATTGAGAGGGGAGGCCCAAATGAAGAGAGACGAAACACTGGAACTCCTGGATGCTCTGATGGAAGGCGGTCTGCTGAGCGAGGCCAGACTAGACGATCTCCTTTGTCGCAAGGTAGACGAAGGCCTGCACCTGGACTACAAGCACGGAAAGGAGTTGGCAGACCAGCGCAAGGGCGCTGTGACCCTGCGACAGTACATCAGCGCGTTCGCGAACAGCGCGGGTGGAACGTTGATCGTTGGTGTAGACCGGGCCTCGCGGAGCGTTACGGGCTGCGCCGTGCCAAGAGGGGGAGATGTGTCGGAGTGGACTTCCAGGTGCCTGACACCCATCGCGCCCTACCTGTCCCCTTCTCCGCGCATCCACACCCTCAAGCATTCGCACGGCCTTGTACTCGTCGCAGCCGTCTATCGCTCGTCTGCACTGGTCCCTGTGGCAGAGGGCGGACAGCTGGCGTACTATGTGAGGATAGGAGACCAGACGCTGAAAGCGCCGACCTATCTCATGGCTGACCTAGTGCTTGGAAGGCGAGCGACTCCGCGGGTCCGAATCGGTTCAGTCTCGCTCACATCGGTATCCTTCGAGCGAGCGGGGACGGACGAACTGATGCGGCTGGATCTGCACTTCTCGGTGGAAAATGAAGGGCTATCATGGGCCACGGACGTCCGCGTGGGGATAGTGAGCTGGGTTGTGGGGAATACTGGGTATCGACTACCCAGTCTGCTCGCGTCTGGCGTCAATCTGGCCACTCCCGGCACAGAATTCCCGAAGCACAGCATCCAGCACCGCGTCGGGCCCATGGGGCAAGAGGCCCCGATGACCGTTTCGCCTTTTTCGATCAAGAGAGTAGGGAACTTCGGAGCCCTAGTGATCCCTGCAACACCCATCGGGTACACTTGGAAGGCAGCCGCATACGTGATCTCGCCTAACTCGCTCCCTGTCTGGTATCAAATAAGCAGCATCATCACTGAGAGACAGACCTTCTCTGCCACAGAGAATCGCGACAAGCAGATAGTACTGGACGAGCTCGGGCCAAATGAAAGGCCCACCGTAGCTTGGGTGTGCAGGGATTCAGGCTGATGCGATCTGATCACGGGCAGAGACGTCTAACGACGCGACCTAAGAATCCTGATGTGACAACGCGGACTTGGTGAGGGCGCTGAGTGACACAAGCGCGGCTTGGTTCCTATGGTGTCGCCGCGCGCGGAGCTCTGTGATGGAAGCCCGTATTTTGCCCCACTCACGTCGTGCGTGCTACAATGGGGCGGCTTGCCATCCTCGCGGCGTTGGGAGATGAGGCATGAACAATCACAGCGAGATCGTCGCCTTCATCTGGTCGGTCGCCGACCTGATCCGCGACACGTTCAAGCGCGGCAAGTACCAAGACGTGATCCTGCCCCTCACCGTACTGCGGCGCATCGACTCCGTGCTGGCCCCCACGAAGCAGCAGGTGCTCGAGACCAACGCCCGGCTCAAAGGCAAGCTGGACAACCTCACGCCGCAGCTGCGCAAGGCTTCGGGTTATGCCTTCTACAACACCTCGCTGTACGACTTTGACAAGCTATTGGCCGACGCCCCAAACCTGGGCCCCAACCTGCGCGCCTACATCCAGGGCTTCTCGGAGAACATGCGCGAGGTGCTGGAGCGCTTTGACTTCAGCAACACCATTGCCAAGCTGGAGGAAGCCGGACTGCTGTTCCTGGTAGTGGAGCGCTTCAAGAACGCCCACCTCCACCCCAACCAAGTCTCCAACCACACCATGGGCTACGTGTTCGAAGAGCTGGTGCGGCGTTTCAACGAGTCGCTGAACGAGAACCCCGGCGAGCACTTTACTCCGCGCGAGGTCATCCGCCTGATGGTGGGACTGCTGCTGGCAGAGGACGCCGAGGCGCTGCAACGCAACCACATCGTGCGCACGGTCTATGACCCATGTTGCGGCTCAGGAGGCATGCTGAGCATTGCGAAGCAGCGCATCCGGCAGGTCAACCCGCTGGCGGACGTGTACGTGTTCGGGCAAGAGGTCAACCCCGAGACCTGGGCCATGTGCAAGAGCGACATGCTGATGAGCAGCCCCGACGGGCGCGACGCCGATGCCATCGCCTTTGGCAGCACGCTCTCGCGCGACCAGCACGCCGCCACACGCTTCGACTACCTGCTGACCAACCCGCCCTACGGCAAGGACTGGAAGATGGACCAGGAGGCGGTGCAGGCCGAGGCCGAGCGCGGCTACGCCGGGCGCTTTGGCGCGGGCCTGCCGCGCATCTCCGACGGGCAACTGCTCTTCCTGCAGCACATGTTGGGGCGCATGAAAGAGCCGGCCCAGGGCGGATCGCGCGTGGCCATCATCATGAACGGCTCGCCGCTGTTCACGGGCGACGCGGGCAGCGGCGAGAGCGAGATCCGGCGCTGGATTCTGGAGAACGACTGGTTGGAGGCCATCATCGCCCTGCCCGAGCAGCTCTTCTACAACACGGGCATCGCCACCCACGTGTGGGTGCTGACCAACCGCAAGGCTGAACGCCGTAAAGGCCAAGTGCAGTTGATCGATGCCAGCGGCATGTGGACGCCCATGCGCAAGAGCCTGGGCGACAAGCGCCGCGAGATCTCGGGGCAGCAGATCGAGGAGATCGTGAGCCTGTTCCGCCAGATGCAGCCGGACCAGCGCACCAGGCTGCTGCCCACCACGGAGTTTGGCTACCGCAAGGTGACGATCGAGCGCCCGCTGCGGCTCAACTTCCAGGCCAGCGCGGAGCGCGTCGAGCGCCTGAAGACAGAGCCAGCCTTCCGCAACCTGGCGCTGAGCAAGAAGAAGGACGCGCGCGTCAAGGCCGAAGAGGAAGCGCTGGGGCGCAGGTACCAGCAATCCATCCTGGGCGCGCTGCAGGGCATGCCGTCGCAGCTCTTCCAGGACAGGCCCGCGTTCGAGCAGGCGTTGGGCGAGGCCGCTCAGGCGGCCCGCGTGCCGCTGAGCGCCCCGCTCAGGAAAGCCATCCTGGCGGCGCTTTCGGAGCGCGACGAGCAGGCAGCGGTGTGCCTGGACAAGGACGGCCAGCCAGAGTCCGACCCCCAGCTGCGCGACACCGAGAACGTGCCGCTGGGCGAAGACGTGAACGCCTACTTTGAGCGCGAGGTGCGCCCTTACGTGCCCGACGCCTGGGTCAACACCGCCCTGCGCGACCCCAAGGATGGCGCGGTGGGCCGGGTGGGCTACGAGATCAACTTCAACCGCTACTTCTACCACTACCAGCCGCCGCGGGCGCTGGAGGAGATCGAGGCGGACATCCGCAAGGTGGAGCAGGAGATCGCGGATTCGCTAGAGGCGCCAGGGGAATGAGCACAAGCACGTTCGTCATTGGAGGCCGCCGCTGGAAGCGCTACCCATTCTACAAGGACTCGGGCATCGCGTGGCTGGGCGAGATTCCTGCGCATTGGCAGACAAGCACTGTCAAGCGCGCGTTCTCTGTAAGGCTGGGAAAGATGCTTCAGCCATTGCAGGCCGATACCAGAGAGACACTGGGGCCCTATCTTCGCGCTGCCAACATCCTATGGAATGGCGTTGACGTGAACGACGTTCGAGAGATGTGGTTCTCGCCTCGTGACAAGGCCGAATACGCACTCGAACGCGACGATCTGCTGGTCAGCGAAGGAGGCGACGTCGGCCGGTCCGCGATCTGGAGAAGCGAGCTGAATCCGTGCTACATCCAGAACGCCATCAACCGAGTACGTTCAAGGGGTGTCTCCTCCACGCACTTCCTATACTACTGGATGTATACCCTCAAAGCCGGAGGATACATCGACATGCTCTGCAACAAGGCCACAATCGCCCACTTCACCGCCGAGAAGGTCGGTCCCACGCAGTTTGCGGCGCCACCCCCAGATGAGCAGCGCGCCATCGCCGACTTCCTGGACCGCGAGACGGGGCGCATTGAGGCGCTGCTGGCGAAGAAGCAGCGCCTAATCGAGCTGCTGCAGGAGAAGCGCAGCGCCCTCATCTCGCAGGCCGTCACGCGCGGGTTGGACCCCAATGCGCCGCTCAGGGAGTCGGGGGTGGAGTGGTTGGGGAAGGTGGCGGCGCATTGGAGGGTGGTACCTCTTGGCAGAGTCGCCAGGCTTCAGAGAGGACACGATCTCCCGACGGGAGATCGCCAACCCGGACAAGTACCAATTGTCTCATCTTCGGGCGTGTCTGACTATCACTCGGTCGCCAAGGCAGCAGGCCCAGGAGTTGTGACTGGTCGCTACGGCACCATCGGAGAGGTCTTCTACATCGAGACGGATTACTGGCCACTTAATACTACGCTATACGTCGTCGACTTCAACAGCAACCACCCGTGCTACATCTTCTACCTACTGAAGCTTCTGCCATTTGAAGCGTTTTCTGGCAAGTCCGCGGTTCCGGGCGTGGATAGGAACGACCTACACCCACTGCTGGTCTGCCGACCTCCCAGCTCCGAACAGAGGGCGATTGCCGCCCACTTGGACCGGCAGACGGCCAAGATTGACGCGCTGATTGCCAAGGTGCGCGAGTCCATCGAGCGCTGGCGGGAGTACCGCGC
>CAYZKS010000175.1:0-5778 GCA_964478725.1 uncultured Anaerolineales bacterium
TCCAGCACGCCTCGTTTGATCAGCGCGCCACAGAACGTTACGTAATCCACGTCCAAAGGGGCCGAGAAGCGCCCGTCGTCCCTCTGGTCCTTCCCCAGGGTCTCAGGGACCGGCAGCCAGCGTCGCGCGCGTCCACCCAGACGCCAGATACGGTCTGTCTGTCCGTAGTACAGTATCTTGGGAGCAACGATGCCCACATCCGTGGCGCCCTCTGCGCAGGCAACCAATGCATCGAACATCTGGGCGTCGACCACGGCGTCGTTGTTGAGCAGGAATACGTATTCCGCCCGCGCATCCAAGGCACGCCGGATGCCCACGTTGTTCCCCCTGGAGAACCCCATGTTCGTGGGGTTGATCACCAAGTCCAGGCCTGGAAAGGCATGTCTGAGATACTCAGGCGAACCGTCCTCGGAAGCGTTGTCCACCACCAGCAAGTACAACCTCGAGTAGTCAGCGCCGAGCACGGAACGGATGCACTCGGCGGTATCCTCCCCCAGGTTCCAGTTCAGTATGACGACATACACCAGCGGCTGAGGCATGAACTCATCACACCCACGTTTTGGTCGCGAACGCAGCCATCCATTATAATGACCTACGGATGGCCGGTCAAAGCGTTGGCGATGAATCCTCCCGAAGGGTGGCGATCAACCGAACCTTCGGGAGGTTTGTTCCAGATGACAGAGGCTGACCGCACATGGCTTCGAAAACCCGCATCCTGTTCACTTGCGGCCGAGAACCCGGATACGTACGCAACCTGCTGCTGATTCGCGCGCTGCGGCAGCACTTTGAGGTGCTGGAAGTCACTGATGATGGTACTGGCTCGTTGCTGCTGCGCAACCTGCGGCTGCTGCCGCGACTGTTACCAGCTCTCCGGCAGGGGCACGACCTGGTCTGCATCGGATTCTACGGCCACCTGCTGGCGCTGTTCCTGAGCCGGCTGACGCGCAAACCGATCCTGTTCGATGCATTCCTCTCTACCTGGGATACCCTGTGCTTCGACCGAAAACGCTTTGGGCCACATTCGCTACCTGGCCGCCTGGCATTCTGGCTGGACAGGCATACCTCGCTGGCGGCTCAGCACGTGCTTCTGGACACGCATGCCCAGACGCGCTACTTCGTGGACACATTCGACATCCCCGCAACCCGGGTCTCGGCCTACTATCTGGGATACGATGCAGAGATCTTCTTCCCACGGCCTGATGCGTCGCAGACCGCCGGCAGGTTCACAGTGCTTTTCTACGGCTCCTTTCTGCCATTGCAGGGCGTGGAGCATATCGTAGAAGCGGCCAAGCTGCTGGAGAGCGAGAGGGAGATCCGCTTTCGAATCATCGGCGAAGGCATGAGCTATGCACAGGTGCGGCGCTTGGCAGACCAACTCCAAGTCCAGTCCCTCACCTTTCAGGCCAGCGTGCCCTACCACGAACTGCCGAACATCATCGCGGAGGCCTCTGTGTGCCTGGGAGGGCCATTCGGTTCCACCAACAAGGCCAATCGCGTCATTGCCAGCAAAACCTTCCAGGCCCTGGCTATGGCCAAGCCGACCATCGTGGGAGATACTCCGGCCAACCGTGAGCTCTTCCGCCACGGGGAGGATGTCTGGATGTGCAAGACGGCCGACGCCCAGGCCTTGGCCGCGGCCATCCTGGGGTTGAAGCAGGATGCAGCCCTGCGAGAAAGCATTGCCCGGCGCGGCTACGAGCGCTGCGAGGAGGAGTTCAGTATCGAAAGACAGGGCGGCCGATTGAAGCAACTCATCGCAGGCATGCTGTGAACATCTGCTTGCTGAACCTCGACTACAAGCCGTTCCGCACCGCCGGCCTGACCATCTATGGTGAACTGCTGGCGGACGGCCTGCGCGCTGCCGGTCACCAGGTCACGGTCGTGGCTGCGCTCAGGCAGGGTGCCTCCTCGGAGGAAGTCATCGACGGCGTACGCGTGGTGCGCGTGCCCATCGGACGCACGGACTGGGTAGGGTTCGGCCTCCAGGCTGCCCGCAAGCTTGGGCATCTGACGCGCACCGAGCATTTTGACGTCGTTCATTTCCTGGACGTGCGCTTCGCCTGGGCCTTCCGAGGGGACTGCCTCGCTTCACTGTTCGAGTCCTTCTGGCAGAGACTGCACGCCAAGGGCAACATGCCCTACTACCACAGCTTGTTGAATCTGGCCTGGCGCTACATGTACTTTGTGCTGATCAACTGGACTCTACAGCGATGGGCAGTGGCGCACCCACGCATGCTCATTGCAGCCAGCCAAGCGGCGCGAGACGAGTTCATTGAGCACTATTCGATCCCAGCGGAGCGCATCGCTGTGATTCCGCTGGGGATCGACACGCTGCGCTATCAGCCCAGAGACAGCAGCGACTTGCGAAAGAAGTTGGGGCTCGAGGACAAACGGGTGATCCTGTACGTGGGCTTCACCACACCGCGGAAGGGATTGGAGTACCTGGGCCAGGCGCTCCAGGAACTGGATGCCGATTGCCATCTGCTGATCGTGGGCAGATGGGAGCCCGGGTACCGCGAGAAGTTCTACCGCTCCCTCCGCCCCGGCACGCGCGAGCGCATTCTGGAGATGGGCTACGTCCCAGACGACGAATTGCCTCTTTACTACTCACTCGCCGATGTTTTTGTCTTTCCCTCATTGCTGGAAGGTTTTGGGTTGCCGGTGGCGGAAGCCATGGCGTGTGGCACCCCGGTCATCGCCGCCAATGCCAGCTCCCTTCCCGAGGTTGTGGGCGATGCTGGCCTGCTGGTAGCAGCCATGGACTCGGCAGCGCTTGCGAACGCCCTGCGCCGGGTTCTGAGCGACGATGAGCTGCGCCGCACGCTGGCGGTGCGGGGTATGCAGAGGGCCAGAAGCATGTTCAGTCAGGAAGGCATGACCGCCCGTACTCTGGACGCATATCGCACCTACCTGGCCGGAAGACGCCAGTAGCAGTGCTTCGACTCTGGGCGTCTCAGCGCAGCGCGCCCTTGCGAACGATCAGGTCGGCAAGCAAGCCCATGGCTGCCACCTGCACGGCGGTCAGCAGCACGATGACCGTGGTCGTGGGGATGTGAAAGTTGTATCGGAAGATGTCGGATACCATCTTGATCCCGCCGACGGCGAACAGGAACAGACTGATCGGAAGGAACACCTTCAGCGGGTTGAAGAACGTGACTGCCCGCACGACCAGCGTCAGGTAGTTGTAGGTGTCCCGCATGGGGTGAAACGACGACTTGCCCTTGCGCTCGTAGTAGTCGATGGGAATAAAGTGCACCTCGTAGCCATCGCTCAGGAAAGCGATGGTAATGGTGCTGACCCAGGAGTGCGTGTTGGGCAGGATGCCCATGTACTTCATAACCAGGTCCTTCTTGAAGCCGCGCAACCCCGAGTTCAGGTCGGGAATCTTGACAGCGGTCAGGTACGAAGCCAGGCTGCGAATGAACCACTTGGCCGGAGCACGTAGCCATTTCATCGTGCCCTTTTCCTTTTTCCTCGCCCCAATCACCATGTCGCAGCGCTGCAATTCTTCCACGAGTTTGGGCATGTCCTGATTCGGGTAGGTGCCATCTCCATCGGTCATGAGAATCAGGTTACCTGCCGCGGCCCTGACTCCCGTAGAGCGCGCCGCGCCCGTGCCACGGTTGTGCGAATGGTGCAGAAGCCTGACCCACGGTCGAGATGAGACGATTTCGGCCGTGCGGTCTGTGGAGCCATCGTTGACTACGATCACTTCGTAGGGCTGCCCCGTGGCATCCATCGTGCGCTTGATGAGGTCCAAGTCATCACCGATGGCCACCTCTTCATTGTAGGCAGGGATCACTATGCTAACCAGTTCCATGCTGTCCCCCTTCGGAACTCGCTTCAATTACCAGTTCTTCGTACGCGCTGTGGAGCGCTGCGTACTTTTTCTCCCAAGTGTGCTGAGCGATGGTCTTCTGGTAGCCTGCCTTGCCGAAGCGGCGTGCAAGCTCGCGATCGTTCAGCAGTCTGTGGATGGCTTGCGCAAGCTGCCGAACATCCCCGAACGGCACGACGAAGCCATCCTGGCCATCGTTGATCACCTCAGGCACAGCACCGGCCAGGGCGCCCACCACCGGTTTCCCGTAGAGCCACGCTTCCAGATACACGATCCCGAAGGATTCAGTGCGCGACGGCATGGCGAATACGTCGCCCGCAGCCAGCAAATCTCGCTTTTCCTCCTCGGAAATGAAACCCAACACGCGGCAGCGCTCGCGAACAGAATCGGTCAAGG
Organism: uncultured Anaerolineales bacterium; assembly: GCA_964478725.1. Lineage (GTDB taxonomy): Bacteria > Chloroflexota > Anaerolineae > UBA2200 > UBA2200 > CAYZKS01. The sequence continues at coordinate 4,235 of CAYZKS010000175.1, forward strand.
TGGCAAAGTAGCGCTCGAAATCCCCCATCGCCGCACCAGCCAGGACCAGGACGGCGTCCGAGCCCTCTTCCCACAGCTGAGCCATTGCCTGCAGCAGATGGATCGTACCCTTGTCATACGCTTGCGGCCCGATGTAGAACACGATGGGCGCACGCAGGCCGTGCCGTTGACGGAAACGCTCGCCATTCCCGCCCAGCAGGCTGTCAGCAGTGATTCCAACGCCGACCTTGCGGATGCGCCTCTCCATCACACCTTGAGCAACCAAGTAGTCCCGCTCCAGATCTGTCTGTACCACGACGCAGTCACTATCTCGCAACATTGTGATCTGATGCGGCATGGTGTAGTACCGGCGCACAGAGGCATCCTGAGCCTCACCCAGGTGCAGGAATGGAGTGATGACCAATGGAATGCGCTCGCGTCTGGCAAAGCGGTACGCCGCGTAGAGCATCGAGTCGAACGGCACGTTCATCACGTGCACAAGGTCATAGTGCTCATCGAGTTTGCCCTCCTCCAGAGTCTGCCATAGCTGCGGCACCCAGGGATGCCAGCGACTCAGCCCGAAGAGCAGGCGCCGTGTGTCCAGGGGCAAACCGGCCAGAGAAACGATGGCGCGACGTACGGCTGCAAAGCCCACCCAGGTAGAGAAGGGATGGCGTACCGCGAAACGCTTCACCCGCACCCCGTGGTAGTCGAATGTGCCACATGCAAGGTGCTTCCTGCGGGGATCGCCAAAGTACTCCACATCCCAGGCATCCGTGGTAAGGACCGTCACCTTGTGCCCATTCTGCACCAGGCGCTCGGACATCTCCTGGCAGTAGGTCTCCGAGCCGCCTATGTATGGGTAGTAGCGTGGGCTCACGTGCAGGACTTGCATGCTGTCGTGACTCCATCCATTTGAGGGAAGCTTCGGCCGCCGCCCATCAACGCTTGGCTTCCAAAGGCTCCCACTCTACCCAATCCACAACGCTGCCCAGTTCGCGCGAGTCAGTGCTTTGGCCAGTGGCCAGCGGCTGCCAGATATCGCTGCGAAGCTCGATCAGGTTTTCTTCAACAGGCAAGCCCGCGCCTCGATCCAGGATCGCCTGCGGCACAATGATCTCCAGCGTCTGGAACGACCAGCCCGCGGAAAGGGATTGCTCCGCGACGGAAACGCCGTTGACCAAGATGCTGAGGTGGACCGCATCGAATCCTGCGGGCCGGCCGCCCGCAGCGCGTATGCGCAGCAGGGCACCGGCACCATCCCAGTCGGGCAGGCGGATGCGCGCGACCGGGCCCGACCAGCGATAGGTCAGCCCATCTGGCATCGTTTCCCAGCTATAGAAGCCCCCTGCCAGGTACGGGTAGTCGCCGGCGCCCATGCCCAATGCCAGCTTGTCAGGTAGGCCTGAGGCCATAGTCTCGCTGGCCTTGATTCGATAGATGTCGAGGGCGTAGGTGATCGTCTCCATCTTCTCGGGCACGCGGCCGATGGTACGTTCTATCCTGGGGAAGCGCATTTCGAACCCACCGGCCGGCTCGAAGGTCCAGCCCTCTGGACGCCAATC
>CAYZKS010000175.1:5878-6956 GCA_964478725.1 uncultured Anaerolineales bacterium
ACGATGGCATAGGCCGTGAGCAGCGCCGTGGCCGGCAGAATCAGCGGCACGAAGCGCCGCATGGCCCAGGGCTGGACGGGATTGACCATGGGATTGATTGAGAAGTAGGCCAAGTAGATCAAGGCGGTCACCACAAAGGGAAGCGCCATGTGCTCCCGTCGGCGCCGGAGTAGCAGCCCCAACCCCACGGCGGCCAGCAGCACGCCCACCAGCGTCCAGTACTGTGCTAGCCAGGCGAGCGCCGCTCTGTCCGGAGTGATCCTGGTGAGCCAGTAGTAGAGCGCTATCCAGACTGCGAGAAGGCACATAGTGCCGGCCAGGATGCCCCACAGGCGCCTGCGCAGCCACAGCATGGCAGCCTCGAAGAATCGTGGCCTGAGCACAGCCAGGGCGAGCAATCCAGCCAGCAGAACGAAAGCCGCAAGGGCTGCCTGCGTGAAGCCTGGACCGCCAGCTATCTGCCACAGGGAAATGAGGTAGGCCCAGTTCCATGCCACGGCGTGAACGCCTGCATATGCCAGGGCAGCACCCAGCGCAAGGCCAAAGGCAGCTCGCTCCGGTCGAAGCCGGCGCCCAAACTTCCAGAAGGCCACGAGCCCAAACAGCATCAAGCCCAGCAACAAAGCATCCACACGCACAAGCAGCAGCCCACCCAGACACAGGCCTGACATGGCCGCAAGCCCCACGTGCCGCTTCTGCAGCGCGAGGGCCAGCAGGTAGAAGCCACCTAACACAAGCGCCTGTGCAAGCATCTCGGACAACGGGTAGCGCGCATGCCAGATCTGGACAAAGTTGGCCGCGAGCAACGCGGCGCCCAGGAGGCCCACGGCGCGCGAGAACAGTCGCCGCCCCAGGAAGAACATGCCAGCCGTGGCGAACAGGCCAAAGGCCGGTGCTACCCAAAGGCCTCCGGCGGTTCCCAGGAACAAGGTGAACAGCCCACACCAGATGCGCTGCATGTCCAGCAGTCCGAAGATCACCCAGGGTTTGTACCATCCCCAGATGAAGAACTGGCCCCAAAGGCGTGCCCAGTTGGCACTGACTGGTCCGGTCGCCAGCAGCTCTCCCGCGTTCTCCG
>CAYZKS010000176.1:0-1694 GCA_964478725.1 uncultured Anaerolineales bacterium
CCAGCAGGTGGTAGTCGCCCGCGGCGTGGTTGGCAAAGCGCGGGCTGCGCGCCAGGTTGCCGGTCCCCGGCTGCAGCGCGGAGAGCACGTCCGAGTACGACACATGGCAGCCGCCTGCGTCGTCGGACAGATCGCCGCCGGGGTTGTAGGCCAGGATGGAGTTGGTGATGGTCATGACCGACCCGGCTCCGGAGTTGCTCACGCCTACGGTGCAGTTGCCGCCGCCCCCGCAGGTATTGTCAGCCACGGTGACGTTCATCAGCGTGGTAACGCTGCTGCTGTCCACGCCCGCGCCGCCCCATGTGGCGGTGTTGCCCTCGATCAAGCAGTTCACCAGCACGCCGCCCGAACCGTCGCTAAAGCTCACTCCGCCACCGCGGGATACCGTGGCGTTGTCGCGCACGATGCAGTTCTCAGCCGTCAGGCTGCAATCGAACCACGAGCCGATGCCTCCTGCCGCTCCCCAGGTGGTGCTGTTGCCCGCCACCAGGCTGTCGGTGAGGGTCACGACCGAGGAGTTCAAGATGGACAGGCCGCCCCCCGTGCCTGCCGTGTTGCTGAGCACCTGCGTGTCGCGGATGGTGACCCTGGCCCCGCCATCGATGCTGACGCCGCCGCCCCAGTCGCCGGTGTTCTTCGAGATGGTGCAGGAGATGATGCTGGCTGCGACTGCGTTGATCGCCACACCTGCCCCGCCGCGCGCGCCGGTGATGCGCAAGCCATCCAACACGGTGCCGGCGGCGCCAAGTTGCACGCGCATCGTCGTCTGGCCATTCGCGCCATTCACGACCGTCCCGTGGCTTGCCAGATCGCGCGTCCAGGCGAGCGCTTCGTAGCCACCCGTGAGGGTCACCGGCGTGGAAACGCTGAGGTTCTCCGTGTAGACGCCCGCGGCGATTTGCAGCCTGTCGCCGCGCTGCGCCTGCGCAATGGCGTAGCCGATGCTGCGGCAGGGCGCGAGCGGGTCCAGGCATAGATTCGCATTGGTATCGGAGCCGCTGATCGCCACGTAGCGCGGTCGCGCGGGCGGCGGAGTCGATGCGGGATCGGCCGGGTCGCTGCCACGCTGCACCTCCACGCCGTCGGTGTAGCCGTCGCCGTCGCTGTCCGAGCGCTGCGGATGGGCATTCCACAGCATTTCCAGCAGATTCGACAGCGAGTCGCCGTCGTCATCCTGGGATGCCCACTCGATGGGGATAGGCGCCGTGCCGTAGATGTAGTCGTCGAAGAACTGGGTGAAATCGGTGCCGGTCAGAAGCGCCAGCTCGGCCTTCAGCTCTTCCTCCTCCACGAAGTTACCTTTGAAGCCATACTTGCGGAAGAGCTGCTTGTCCAGGTCATCGAACGTGCGTTGCCCTTCTGTTCGCAGGCAGATCTCCTTGGAGAGCAGCATGGTGACCAGCGAGCCCTTCCAGAAGCCCAGGAACTTTTCACTGTCCGCCTGCGGCGAGGCCAGCGGGTAGTCTTTGCCGGCCTCGACATAGTTCTGCACATAGTTGCGGTAGTTGTTCTGCAACATCGCCTGTGCCTGAGCCGCATCATACACGCGCGTGCGAACCAGGGATTTCAGAGCGTAAAAGTGGGAAGGCCCCGCCTTGAACCACAGGCAAGAGTTGCTGGCCACGCCCCAATCGTAGGCATTCCAGCGCGCCTCATAGATCTCGCTGGCAAAGTCGAACCAGGAGGGATTCGCG
>CAYZKS010000176.1:1794-5190 GCA_964478725.1 uncultured Anaerolineales bacterium
CCGATGGCATGGCTTCTGGCAGGCAGGAGAAAGACCCAGGTGGCGGCAAACGTATAGAACTCGGGCGTCATGTAGCCGTACCAATACAGGTCCCGATAGTACCATTCGTCGGATCCCCAACGCTGCAGCTTGGGCCGCACGGTGTACTCGATCAGGCACTCGGTCAGCCCGTCGCAATGCACAATCCATGCTGCGGGCTGCCCCATCGGGTCCGTGGCCGTGGTTCCAGGCAGGTAGTCAACGACGAGCGGCTGCCCGGCGGGGCCCGTGGCGTGGAACTCGACGACGTTGGTGCGGTATCCCCAGCCCGATCCGTACTCTTGAATCTCGAGCAGAGGCGTGGAGATGTTCTTGATGCATGCACGCACCACGGCCTGCCCGCTGGCGGGGTCGGCGATGCGCAGCACGTACTGCAGACTGACGGCGCTGCCAGAGGCGCCTTCCTCCGCGACAAGCGACGACGTGCACAGTGCGAGGGCAAACACGAGGAAGACTCCCAGGACCGCGACGATGCGACGCATGCGTTCCTCCTCCAGCGATGGGATGGGGGGCAGGGCCAGTCGAGCGCTTGCCCGACATTGTACTCCCTTCACGGTCGCGCTCCAAGCGTGTGGGGTTGTGGGGAGGTGCCGTCACAGCAACCCTCCCGAAGGGACAGCACCCTTCGGGAGGCCACAAGCTCCATTCGTTTGTTCGTTGCCCCCGATTCGTTGACGGCCGCCCCCTCTGCTTGACCGCCCGCGCCTTCTGCGCCATAATCGCGCCATCCGCAACAAGCCAGCTTCGAACCGGGTTGACGGCATGCCGTCCCGCGGCGTGCCCGGCGAGGGGGTGAGACTCCGACAGCATCACGGTCCTACGGCCGCGCAGGCCACACCTGCGATCATTCCCACACTCGTCATATGCCAAAGGAGCTACGTTGATGAAGACCCGCCTCGTCGTTGTCTTCCTCGTGCTAAGCGCCATCGCCCTGGCCAGCGTTTGCACCCTCGCGGCCAGCGCCGCGGGCGCCGCCTCCGCCGAACTCGTCACCATCGGCCTGCCCATGCCTGTGGGCCAGGCGGTGGTGCTGGATCCCGCCAAAGCCGCTGACACCACCTCCAGAGCGGTCGTGGAGCAGCTCTTCCTGGGGCTGGTGGACCTGGATGACGCCAGCGCCGAGCCGCGCCCCGAGCTCGCCAGCGGTTGGGAGGTCTCCCCCGATTGCATGCTCTACACCTTTACCCTGCGCAGCGACGTGCACTGGACGGCGCGCTGGTCACGGCCGAGGACGCACGCTACGCCCTGCTGCGCGCCCTCAACCCGGACGCCCCATCGGACTATGCCTTCCTGCTGGCCGACATCCAGGGCGCGGAAGCCTACAGTCTGCGGCTGATCACCGACACCAACCAGGTGGGCATCACGGCCCTGGACAGCACCCACCTGCTGATTCGCATGCGCACGCCTTCGGCGCACTTCCTGGCCATCCTGGCCGAGCCCGTGGCCAGGCCCGTGCCGCGCCACGTGGTGGAAGCGTGGGGCGACGCCTGGGTAGCTCCCGACCACCTGGTCACCAACGGCGCTTACCGCCTGACGCAAAAGCGCGCGGGCGACCACGTGTGGTTGGACAAGAACGCTGATTACTACGATGCGGCCAACGTGCCCATCGAGCGCGTGGTGTACTGGGCCGAGCCCTCGGGCGTGGCCTGGGCCATGTACCTCAACGGCGAGCTGGACAGCGTGGACGTGCCCGCCGGAACCACGCTGGATCCGGCCCTTCAGGCACAACTGCATACGCAGTATGACATCTACACCTACATCTACGGGTTCAGCACCTCGCAGCCGCCCTTTGACAACGCGCTGGTGCGCAAGGCCTTTGCCGCGGCCACGCACCGTCAGGGGCTGGTGGACAACCTGCTGCCCACGCTGGGATCGCCCGGGCGCGTGCCGGCGCAGACGTTCGTGGCCCCTGGCACCTTCGGAAGCGTGGACGGTCCAGCCGAGGGCGTGGGCATCCCCTACGATCCGCTCCAGGCGCGGCAGTGGCTGGCCGATGCCGGATACGCGGGCGGCCAGGGCTTGCCGCCCATCACGCTGTGGTTCAACACCTCGCCGGGGCACCAGGCCATCGCCGAGTACCTGCGCCAGGGCTGGTTCACGGAGCTGGGCGTGAGCGTGACCCTCTCCAGCCTACCCTACGACACGTTTCTCTCACAACTTGGGGCAGGGCAGTCCCAGATGTGGCGCTACGGATTCGGCTCGGACTATAACGATGCCCGGAACTGGCTGGCCGACTCACTCGCGGGCTACGGGGTGCGCAGCTTCATGGGCGGCTGGAGCAACGCTGTCTACGACGACCTGATCAGCCAGGCGGCGCGCCAGCCAGACCTGCAGGCGCGCAAGGCGCTCTACCGGCAGGCCGAGGAGATCCTGGTCGAGACCGACGCGGTGATGATCCCCATCTACTTCTATTCACATCCGGTGGCCACCAAGCCCTACCTGCAGCGCACCTACCCCAACTGGACGGCGTACGACATCTCCACCTGGCGCGTGACGGGCGAGAGGACGGCGCCGGTGCCGCTGCCAGAGCGTATCGTCAAGGACCCGGCCACGCTGTACGTGAACCTGCCCAGCGGCCAGGAGATCGTGCTGGACCCGGCCAAGGCCAGCAACGACGTCTCGCGCAACGCCGTGGAGCAACTGTTCGTCGGGCTGGTGGACGCCCAGGACGACACCGGTCTGGTCAAGCCGGAGCTGGCCAGCTCCTGGACGGTCTCGCCCGACGGCTTGATCTACACCTTTACCCTGCGCAGCGACGTGCGTTGGAGCGACGGCGCGCCCGTGACGGCGCAGGACGCGGCCTATGGCATCCTGCGCACGCTCAAGCTGGGCTACTCCTCCTGGGGCGCGTACCGCCTGTGGGTGCTGCGCAACGGCCTGGGCTACCAGCAGGGCACGGTCACCGACGAGGCGCAAGTGGGGGTCAAGGCGTTGGATGACACGCACGTCGAGTTCAGCCTGGAGTACGCCGCCGCCTACTTCCCCTCCCTCCTGGCGCTGCCCATCGCGCGTCCCATGCCGCGTGCGGCCATCGAGCAGTGGGGCGACGCCTGGGCCACGCCGCAGCACATCGTCACCAACGGCCCGTACCTGCTGCGCGAGCTCGCGCCCGGCGACTATCTGCTGTTCGAGAAGAACCCGGCCTACTATGACGCGGCCAACGTGGGCTTCCAGCGCATCCGCGCCTCGAACGTGGACCAGGCCGCGGCCTGGCAGGCCTACCTGGACGGCGAGCTGGACTCGGCCGTGGTGCCGCAGGGCACGCAATTGAGCGCCAAGCTGGCGGCCGAGGTGCGCGCGCTGCCCGAGACCTGCACCAACTACCTCGGCTTCAACGTGTCGCTGCCGCCCTTTGAC
>CAYZKS010000176.1:5200-6953 GCA_964478725.1 uncultured Anaerolineales bacterium
CGCCTATACGCTCACGCCGCCCGCGATCTTCGGGCACGTGGATGGAGCGAGCGAGGGCGTGGGCATCCAGTTCGACGCCGCCCAGGCGCGCCAGTGGCTAGCCGACGCCGGCTACCCCAACGGCGCGGGGCTGCCGCCGATCACGCTGTGGTGCAGCACGGGACCGCAGGCCCTGGCGCAGCGCATCCGCCAGGCCTGGATCGACAACCTGGGCGTGACGGTCACGCTGCAGGCCGTGGCGTTCGGCGAGCTGATTCCCAAGCTGGACAACGGCGAGGCGCAGGTGTGGGGGCCGTATGCCTACTGCCCCGACTACAACGATGCGTACTGCTTCCTGGACTGGGCGGTGCTGGACTCGCGCCAGTGGTACGGCGGCTGGAGCAACGCCAGCTACGACGACCTGCTGCGCAGATCGGAAAGCGAGCACGACCAGATCGCGCGCGCAGCGTTGTACCGCCAGGCCGAGGAGATCCTGGTGGAGACGGACGCGGTGGTGCTGCCGGTCTACTACTGGCAGACCATCAACGTGGCCGCCAAGCCCGACCTGTACCGCACCTACCCCGGCTACGACGCGCCGGACGTCGCCACGTGGCGGCGCTGGACGCAGCACATCTTCCTGCCGGCGATTCGCAAACGGTAGGCTGTCGCCTGACGCAGAACAGACTTCCGAAGTCTTCTGAGACTTCGGAAGTCTGGCGGATCGGCCAGATCGAGCCGCTGGGCGTGCACCCCGCTCACCGCCAGCGTGGTCTGGGCCTGGCGCTGCTGTGCGAGAGCGTGCGCCGCCTGCACGCGCACGGCGCGGCGCGCGTCTACGTCGAGACCGACAACTACCGCAACGCCGCCCTGGCCACCTACGAGGCGGCGGGGTTTCGGGTGGAGCGGGAGGTGTGGGTGTACCGGTGGGCACTGTCAGCGGCGGTCCCTGTCAACGGACCAGGAACGGACTAACGGACGTGCCGCCTGGAGCGTGTCCGTTAGTCCGTTAGAGTGTCCGATGACAGGAACGCTCATTGTCAACGGACCAAGAACCGACTAACGGAAACGAGGCCTGCAGCGCGTCCGCTAGTCTGCCGTTCGCCCTTTCGTCTTCGCTAAGCGAACGGCCGCTCGACGGGGTTGGAGCATCCGCTGACAGCCCCTACTCCACCCACAGCGCCCGCAGCGACGCCTCGAGGTCGCTAAAGTCCGGCAGCAGCGCGTCGGGCCCGGCGGCGCGCAGGGTCTCCAGGCTGTGATGCCCGTTGGCCACGGCCACGGTGCGCGCGCCGATGGCCTTGCCCGCCGCCACGTCGTAAGGCGTGTCGCCCACCACCACCACGTTCTTAACCGATCCTGTGAAGCCGCAGTCGGCCACCGCGCGCTGCATGGCCAGGCGCAGCAGCGTCACGCGATCCGGCCCTTCCTCGCCCAGCGCTGTGATGCAGAAGCACTCCCACAGGCCCGCGCGCTGCATGGCCTCGCGCGCCACGGCCGTGACGGTTCCGGTCACCAAGCCCAGCGCGCAGCCGCGCGCGTGCATTGTGGTCAGCAGCTCCGCCACGCCGGGGAACAGGCGCGGACGCAGGTCCGGCTCCAGCAGGGACAGGGTGACCTCGCTCTGCACGTCAAAGCACTGGCTGAGCTTGGCCTCGATCACTTCGGGAGGCACGCCCTGCTCGGCGACGAGCATGCGCACGATTTCCGGTTGGGTGCGGCCCGCGTACCTGGCGGGGTTCATCTCCGCCTCCACGCCGTACACGCGCCGGATGCC
>CAYZKS010000177.1:0-6933 GCA_964478725.1 uncultured Anaerolineales bacterium
ATGACGATTCCGCTACGCTCCAGGCCAGGGCCCGGCTGCAGCGCACGGAATTGGGTACGGGCAACTACCAGGAGCTGGCGTACGCCGAGTCACCACTGGGCATTGTCGGAAGCCCTTCCAGCAGCAGGGATGACACCATCTCCTACGCCGTGGTGGACAACCTCAAGTACGCCTACTGGGTAGTACTGGACCTGCCCCCGATGCCCGAGGTCATGGCCCACGGAGTAGTGATCGAGTACACGCCCTCAGGCGTAGCGGACGCCGCCGTGCCGCTTTCCGCAGCCGCCTTCGTCCCCTACGAGGACGGCTACGACTACCAGAACCACGGCCGCTATCTCAAGCACCTGCACGGGCCTGGCGGCAACAGCGCCAACGGCTGGTACGTGGCCCCGGTGCGCCTGCCCGACGGCGCCACCATCACGCGCTTCACCCTGCACTACTACGACAACACCGCCAGCGCCAAGGTGCTCGCGCGCCTGCAGCGCACCGAGTTTGGCCAGGGCGACTACCAGGACCTCGCCACTGCCGAGTCCAACCTGGCGGCCCAGCCGGGCTATAGCTTCACGGCGAATCCCAGCATTGCCAACGCGCTGGTGGACAATGCCAAGTATGGCTATTGGGTGGTCGCAGACCTGCCGGCGAGCGCGGATGCAGCGATTTGCAGCGCTGTGGTCGAGTACCAGAGCACGGGCGGGGCCACGACCCTGATCAGCAGCCCTGCCGCGCCGCTCAAGCCGCACCAGGACGGCTATGATTTTGAAAACCACGGACGCTACCTGATCCACAAAGGCGGGCCGGAGGGCTCGTACTTCGCCGCCGTGCGCCTGCCCGACGGTGCGGTCATCTCCAGGGTGACCTTCCACTGGTACGATGGCTCGTCCACACAGAGAGTGGTGGGCCGGCTGCGGCGCACCGATTACACCCGGGGCAACTGGGTGTACATGGCGCAGGGCGAGTCGTCCCTCAGCGGCGCCCGCGGCTACGGCTCGACCAGCAGCAACAGCATCGAGTACCGCACCATCGACAATTCGCATTTCGGCTACTATGTGGTGTTCGACCTGCCGCCCAGCGCCGACATGCGGGCTTGCGGCATGACCATTGACATCGCCCAGCGCCTGTACCTGCCGCTGTTGGTGAGGTGAGCTGGCTGTCAACGGATGCCTGTCAGCGGATAGGAAGCGGATAAACGGATGAGCGGCGTCCCCTTCCGAAGGCTGCACTTGCCTTCGGAAGGGTGGAGACGGATGAACGCCATGCGCTATCCCCTGCTCGCCGCCCGGAACACCTGCTGCACTTGCCTTCGGAAGGGTGGAGACGGACGGAAGGGTGGAGACGGATGAACGCGCCCGTTCGAGCTGTGGTGGTCATAGAAGGGAGCTCTAGTGCCCCCGGATGCTGACATTCCGCATGCCGAGGTGATGTATCAGATCATTGGCGCGGCCATGGCAGTCCACAACCGGATCGGGCCCGGCCACAAGGAAGCTGTCTATCAGGGCATGCTGACTGACGAGATGCTGGCACGAGGCCTCGCTGTCGAGCCCGAGCGCAAGGTCGAGATCAACATAGGCAACACCCCCATCCGCTTATGCGTTTGATATCCGTTGACAGGGCTCGCCTCATGCCTTGAGGTGCGTGGAACTCTGGCGAGGCTCTGGACGTCATTAGCCGAGATGGAAGCGCTCCTTTCGTTGCTTCCACCCAGTACCGGCGGCCCGTTCTGGCCGCCTAGATGAGGAGTAGAGATGTACCATAGAATGAAATACTTCCTGTTGCTGGCTCTGACCCTGAGCGTGGCCCTGGCCAGTTGCGCGCCGGCCGCACCCGCCGTGCAGGCCTCCGAGTTGATCTCGAACAAGCAGCGCCTCAGCCCCGGCAGCGAGGATAGCGCCGAAGTGGCTGCCCTGGTGCAGGGCAACACGCAGTTCGCCCTGGACCTGTACCGCGCCACGTTCAGCAGCCAGGATAACCAGTTCTTCTCGCCCTACAGCATCTCCCTGGCGCTGGCCATGGCTTACGTTGGCGCTCGCGGGGAGACCGAGGCGGAGATGGCGCGCGCCCTGCGCTTCGCGGACCAGTCGCAGCTCAACCCCGCTTTCAACGCCCTGGACCAGGCGCTGCGCAACCGCGGCCAGAACTTGAAGGAGAATGAACGCTTCCGCCTCAACATCGCCAATGCCACGTGGGGCCAGAAGGATTTTGCTTTCCAGAGCGCGTACCTGGACGCGCTGGCCCAGTACTACGCCTCCGGGTTGCGCATCGTGGATTTCAAGCAGTCTGCGGAAGCCGCGCGCCAGACCATCAACCAGTGGGTCGAGCAGCAAACCGAGGACAAGATCAAGGACCTGCTGCCCCAGGGATCGCTGGACGCCATGACCCGTATGGTGCTGACCAATGCCATCTACTTCAACGCCGCCTGGATGCAGCAGTTCCGGCCCGAGTCCACCAGGGATGGACCCTTCAACAAGCTGGATGGCAGCCAGGTGACTGTGCCCATGATGCGCCAGACCGCCAGCCTGCGCTACACCAGCGGTGCGGGCTACCAGGCCGTGGAGCTGCCCTACGTGGGCGGCGAGATGTCCATGCTGATCCTGCTCCCCGACGCCGGCGCATTTGCCAGGTGGGCGCAGGCCCTGGATGCCGAGAGTCTGGCAGCCATCGTGGACGGCTTGGACCATCAGCGCATCGAGCTGCGCATGCCGCGTTTCACCTACGAGTCGAAATTCGCGCTCAAGGATGCCCTGCAGCAGTTGGGCATGCGCCAGGCCTTCACCACCGAGGCGGACCTGTCGGGGATGACCGGCAAGCCGGAGCTGTTCATCAGCGACGTCTTCCACAAGGCCTTTGTGGCCGTGGACGAGGAAGGCACCGAGGCCGCCGCTGCCACGGCCGTGGTGGTGGGTGCCACGGCCATGCCCGCCGAGCCGATCCCGGTGACGGTGGACCGCCCGTTCGTCTACCTGATCCGCGACGTCGCCACGGGCAGCGTGCTCTTCCTGGGCCACGTGGTCAACCCGGCGTAACGGGGTTGGGTTCGTAGTTCCCCCGCCGTAGGTCTTGCCGTAGCATGGCAAGGTGAGGGGGGCGTTGACGAGATGCACACTGTCAAGGGATTGAAAACGGATAGGCGGATGGTGGATTCGTTCATCCGTTTGTCCGCTTCGTATCCGTTGACAGGGTCTCCGCCGATCGCCGCAGTTTGACAAAGGGCGCACCGGGAGTGCATACTGATTGCAGGCAGCGACTATCACCACTGCCGGGAAACCGAAATCTCCGCTGTGGCCCAGCAAAGGCCATCGCAGCCAGATCGTAGCCAAGCCCGTCCGCTGTGTCACGGTGGACGGGCTTGTTGCTTTCCTCGCCACGCGTGTGCAACAGGTGGCCGTCCGAGTGGATGCCTCGCACGCAGGGGCGTTTTGGCAGACGTCCCTGCCCAGCGGCATGTCGAAGGAGGCACAGGGAATGCGCAGACAGCGTTGTTTGGCTATCATCCTTCTGCTCGTCCTGCTGGTTGCGTGCGCCCCGGCGGCCACGCCAACGCCCGTCCCCACGGCGACTCCCCCTCCCACGCCCACAGCCGTTCCCACGGCCACCGCAGTGCCCACGCCCACTCCGTTGCCACAGGGCAGGGTGAGCGTGGGCGATCACGAGCTGTTCTATCGCAGCTCGGGCACAGGCTTGCCGACGGTGGTCGTGGAGGCGGGGTTCCGTGTGCCGGGCGCCACCAGCGGCACGTGGAGAGCCGTGGAGGAGGGCGTGCAAGAATCGACGCGCATCGTCGTCTATGACCGGGCGATGTTGGGCATGAGCTACGGCCAGATACCAGTGCGCACTGCCGCCGATGTGGCAGCCGACCTGCACACCCTGCTGCAGAACGCGCATATCGCTGGACCGCTGGTGCTGGTGGGGCACTCCATGGGCGGCTTGTACGTGCGCACGTACGTAGCGGCCTACCCCGATGAGGTGGTGGGTGTGGTTCTGGTGGACGCCACGCCCCCAGACTACCTATCCTTGCTTGAGGCTGCCCTCCCGCCGCAATCCTCGGACGAGGCGCCTGCTCTGAGCAACCTCCGCCGCGCAGAGGAGCTTTTTTGGAATAGTACCTCGGGCGTACAAGGCGAGCATCTCAACATCGCGGCCAGCGCGGCTCAGGCTGCGAAGGTCACGACTCTGGGCGATCTGCCTCTGGTTGTGATCAGCAGGAGCCCCACCACTGGCCAAGCCTACTGGAGTACTTCGCCTGACCTGAACGCAACCGTCGAAGCCGCCTGGCAACGGTGGCAGGTCCAGCAGTCCAAGCTGTCCACCAACGGCAGCCTGGTCGTGGCCACCAAAGCGGGGCACAATGACAACCAGGACGAGCCGCAGCTCGTGATCGACGCCATCCTCAAGGTGGTGGAGGAAGCGCGCAAGAGGTAGAGTGGGCAAAGGGAGCTGTCAACGAACACTTCAACGGACTAACGGACGACGTGCCCCACCAGGTTTCCGTTAGTCCGTTTGAGGTCCGTTGACAGGCCTTCCTAGTACAGCAGCGGAATCACTCTCTTCGTCCGCTTGCAGTACGCCTCCCACTCCGCGCCGAACTCCTGGCGCATCAAAGCCTCCTCATCGCGGATGCGAAAGGCCAGCACCGCGGCGACGGCCGGCATCAGCGCCAGCCCGAACCACGAGCGGAAGGTCAGCGCCAGCCCCAGGCCCATGGCCAGCGCGCCCAGGTAGCGCGGGTGGCGCACCACGCGGTACGGACCGTCCGTGACCAGGTGGTGGTCCTTCTGCACGGTGACCTCCGGGCTGTACAGCCGCCCCAACGCCACGCTGGACCACAGGATAAAGGCCATGCCCAGCGTGCACAGCGCCAGGCCGATCCAACGCGCCAGGCCCGCGCCCTGCATCACCGCGATGCCGCGCCGGTCAGCGAACGGCAGGAACGCCAGCGCCACGTACAGCAGCGCCACGATGGCCAGGCGCACCACGTGCTGCCGTCCGACCTGCTTGGCCTGCTGGCCCGCTCCGATCTGCATGCTCTCCGGACTGGTCGCCGACTGGTAGGCGATCCACATCCCGGTCGCGGCTACCATCAACGCGTACCCCAGCCGCTGTGGCAGGGCCAGGAACCCCCTCACGTCGCCTGGACCCCAGCCCAGCAGGGGCACTCCCAGGTACAGCACCAGCGTGTACACACCCAGCAACAGCGCGCGCAACAGCCTCATTGTTCCCTCCTTGCCGAGCGCGTTCATTCTAGCCCATACGCGGGCAGGGGGCAAGGGGTTCAGTGGGAATCAGGGCTTGACAAAACCGCCGCCTTGTGCTAGTATTGGCATAGAGAGTTATGCCATTGGGTCATATCACGGACCCCACAGCCCTGGAGGCCAACGTGTCCGCTCAAACCCGATCGCCGAGCAGAAGCGACCTGCTGCGCTTGATTGCGGTGGACGCCGATGCGCCTCTGCCGCTGGTCACGCAACTGCGGCAGCAATTGGCCTGGCTGATCGCCAGCGGCCAGGTGCAGGCAGGCGAGCGGCTGCCGCCCGTGCGTGAGGTCGCTGCGCACCTGGGCATCAACCGCAACACGGTGCGCGCCGCCTACGGCCGCCTGGAGGCCGATGGCCTGGTAACTCTGCGCCAGGGGCGCGGCAGCGTGGTGCTGCCCCAGGAGGCCTGGCGTCCTGTGCGCTCACCCAGGAGCATGCCGACTTTCACCGTAGGCGTGCTGGTGCCTGGCCTGAACCCCTTCTACACCCCGTTCCTGCGGGGCATCGAGGAGACGGCGCGCGACACTCCCTGGCTGCCGCTGGTGTGCTACACGCACGACGAGCTCCCGCTGGCCAGCAGGTATCTGGACCAACTGATCGCCAAGCAGGTGGACGGCCTGATCGTGGCCACGGCTCTTCCCGATACCCAGAACGCAGGAGAGAACTTGCCGCCTGTGGTGTATGTGGATGAGCCCAGCACGCCCGGCTATGCGGTGTTGCTGGACTCGGAGCAAGCCGGCTTTCTGGCGACGCAGCATCTGCTCGAACACGGGCACAGGCGCATCGGTTGGATCAGCGGCCCGCTGGAATACCCCACCGTGCGCGAGTGCTACGCCGGGTACGAGCGCGCGCTGCGCTCGGCCGGGCTGCGGCTGGATGCGGCCTGCGCGACACAGGAACCAGAGTTCAGCATCGAAGCGGGCCGCCGGGCGGCGCAGCGCTTGCTGCAACTGCCGCGCCCGCCAAGCGCCATCTTTGGCTCCGCCGACCTGCTGGCCATCGGCGCCATGCAGGCCATCGAGCAGCACGGGCTGCGCGTGCCCGAGGATGTGGCCGTGGTGGGCTACAACGACATCGACCTGGCAGCGCTGGTCAAGCCGGCGCTGACCACGGTGGCCGCGCCCAGCCACGAGATGGGCGTGGCCGCCATGCGCATGCTGATGGAGCTGATGGCCGGGGGCAAGCCCAAGCGCCGCCGCGTCAGGCTGCCCACCAAGCTGATCGTGCGGCAAAGTTGCGGTTGCGAGGGTAAGGAGCAAACACGGAGTCCTGCATGAGCCTGTCGACTCACCACCGCGGACGAAAACGCTGTGGTGCCGGGACGTAGTATCGCCCCTTGCCGTTCGCCCTGCGCCAGACAGGGTGGGCGTCCGGACGGGCACTTCGTCTTCGCGAAGCCCTGCGGCGGCAAGGCCCGATGCTACACCCAATCCGCATTTTCAGGGCAGAAAACGGAGCCACGGAGAGTGAAAGAGAGGACACAGGCATGAGTTCGCGCAGCCGTCGCCGCTTGGCGCTGAGCTGTCTTCCTGCGGATCATCATTTGATGTCAGGAGGGAGAGAGATGAAGGCACCAGTGCGTTTGGTGATCGTGATGCTGTTCGCCGCGTGGCTCGTGGCCTGTGGCCCTGCTGCGACTCCCGTACCGCAGGCGCCCACGGCTACGCTGCCACAGCCGACAAAC
>CAYZKS010000178.1:0-6677 GCA_964478725.1 uncultured Anaerolineales bacterium
GCCCGCTTCGGTGTAGCGCACGCCGCCGTCGTTAACCTCGCCCGAAAAAGCCACCAAGGCATTGAAGGGCAGTCCGCGCTCGGCCAGCTTGCGCTCCAACGCCAGTTTGAAGCGCACGGCGTGCAGGCGCGAGCGCGTTACGATCATGGCCTTGGCCCGCCCTCCGATGCGGCCCATCACCCGCCCGGCAAAGTGGTCCAGGATGACGTTCAGCTTGGCCTCGATGGCGTGATCGTGCAGCTCGACGAACGAGCGCAGCACAGCGCTGGCTTTCTGGCGCTCATAGTGCGGATCGTCTTGCACCTTCTTAAGCAAGTTCCAGTAGCTGCGGTAGGTGGTATAGTTCTCCAGCACGTCCAGGATGAAATGCTCCTCGATGGCCTGACGCATGCTGTACAGGCTGAACGGGACGTACGAGCCGTCCGCTCGCTGCGCGCCAAAGAGCTGTAGCGTGCTGGGCTTGGGCGTGGCCGTAAAGGCAAAGTAGCTGACGTTGGGCAGCTGCCCGCGCTGGCGCACCTCGGCCACGATGCGATCTTCGAAATCGTCACGCGGCTCGCCGTCCTGACGCTCGGCCTCTTCCAGGGCGCCCGTGGCGAGCACCTTCTTGAGACTCTGGGTGCTCTCGCCACCCTGGGAGGAGTGCGCCTCGTCAATGATCACGGCAAAGCGCTTGCCCGGCAGGTCGCTCATATCCTTGGCGATCACCGGGAACTTTTGCAGTGTGCTGACGATGATGTTCTTGCCGTCCTCGAGCGCCTGCTTGAGCTGACGCGCGGCTCGCTCGATGTTCTCCACCGTCCCCCGCACCTGCTCGAACGCCAGCACGTGGCGCTGCAACTGCCGGTCGAGCACGCGCCGGTCTGTGATGACGATGATCGAGTCAAAGACGCGCTGGTCCTGCGCGTCGTGTAGCGCCGCCAATTGGTGCGCCAGCCAGGCGATGGAGTAGCTCTTGCCCGATCCAGCGCTGTGTTGGATCAGGTAGCGTTGCCCCGCGCCCGCATCGCGCGAAGCCTGCACCAGACGGCGCACCGCGTCGAGCTGGTGGTAGCGCGGGAAGACGATCTCGCGCCCG
This sequence comes from uncultured Anaerolineales bacterium, assembly GCA_964478725.1. Lineage (GTDB taxonomy): Bacteria > Chloroflexota > Anaerolineae > UBA2200 > UBA2200 > CAYZKS01. Next base: position 1,079 of record CAYZKS010000178.1, read on the forward strand.
CCCGTCTTGCGGCCTTTCTCGTCCTCGGTCTGCAGCTCGTAGATGAACTGCTGGATCAGGTTGAGCACGCTGTCGCGCGCCCACACTTGCTCCCACAGGTAGGCTGTGGCGTAGCCCTTCCACGTGGGAGGGTTGCCTCCTCCGCCGTCGCGGCCCTGGTTGAAGGGCAGAAAGCGCGTCCTGGCCCCCTGCAGACGCGTGGTCACGTACACAAACTCCGGATCCAGCGCGAAATGCGCCAGGCAGCGCCCAAAAGACAACAGCGGCTCCTTGGGATCGCGGTCGGCGCGGTACTGCCGGACGGCGTCGTCCACCGTCTGGCCACTCAGCGGATTCTTGAGCTCGGCGGTGAAGACCGGCAGTCCGTTGAGAAATACGGCCAGGTCCAGGCTCTGGTCGCCCTTCTGGCTGTAGTGCAGTTGGCGCACCAGGGCGAACAGGTTGCCCTCGTACAGGCGCTGCAGCGCCTCGTTCAGCCCGCTGGAGGGTCGAAAATAGGCCAGTGCAAAGCGGCTACCGTCGCACTTGACCCCCTTGCGCAACACATCCAGCGTGCCGCGCTTGCTCACTTCCGAGGCCAGGCGCTTGAGAAAGACCTCGCGCGCGTCCTGGCCGTGAATCTTCTTGAAGCGTTCCCACTCTTTGGGCTGCGTGGCGTACAGGAAGGCCAGCGCCTCGTCGGGGATCAGGCAGGCGGCGCGGTCATAGTCGTCCGGGCTGCGCCTCCGGTAGCCTCCGGGCTGCGGCTCTGCGTACGACGGCGCCTGCTCGCGTACCGCGCTGGGTGCGCCCGTGCCGAGCAGGGTCGCCTCAATCGTCTCCTCAAAGCTGCGTTCCGAGATGGCGGACATGCTTCATGCCTCCGCTTCAAGCAGTCTGGGGCCGCCCACTCTGGAAATGTACATTGCGATATTCTCAATGTGCATGTGCACGTCTAAATGCGCATTTGCACATTTTTCATTGCGGGAACCTGTTTCATCCGGGTGCCCACGGACCACCAGGCGGCCAGCGCGCTTCTAGATCGTGTCCCTCCACAAGTGCCTGCAGAACGGGCATGAGGAAGCGCTGCAGGCACTCGATGACCTCTCCCAGATCTCGGGGGTTGGCCTCCAGACGGGCCTTGCGTAGGAATCCTGCCCACTGCGCGGTCTTCTCAGGGAGCTCCGCGAACGCTGCACTGAGCCCAAATGGTACTTCCGGAGGGATTGGCATGTTTCTTCGCCCGAACGTGGTCCGAATCGACTGCGATAGCAGCGCGCCCTGGAAATCCCAGCGCTGCGACAGCGTCCAAATGTCGTGATAATCCTTGAGCCGTCCGTTGGTCTGCCCAAACTGGACCATGGCCTGCAACTTCTCGGCGACCACTGCCTCGCGGGGGTATGCGCGCAGGCGCGGGGCAGGAAAGTCCAGCAGCGTTGGATATTCCACTTCCAACGGTGGAGGCACCACCGCGTCGCCAAAGCCCACGTCCACCTGCAACGGCACGCGAGCCTTGCCCAGCCTACCCACGAGGCGTACTCGGCGTCCCAGGTACTCCCCCTGCCTTTGAATGTCCAGGAGGCGTAGCGTCGTGGCGTCGAACGCCAGGCCGTCTGGCACCACCGGGACTTCGCAGATCTCGGTGAAGGCGCGCAACAGCGCCTGCGCGGAGTTGTCGCCGAACCCGAGCAGGTCCAGGTCGTATGTAGAACGGTGTTCGAGCGGCGCCCACACTGCCAGCAACATCGCACCCTTGAGCACAAAGCGTTGCGCATGTGGCGAGACGCTGAGGCGGTACAGAAAGCGTTCCATCACGAAGGCGCTCAGCAACGAGTTAAAGTCCACGCCCCGTGCCAGACGCAGGTTCTGCAGGCGGTGCAGGACGGAGGCGGGGAGATTCACCAGCGTGGGCTGACTCACAGCGTCGCCTCCAGATACGGCCGCATCACGTTCTGCATGCGGCACAGCCGCGCATACTGCCACAGTTCGTCTTCGCTGCACTTGCGTTGCTGGCGGCAGTCGCGCAGCGCTTCCAGCGCCACGTCCAGCCCGATCTTGTTGCGGTAGCGGAAGCAATCCACCACGGTCTTGGCCGGGCCGTAGATGCGCACGGGGACGCCCTCGATGCTGTGCTGCTCGACGCCAGCCTGCAGAGTCTGCTTTGAGAAGCGCACCAGCCGCAGAGGCGGGAAGGTGAGTCGCGGCCGCCAGGCCTTTTCGCCAATGGCTAGCCAGACCTCAAAGGGGGCTTGAGTGGTTAACTCGTGGAAACGCAGGGCCGAGAGCAGGCAGACGACGCCCTGGGGCACAGCCTTGGCGGCCTCGGCCAGGGAATGGCTTTCGGTCAGCTCGGCGCTGGTGGGCAGGTACAGCCCTCTCCCAATGCGCTGCAGCATCCCGCGCGCACACAGCGTGCGCAGCACGTGGCGCGGGATGTGCATTGCCTGAAGGTCACGTGCGCGCAGCACACCCTGCGTTGCTGCCAGTTCCATGAGTCGCTCGGCGTGTGTCCTGGCCATGATGCCCTCGCCATGTACAATACATCGGGAGTTGTTCACAATTCCCGATGTATTGTACTTCCATACAGGCGGCTAGTCAAGTGGCATCGCCATCTCGAGGTGCCGTCCAACCCTGCACGGGTAGAATCAGGAACCTGGCATGTCACGCAGTGCCCTGCCCGACTGTCTGACCAGTTCGGGCCGTGGTTGCGTCGCTGGCTGCTGCTGTGTGTCTCGACATGTTACAAAACCTCCACACTTGGCAGCTATGTGCAGATGTTCCGTAACACCGCTTGCGCGTTACCAGCAGATTAGGGCATTGAAGCGCTGAAGATGTGAATCCCCGCGTTGAGGTGGAGGTCGAATTGTATGTCGTGATCAAGAAGGTGATGCTCAAGGTAGAGCTGAAGATGAACGCCAAAGGGGAGGTGAGGTCTGGGAGCAAGGTGGTGATCAAGAGCATGGCCGTGTTGGTGATGCTGCCAGCGCCGTTACCGGCATTGGCGCTGGTCTTGATGATCATGCTGGGGTTGGTGCTGATAGTTGCGCTGATCGTTGTGGCAGCCATTGTGTTCATTAGGGCCATCGGGCGGCTCACGGACTTGTGCGACGGACGATGATTCCCGCACGTCGATCTTCCCCGTCACCGCCGCCGCGATCAGCGCCGCCCGGTACCCCCGCCAACGCTCGCACCCGGAAAGGTTCGCTTATGACGCAATCTCGCCGGTGCGCGCCTCAACCAGCATCCCCTCGAGTATCTCATAGATCTCTTGTGCCTCGTACGTTTCCACGTCGAGGCCAAAGTCGAGAGCCTCCATGTGTTGGAGCAAGGCGTCCATCGACGTGGAGAGAGCCCGCAGGCTCATCGTCTGGTGTCTTCTGGCAGCCGCGCCGCCTCGTGTGTTGGTGGGATAGCGATAGGAGTACGAATCGGGATCGAGCTGCGAGAACTCGTATGAGATGTTCGAGATCTGCCTCGCGAGTTGTTGAACCTCGTCCATGTCTGGGAATAGCGTGCGCAGGACCTTTGTGGCTATGTCGGCCAGGGTGTCGAGTCGATGGATGGGTCGCAGTATGCCATCAATGTCGTCCATTCGTCTGAAGGCTGACAAGAGCCCGCTCTTGTAGATCAGGTTCTTGAGATAGAGCTCCAACGAGTGCCTATACAGAAACACGATCGGGTAGGCCTCATAATCAGGGAACCCAGGTTTCGAGAGCAGGACTTGCGCCAGCATCGACGCTGCACGAGAGTACCCCCTGGCGAAGACGCCAAAGTCGCGTCTGGGATTTGCTGTGAATGAGACAACGAAGTTGCCGCCGCCGTACGACTCATCGTGGAATGCCATCCTGCGTGGTTCTCCTTGCTGGCTCGCCTTCCAGGCCCCGATTGGACCAGAGTGCATAGTCAACGAACCTGTCCTGGCTTCAGTCGGGTCCATCGACGTCTGGAGCATGGAGCCTGTTCGTCAGACTCGTGACTTGCTACAGAACACCTTCCGACGCCTGGGGCCCGTCGCTTGTCTTGGATGTAAGCTCTGCCAGTCACTTGTCCGCCTATTCGCATTCGAATCCGTAGGCCGTGATCTGGGGGTCAAAGGTCTCGAGCCATTCGATGAACAGCCCATACACCAGAAAAGCTGCTCTGCATACCGCGTCCAAATTCCTGTTAGTGTGCGTGTACCCCTTCCCCCACAGCCCATGAACGATTCGGTTTCGTCGCCGGTTGAACTCATTCAACTCTGTGACAAATGTGCCCTGTGGCTGCCCCTGTTCGATGAGGAACGCCTCGTACCTCTCGACCAGCTCGCTAAAGCGCTCATCCCCGGTCTTCTCCAGAAATGCTCGCAACAGTGCCTCAGTCAGTGCGTGAATAAGCAGGATACACGTCACGTAGTCGCCCCGCTGATGGGCTGCGCGCGCCGCCGCCTCGTTGTCTGCCACAACCTCGCGATTGACCAGGTGCCGCTGTGGTGAAGTCACTCAGACCTCCTTTGGCGCTTGCAGCATAGTTTTGCGAGGCGATCGCCGATTCAGGAATCCGCCATTGATCCTAGCCAACCCGGCGCGGCCCTCAGTGGGCAAGTGAGAAGCTCAGGGACGGCACTCAGCTTCTGCTCTTGCCGTCTTCCTGAAGAGTTATTCGAACAGCTTGATCCAGCCTGCGGTGCAAGAGAGAGGTGAGGGCAAGCATGTCGAGAGCATCTTGCTCGCTGATTGTCCACGTGATTCTGGGAGCGTGCGCTGTGGTATTGCGGAAAGTGCCAAACAGCCCCTTCAGCAGGTTCATCAGCCCTCGATGTTCGCTCACTTCGGTTTCGGTGCGCAGAGTGTTGAAAGCAAGTATGGGCAAGGCACCTTCCCCGAAACCGAATGCCAGGTCCACAAGCTTGGCCCCGTCTTCCGTACGGCCTGACTTGTCGCGGATCTTGTCGGCGACGCTTTTCGTTGCCTCGAACACGGCGTGAAAGTAGTCATCCTGCAACAGCTCTGCGCGGCAGAAACGCAGCACATCTGCATGCACGCCACGGGCGCCAAGTGCACGATGTAGCTTGGTTGCCCGTTGCTGTGCTTCCGTCAGGGTACGAGCGGGTGGCCCTTGGCGCAACTGTCCATCTTCGCCGAGATCTAGGCCGCAGAAGGAGAGCACCTCGTTCAACTGGGAACGCCGGGCCTCGAACAACTCGTGCTCACGAGTGTAGCGAATGGGGCTCATGGCTACGCAAATGATCGCAGCGACGTGGTTGCCGCAGCGGTCTCTGCGCTGTTGACTGGACAGGGCGTCAAAGAGGCGGTGTCTCTTGGTACCGCTAGGGTTCGGGTCCTCGATCTCGCAATCCGCCAGCAGTTGGCCGATCTCAGTTCCAGTTAGGCCAGACGATGTATCGCCAAGGATATCGCAGATGGACCGCAGATTCACCTCTGGAAACGAAGGTACATGTACCATTTGCCATGCATCTCTTTCTCATTCGGATGCTACCGGCAGGCGGCCGACATGCCAGTGGTTCAAGGTTGGGCTTCCGTCCCCCGCACATCAATCTTCCCCGTCACCGCCGCCGCGATCAGCGCTGCGCGGTACTCCCGCCAGCGCTCGATGGACTCGCGCACCTTGGCAATCAGCGCGT
>CAYZKS010000179.1:0-6578 GCA_964478725.1 uncultured Anaerolineales bacterium
ATGATCAAATGGCAGTTCTCAGGAGCATGCTGCGCCAAGGCATCCACGGTGCGGTTCACCGCAGCGCTATTGTCCACCAGATGATAGTCATCGATCACAACCACAAAGTAGTCGGGGATGGTCTCGCAGATCTCGTTGACAACTGTGCCCACCAGCGGCGCAATGTCCGATAGATCCACGCCGGATTGCAGCAGCCTGCGCGATGTTTGCCCAAACGCCGGGAAATGGTTGTTAATCGAGGCAATCAGATAGTCCAGGAACACACGTGGGTCGCTCGCCGACTCTACCAACGTCAACCAGCAAACCGGCAGGTCGGTGTCATGCGCATAGTCGGTGAGCAGAGAGGTCTTGCCGTAACCTGCAGAGGCGGAGATGATCAGCAGCTTGCGATCAATGTTCTCATGGACAAAGTCCACCAATCGCTGCCGACGCAGCAGGTCAGCCCGCTTCTTGGGGGTCAGTATCTGAGTTATGATAAGGGGCGAAGGTGTAGCCATGTCCTGCCAACCAGCCAGAGTGCGACTGAACGCGGCTCGCCAACCACGATTATAGCACAGGAATCGCTGCGAGACCAGTATCGCAACAGGCAGGCCCATAATGCATGGCAGTTACTTGAAGCGACACAACATCTGGTGCCAACCGTGGCCAAGTCCCCTGGACAGCCCAGCCCAGGCTCGGCGCCAGGCAGCGGCGCAAATTGACACCTGGGTCAAACGCCGTATGATGCATGGGCTATGGAGTCTCCCTTCCTGCAGGCTCACGGCCTGCTTCGATACATCGGGCTGTTTCTGAGCGGAGTGTGCCACCAACTGCCAGGGCATTCCTTCTCGCTGGCTGGCACGCAGCTACCCCTGTGTGCACGCTGCAGCGGCACCTATACAGGTGCCCTGCTGGTCCTGTGCGCCTTGTGCCTGAAGCGCCGTCAACGAGCTGCGGAGCTACCTCCCCGGAGAGTCATGCTCGTACTTGCAGTGCTCTTTCTGCTCTGGAGTGTGGACGGTCTGAACAGCTACTTACACTTCCTGTCTGGCGGCGTGTGGCTCTATGCTCCCAGCAACTTACTGCGGTTGCTGACGGGCATGGGTCTGGGCTTGTCTGTGACACTGCTCGTAGTGCCTGTGCTGAACCTGACTCTATGGCATTACCCACGTGAGGAGCAGGTTGTGAACAGCCTTAAGGAGCTGGGGCTGCTACTGGCTACAGTATTGGTGGTGGCCGGCTTGGTGCAAGTGTATCCGGAGGCCCTCTTCTACCCCCTGTTCGTCGCAGATGTCACTGGCGTCCTGCTGATGCTCAGCCTGGTAAACGCCGCCATCGTGACCATCCTGCTGCGACATGTGAATCGCCTAGAGCATTGGCGGCAGGCCTTGTTGTACCTTGCGCTGGGGCTTCTGCTCTCACTCGCAGAGGTTGGAGCGATCGCCCTGCTACGCCACGCGCTGACAAAGCTGCTGCCCTGGTCCATTCCCTGACAACACGGTTTGAAGTTGTCCCGTTCTGTTGTATACTATCCGCCATCGACAGCTCGCGCGAGGAGGGTCCTATGAGGTTTTCTTGTCTGCAAGAGAATCTGTCCAAGGGTCTGGCCATTGTCGGTAGGGCAGTCGCCTCTCGCAGCACGCTCCCCGTGCTTTCTAACGTTCTGATCGCCACGGATGAGGGCCGACTCAAGCTATCTGCGACCAACTTGGAGGTCGGCATCAACTGCTGGATAGGCGCCAAGGTCGAGGAGGACGGGGCTACCACAGTACCATCGCGCCTGATCGGCGACTTTGTCAATTCGCTCCCACCGGAACGCATCGACGCGCAGTTGGTGACTCGCACCCAGACACTCAACCTGCGCTGTGCTAACTATGAAGCCAACATCAAAGGCATAGACGCGCAGGAGTTCCCGCTCATCCTGGCCCTCAGCGAGGACTCGAGCATTCAGCTCGAGCCTGAAGTGCTGCGAGAGATGATCAATCAGGTATCCTTTGCGGCTGCCAGGGACGAGAGCCGGCCCGTGCTGACCGGAGTCCTGGCGGAGATGTCTGGCACAAGCCTGACCATGGCGGCAGCCGACGGCTTTCGCCTGTCTGTGCGCAGCACGGAACTGTCGAGCGCAGTTCCGTCGGCGACAAGCGTGATCATCCCGGCTCGGGCCCTTCAGGAACTGGGGCGTATCATCGTAGAAGAGAGCAAGCCCGTCCGGATGACGATCGCCTCCAACCGCAGCCAGGCATTCTTCCGCATGACCAATGTCGACCTGGTGTCTCAGTTGGTCGAGGGCAATTTCCCAGACCACAGGCAGATCATTCCCAAGAGCCACACCACCCGCACCGTGGTGGATGCCGGCAAATTGCTCAACGCCGTCAAGATCGCATCCTTCTTCGTTCGTGACGCTGCCCACGTGCTCAAGCTGCAGATCACGCCGGGAGACCAAGGCCAGGCAGGCAAGCTGACGGTCAACGCTATCAGCGCCGAGTTGGGTGACAACGTCACAGATATGGAAGCGGCTGTCGAAGGCGTGGCCATCGAGATTGCCTTCAACGCCGAGTACTTGCTGGACGTGCTGGGCGTGATCAACAGCCCGCAGGTGGTGCTCGAAACCTCCAGCCCGTCCAGTCCAGGCGTACTGAAACCCACCAGTGGACAGGATTTTGTGCATGTGATCATGCCCATGCACATCGCGCGTTGAGTTTCGTTAGTGCGTGACCGGGAGGGGCGTTGGGTTGCAGCGTCCCTCCCTTGTTTGTGCGGAGTCACCTGAGCAATCGTCAGTGTGGGAGCCTCGCGCGGCACCGCCCGATGCGTGTCATCACAAGCCTGGCGCCAATCCGAATATGTGACAACGGCGGATGGACCGATACCTGGTTTGCGCAGCACGGCAAGATCTTTAACATCGCCGTTCAGCCCTGTGTCGAGGTCCAGCTAGAGGTCTTTCCACGCCAAGCAGACAGGGAACCCATCATTCTATACGCCGACAACTTTGGCGACCGCTATCCCTTGCATCTTGACCGGCCGGGCTGGGGACGCCATCCACTTCTGGAAGCCACGATCCAGTACATGGGCATTCCCGCAGATTGTGCGATCGAGGCACATATCCACTCAGAGGTGCCCGCTGGTTGCTCGACCGGCACTTCGGCAGCAGTAGTTGTGGCCTTGATTGGAGCCCTGGACCGACTTAAGAAGGGGCGGATGACCCGGCGCAAAGTGGCGTATGCCGCTCATGCCATCGAAGTGGAGGCACTGAGGCAGCAATCGGGCATCCAGGATCAACTCTGCTCCGCCTATGGAGGCATCAACTACATCGAGATCGACCACTACCCACATGCCCGGTTGACGCGTCTACAGGTACCGCGGGCAACCTGGCGGGCGCTGGAAAGCAGGCTCATCCTCATCTACCTCGGCAGAGGGCACGCCTCGTCAGAAGTGCACAAGAAGGTGATCGCGGATTTGCAGGGCGAGGGCCCCGACTGCGTGCGCCTGCAAGACCTCCGAGCCGCTGCGGACAAGTCCCGCGCTGCACTGTCTGCTGGAGACTTGACAGCGCTGGGTAGGGCGATGATCGAGAACACACAAGCTCAGGAGCGCCTGCATCCCGACCTGGTCAGCCGCGATGCGCAGCATGTATTTGCCATTGCGCGGGATTTCGGTGCTCTGGGCTGGAAGGTCAACGGCGCCGGAGGCGAAGGCGGGTCTCTCACCATCCTGTGTTCCGGCCTCTCTCACCAGAAGCGACAGATGATCCAGACGATCGAGGCTACTAACCCGCTCTTCAAGCACATCCCGATCCGTCTGAGCCGCAGTGGCCTGCGGGTCTGGGAGCATGCGCGCTAAGGCTTCGAAACACGCCCCCTAGGATGGGAAGAGCGCCGTCTGCAGCTCTGGGGCGAAGCGATCAACCATTTCCCTGGAAATGGCCCCTGCACGCGAGATCTCGGCATACAGTTGGCCGCTGCGCTTCAGCGCGCGCCGGCCGGTCTGAAGGTCCAGGCCGATCAACCCGAACCGGGCACTGAAGCCTTCCTTCCACTCAAAGTTATCGACCAGTGACCAGAAGTAAAACCCCTTGAGCGGCACGCCTTCCGACAGAGCCCGGTGAGCAGCGGCCAAATGCGTGAAAAGGAAGCGCGGCCGCTTGGAGTCGTCGTTGTCGGGCACACCCGTCTCTGTGATGTAGATCGGTTTGCCGTAGCGCTGCAGGCGCTTCAACAAACGGTATAGACCCTCAGGGTAGATTTCACCCCAGCCCTCCATACTAAAGTCGGCACCAGGCATGGAGAAGCGCCTTCCGAAGAGCATTCCTGGTTGAGTGATGTCAAAGCTCACCATGTCGCGCGAGTAGTAGTTGAGTCCGATCCAGTCCTGCGAGTCGGCAAGCTCCGCGACCTCACCCCCGCCCAAGGGGAAGCGCAAAAGGCCGTCGACGGGTGGAGAGAGCACGACCTCATTGAAGAGGCGGTCCTGCATCTGCGCCGCCCAGCGATCCAGGGCTGAATCAGGCTTGAAGCCATCGAAAACCCGCAGGTGCTGCGCCAGCCCCACCCTGGCCTCGGGCTGCAGGCGGTGGATGCTTTGGTAGGCAATGGCATGTGCCATCAATTGGTGCCGCATCACGCGAAAGGCGCCGAAAAGGTCATGCTTCTCGGGTGGCCACATTCCCAGCAAGTAAGAGTACGCGGCATACACGTTGGGCTCGTTGATGGTGCACCACAGATCAACCAAGTCTCCAAACGTCTCCACAACCTTGGTGGCAAAGCGCTCAAAGCAGCGCACCGCGACGTCATTCGTCCAACCGCCCTTGGAGATCAGCCACTGCGGGTGGACAAAGTGCGACAGAGTCAGCATGGGCTCGATGCCCCGTCGACGCAGGGCGCTCAGCATCTCGCGGTAGCGAGCCAGCGCCTGGTCGTCCCATTCGCCCTCGCGTGGCTCCACACGCGCCCAATCCACGCCAAGCCGCAAGGCATTCTGTGCCATCGAGTGGGCTAGATCGAAATCCTCCGCGTAGCGACCTGTCCACCAGTCACACGCAGGATGCGCTTTCGTTCCATCACGAATCTTGCCAGGTATCTGTTCCCATGCCCACCAGTCCGTATCGGCGGGGCTACCCTCGACTTGATGCGCGGCGGTTGCTGTGCCCCAGCGAAATCCCTCTGGGAAACTTAACCTGTCTGTCACGGATAGATCCTTTCCAGCATGCGCGGAAAGGCAATGGTTTCGCGGATGTGCTCGATGCCGCAGATCCAGGCTACCGTGCGCTCCACGCCAAGCCCAAAGCCCGAGTGAGGCATGGAGCCGTAGCGCCTGAGGTCGAGGTACCACTCATAGGCCTCACGGTTCAAATGGTGCGTCTCGATGCTTCGCTCCAGCGTCTCATAGCTGGCAGTGCGCTGCCCGCCGCCGATGATCTCCCCATACCCCTCAGAAGCCAGCAGGTCCACGGACAGGCACACCTCAGGTCGTTTGGGATCGGGTTCCATGTAGAAGGCTTTGAAGGCGGTCGGATAGTGGTGCACGAACACAGGCCGGTCGAAACGCTCGCCCAGCACAGTTTCGTGCGGCGCACCAAAGTCATCGCCCCACTGGATGGGGACTCCAGCCTGGGTCAGGATGTCCACTGCCTCGTCATAGCTGATGCGTGGGAAGGGAGGCAACACCTTCTCCAGACGAGCGGTATCGCGTCCAAGGGTGCGCAGTTCCGGGGCGCGCTTCTGGAGCACGGTTTGCACGATGTAGCTGACGAATTGCTCTTCCACTTCCATGCAGCCGTCGAGGTCCACGTAGGCCATCTCGGGCTCCACCATCCAGAACTCCATCAGATGGCGCCGCGTCTTGGACTTTTCCGCGCGGAAGGTGGGACCGAAGCAGTAGACTCGGCCGAACGCAGCGATGTTTGCCTCATTGTAGAGTTGCCCACTCTGAGCCAGGTACGCGGGCTCGCCAAAGTAGTCTGTCTCAAACAACGTGGTAGTGTCTTCGCAGGATGAGGGAGTGAGGATGGGCGTGTCGATGTTGGCAAACCCGTGGCTGTCCAGCCAATCCCGTATTGCCTTCACGATCTCCGCGCGTATGCGCAGAATGGCATGCTGCTGCGCCGACCGCAGCCACAGATGCCGATGCCTCATCAAAAAGTCAACGCCATGCTCTTTGGGCGTGATCGGGTAGTCCTTGGCCAGCTGCACCAGTTCGACCTTGGTCAATGCAAGCTCATAGCCGCCGGGAGCGCGTGTGTCGGCTCTGACCATGCCTGTGACGATAAGGGACGATTCTTGCGTCACGCGCTGAGCATCGGCAAAGGCCTCCGCTGTCAGGTCCTTCTGAGATGCCACGCACTGAATGATGCCCGTGCCATCGCGCACCAGAAGGAACTGTATCTTGCCCTTGTCGGTGTGGTCATACAGCCACCCCTTGACCGTGACCTCTTGACCCACATAGGATGCGATGTCCTGGATGTAGACCCATTTGGCCAAATTGCACCTCCTCAGAACTGGCAACAGACCGAACCGTACGCGTGGCAAACAGGCGCTTGCCAAGGCGGCGACAAGATTGACGCATTCTAACCACGCAGGCCTGCGACGTCAAGAGCGACTGGA